>JACWMK010000020.1 GCA_015661405.1 Methanobacterium sp.
AATTATACCATCTATCATTCTAGAATAATCATTTTTTTCATGCATATTAACTTATCACCTATTTTAAAGTCCTCAAAAATCAGAGGATTTGTAGCTATATAATTAGCTTCAACTCTACCAATACAAATGCTTAAATTTGATAATTTATCTTCTTTATTTACCAATTTAACACCTTCCACTAGTTCAAATCTAATTAAATATTTTATAATAAAACCCACTTCAACTAATCATTAAATAGTCAACTGCTGAGGAATTAAATACCAATTTAATCTCCCAAGTAAGTCCAATTAAATTCACAGCAGGCACTATTATACCAGGACTTGAACCAGTTTTCAGCCCCTAATGTATACTTACATGTAAGCAATTAAATGCAAGTTCAAAATAACTGATGAAAAAACTATTTACTAATTAATACTAGAGCTTATTCATTAATAATAAACTAAAAAACGATGATTTAAAGTTAGAAAATAGGTGAAGAATTGTATGACTGTACTTGTATTTTATTCTAATACGGCACTAGTAATAATTTATGTTGTGTCTTTATTTGGATTTTAAGTGAAATTATTGGAGCAAACATAATTCCCATGTTACGTCGTCCTGGAACTAAACTAGAGAAGAATGATAAAGGGTCTGGTACGCTAATAACTATTAGTTTAGTCATTTCTATATTAATAGCCTACACATTTGCAGCATCTAACATTGCAATATTACCCTACTGGGCGTTCTACTTAGGTATAACATTCGTGATTATTGGAATAATTATAAGACAATGGTCCATCTATGTTTTGGGACGGTTTTTTTCAAGTACAGTGGCTATTCAAAAGAATCAAAAAGTTGTAGATAATGGCCCTTACAGATTAATAAGGCATCCATCCTATACTGGAATACTTATATCCCTAATTGGATTTGGATTAGCATTACAATCATGGGCAGCCACCCTATTAATAATAATCATATTCGCAGTAGCTTATGGTTACCGCATCCAGGTAGAAGAAAAAACATTAACCTCTGAACTTGGAGATGAATACATTGAATATTCAAAGAAAACTAAAAGACTTATTCCATATATTCTTTAGTTTATAAAAGAACAAAAAGTAAAATAAACTATAGTTTGTCTTATTTCATATAAATCGTATTTTGATATTTTATGAGATAGAAAAAAATTATATAATGTTCTATAATAAACATATTTTAAAGAATTATTTTTTTTTTAACATATTTATGATAGTCGGAGAAAAACTCCAATGAAAGATGATCTGAGAAAAACTGGTGTTAATGGTATCTCTAATGTACCTTGGGGAACGCATTTTTGTATGTTCTATGAATCTAAAGAAGATTTAATTAATATTCTAGTTCCTTACTTCAAAGCAGGATTAGAGAATAATGAATTTTGTATGTGGGTTACATCTGAACCATTAAATACAGAAGAAGCAGAAAAAGCATTGAGACTTACCCTCCCAAATATTGATGTATACTTGGAGAAGGGTCAATTAGAAATAATTCCCTACAATGAATGGTATATAATTGAAGGAGAATTCGATTCTGATAGAGTACTTAATGGATGGGTTAATAAATTAAATAACTCGCAGGATAATGGATTTGATGGTTTAAGACTCACCGGTAACACTTCCTGGCTTGAGAAAAATGATTGGAATAATTTCGTTGATTATGAAGAAGAAGTAGACTCAATATTAATCAATTATCCAATGATCGCAATGTGTACTTATAGTATTGACAAATGCAATGCCAGTGAGATAATAGAAGTGGTAAATAATCATGAATTTGCATTAGTAAAACGTCAAGGCGAATGGACACAGTTTGAAAGCACCAAAAAAAAGAAGATGAAGGAAGCTTTAAATGATAATGAACAACGTTTTGCTGAAGCAAAGCGAATTTTTGATGTACTGGAAACTCTACCAACTATGATATGTCTTTTAACTCCAGATTATCATGTTAAATTTGCAAATAGAGCTTTCCGTGATAAATTCGGTGAATCAGAAGGACGACATTGTTATGATTATTGTTTCGGACGTACAGAACCATGTGACTTTTGTGAATCATATGAAGTGCTTGAAACAGGCCAACCTCATCAGTGGGAAGTAAAAGCACCTGATGGCAGTATAATTGAAGCTTACGATTTCCCATTCACAGATGTAGATGGCACACCTTTAATCCTCGAGATGGATGTTGATGTTACTGAACAAAGACAGACACAAAACGCACTGAAGAAAATAAATGAAACTCTAGAAGAACAAGTTAAAGAACGTACTCAAGAACTTTCAAAATCTAATATTGAATTGAAACGTTCAAACAAGGAGTTAAAACAGTTTGCTTATATTTCATCCCATGATCTACAAGAACCCTTACGTATGGTTACTAGTTTCACTCAGTTATTAGAGAGACGTTATAAAGGTCAACTGGATAATGAAGCTGATGATTATATTGAATTTATTGTTGAGGGTGCTCATCGTATGAAATATTTAATCGATGATTTATTAGCATTTTCACGGCTTAATACTCAGGCTAAAGAATTAGAAAGTGTAGAACTCGAAAATGTAATAGATGATGTTCTTTCCAATTTATCTGTAACCATAAAAGAGAATAAGGCATGTATAACTTATGATCCACTGCCCACGGTTAATGCTGATAAAACTCAAATGATGCAGGTTTTCCAGAATTTGGTAGCTAACGCCATTAAATTCCAAGGATCAAACCCACCAAAAATCCACATTTCTGCTCATAAAGATGAAAAAGAATGGAAATTCGCAGTGACGGATAATGGTATAGGCATAGATCCGGAGTATCAAAAACAAATTTTCGAAGTATTTAAAAGATTACACACTCGAGAAGAATATCCTGGCTCTGGTATAGGACTGTCCGTAAGTCAGAAAATCATAAGACGGCACGGTGGAAATATCTGGGTGGAATCAGAACTCGGGAAAGGTTCAACCTTTTACTTTACCATTCCCCATAGCATAAATGATCATCCAAATTTTATTTAAAATTAGTAATAGTGAATACTTATGAATCTTAAATCTAATATTTTGATTGTTGAGGATAATCCCGGTGATGTGCGTCTGATTCAGGAAATATTAAATGATGTAGATATTTCGTATAATCTTTATTTTGCATCAGATGGTGATGTGGCACTTCAAATGTTGAAACGGGAAGGGGTGTATGGTGATGTTCCTCGACCTGATCTTATTTTATTAGATATGAATCTTCCTAAAAAAGATGGAAAGGAAGTCATTGATGATATAAAGCAATATGACAGATTAAATAATATAAGATTAAATGATATACCCATTATTATCTTGACAAATTCCATTTCTGATATTAAAAATGATCCTTATGTTAAATTAGCAGATGCAGCTTTATTGAAATCACCTAACTTAGAAGGATTCGAGAAAATAGCAAACTGCATCCAAAATGTATTGAGTAAAATAAAAAAATAAATAAAAATTCATATTCTAAACATTTACAATTTTAGATAAAAACTCAGTATTATAAGTCTATGTAGCAATATAATTCTTAAAAATGATTAATCTGAATTATTAATCATTGCAACCATTTTTTAATTAATTCCAAATACCATTCTTTTTTAACATTCCTATGATTATGGTAATCATCTAGTATTTCTTTACATATTCTTTCAGAATGATAAACTAACTATAGATCATATCAATAATTTAAGATTACTATGATAAAACAAGATGCATAAAATAAAACTTATAAGACACCGAATAAGTCCATATCAAGCTCAATTATATGCATAAATTTAAAACAAACATTGGAAGTGTCATATATCAGTGGATACCCATAGTCTAGTTGATACACAGTCAATCCACTTTGACATACTCTTTTTATACTTAGTTAGATAGTATATTATCACGGTTAAGTGGAGTAAAAAGATGCCAAAATTATATTTAATAATCGTTATTATCTTAATTATTATCGCCATTATAGGGATAGCAATCACTGAAAGCTACCTCAATGATATGCAAGCTGCTCAAGAGCACATCAACAGCTTAGATAGTCATGTAATTCAGACTGAATACGGAGAAATTCAATACGCAACTGTCGGAGAAGGATATCCAGTACTGGTTATTCAAGGCAACGCAGGCGGATTTGACCAAGGATTATTATTAGCCAATTACACCATCGATCCTGATTTTCAATTAATTTCCGTTTCCCGGTTTGGCTATTTACGCTCCTCCATGCCCGTGAATGCCAGTGTAGAAATGCAAGCTGATGCCTATGCTTCTCTGTTGGACTCATTGAATATCAAAAAAGTAGTTGTTGTCGCTTATTCTGCAGGATCAGCATCAGCAGTCCAGTTTGCCATGCGATACCCAGATCGTGTATCAGCACTAATACTAGTATCTCCAGTAGGCATAGGACAAGCACCTATCCTGTCAAAAACCATATTCGATATCTTCTTCACTAATAATTTTATCTATTGGGCAACTATTACTTATTTCGGATCAAGCGTGCAAGCACAATGGGCGGGATTGCCTAATGGATTCAATCTCACTCCTGAAGAGCAGGTTGAGGTCAATGATTTAATGTTTAGTATCTTACCGGTCACCAATAGAACCGAAGGAACTTATTTCGATACTTATATTTCAACTCCCGAGATGCTCAACAGTTCCGAAAACATGAATTATCCATATTATGATATCAAGGCCCCCACACTGGTGATCAGTGCAGTGGATGATCCATTAGCACTTCATGAAAATGCAATTACCCTAGCAGATCGTATCCCTAACGCTACCCTTCTGTCTATACCAAATGGCGGTCACTTACTCTTAGGACATCAAGAAGAAGTTAAGTCAGAAATCACCCAATTCATAAACAACAACGTACCATAATAAATAATAACTAATAAATTAGTCCAACATTAACCCTATGTAAGATATCAGAGTATTCAAATCCACTCATGCCATGGTGCTTGACCTCTTCTCAATCTTCAGAGTATAGGTGCATGTAAGGAAATGAATTGTAGTCAAAATAAAAATATATTAATGACTTAACATTTGCAAACTTAAATTTAGATTCTTGATCATATTTCAATATAAAAACTATATGATCCAAATTAGATCACGTATTATAAATTAGATCATAAGGCTTTTATAATGTATAATATAGCTTTAGGAACAAATACAGATTTAACTGCCCGAACAAGTTTTTACAAAAAATTAGAAATTAAATTTTTGGTATTGTTATAAAGATTATTATTATAATTTTTTTTGGAATCATAGATAACATAGTGATCATAGAAATTTTCTATGGAAATAGATTAATTTTTTATATTATGGGTTATGAAACATAGGAAACAGTGAAATCATAGAAATTTTCTATGTTTACTATGAATATTAAAATATTTTTATTATTAAATGGGTGGTTTTATTTTTGAATCCGTTTAGAAAGAGAACAGGCATTTTTCCTTCATATTTTACTGGTAGAGTGGATGAACTTAATGAATTAAGGGAAATTTATGAATCTACTAAGGCCGGAGCTGCAGAGCATATAATTATATATGGTCCTAAAGGTATGGGGAAAACTTGTTTGTTAATTAAGTTTGAAGAAGAGTTTAGCAATGTTAATGAAGTTTATCCAGTGCGAATTCCTTTGGTTGAGGGAAATTTTGATGATATTTATAGTTTAATTGTTGATAAGTGTGCGGATACCCTTAAAGTCAGTGTAAGTCATTTTTGGGATAATATCACAAAATTAGGGGTTAACATTCCCTTAGCCGGTGGATTCACGGTTTCAAGAAAAATACCTAGTACAAGTCCTTCTGTAGCGCTTGAAAAAATATTGCAAACTATTTATGGGGAATTGAAGGGTGAAAATCCAATTTTAATTTTATTATTCGATGATCTTCAAAGAATAATCTCAAATAATGGTCCAACTAAGGTTTTAAGCATATTGCAGAATGCATTGGTTGAACTTAACCTTAAAAATATGAATATAATGTTTGTTGCAACGGGGAGTCATGATATATTTTCACAGATACAAGATCATGTAGACTCAGCAGTTAGACTATTTGAACCTTATGAATTACAACCATTATCTTATAAAGAATTAAAGGATGCCATAGTTATACCAGCAGTAAGAGAAGATGTCGATTTTACTGATGAAGTTTTAGGTTTGATATATGAAATGTCGGAAGGAATTCCATATTATATGCAAGTAATCGCATATAATTGTTTCAATGAAGCTGTTAATGGTAAAATTGGAATTAACGAATTTAAAAAATCTTTCCGGACATCATTAAATTTGTTAGCTCAAAGAGAATTTAGAGGAATGTATGAAAAATCCTCTAATGAAGAGAGAAAAATTCTGGGTTTAATGGCGGAAAGTAATCAAGCAGTTTTATCTTATAAAGATATTAAAGATGGTTTGGATTTAAAGTCAGAACCCTCATTTTGGTTGAGGACTATGTTAGATAAAAATCTAATAATAAAAAAATCTAGGGGTAAATATCATCTTCGAGATAAGATATTTAAAGAATATTTGAAAACTTTTAAACCATATAAAGAAAATGGAACGATATAAAAAAAATTATTCAAATATGAAAAGAAAATAATCATTTTGAAAGGAAGGTGGTTATAAATGCTATATGCACATAGAGATTATACCGCCTAGAACACTCCTCATGTTCTCCATATTTGTTGATCGGGTGGAATATAAGTAATCGTTCTATTAAATTCATTATAGGTACTATCATCCCCGGTAATTGACCTATTCTCAACCTTCAGAGGATGGGTATAAGTAAGAAAATGAAATGATTGTTAAAATAAAATAATTTGACTATTGAGGTTAATCGGAACCTGAAATGAACATAAAAAAAGTGAAATTTTTATAGCTGCTGCAATTCTTCCAGTCTGTGATTTACACGATCAACCGTGGGGGTATGTTGGTTGAATACCGTGGTTGTATATTGGTGGTATTGGTTGGTGTCCTGATAAAGTAGCTATTATTCCGATCAATAAGAACAGTAATATAACGATTCCTTTCCCTATATTGGCGTTTCGTCGTCTTTTTGTCATATTCCCAAATACCCAAAGCCAGAACCAATCCTGTTTATCCATTAACTTCCCCCCAAGTTTTACTATGAAAATTAATCTAATTTAACTTCTCTAGGGTAGTCTATTATAATATTTACTAAATGATATTATATCAGTAAACATATTCTTCATTTACCTATTATTACTTAACAAATGAAACGTAGGATGATAAAAAACGGGAAAAACTTACCGATCTACTTAGATTAAGTCTTGTGATTTTTATGCTTTTTATACCACTCTTTGGTAAATTTAATGTTTGATAGAGATTTAAAAAGACTCTTATTTACTCAATATTTTTGTTACTATTTCAACATCATTGGAATTAAAATTATTATGTTTTTTTGAAATGAATTCTACAAGTTTATCAGGAAAAACTATAGAATAAGATTCAATTTCTTGGAAAAAAATTAAATTTGAATTTATCGGAACTACGATTGGATGGACATATAATCTATTTAAAGTGTTTTCAGCTTGTTCACTAATGAACTCATTAAGTTTCAGGGCTTGTATTTTCGCTTGTTTTGCGGGATTAGTTTTAGCCTTTTGACGTGAATTACAATAATACCAATAATCTTCATCGGCAAAATAACAAGAACTATAATTTTTCGTTTCAATAGCATAAATCCCAGACGGCCCAACTACTACATGATCAATATTACCCACAAGATTAGGAATTTTAACATCGTTTATCGTAATATATTCTTTAGGCAGTTTGCTTAAATGATTAGCTACTAATTTTTCCCCTCGGGCCCCTTTTCTCCAGCTTTCTCCATTATAATAACCATAACTAACCATGAACATCCCTACAATTACCAATATAAAAAGTAGAGATAACCCCAAAATTCCCCCCAAAATTCCAATAAATACAACAAATACCCCTACAATCATTATCAGATCATATTCTGACCTCTTTTCTTCAACATATGATTTATGCTTAGAATAGCTATAATTACGTTTTCTAGTTTTAGAATTACGTTTACTTTTAACACTTTTTTTATTAATTTTGGGATTCTTTTTTTCTTTTGCTAAATGTTTTCGTCGTTTAATCAAATCATCTGGAGTACCGGAAAAATCCCAACCATGAGGATCATCAACATTGTCCTTAACATACTCTAGGCTTCCACCACATTGATTGCAACATTCAAAATCACTTGCACGTTCGTTTGATTTTAATTTGTAGTAACCATTACAGTTCTTGCAAAAGAGGTGAGCCACCAAAAATCCACTCCATATTTAATTAGTTAATATTTTAACTTGTTTTTAATTAATTCTAGGTACCATTCCTTTTTAATATTTTCACGATTATTGTAATCATCGAGTATTTCTTTACAGATTCTTGCAGTGAATTCTCGCACATGTAACCAGTTTTGGTAGATTTTATATGCTTCTGTTTCCTGGTTTATATCTAACCCTAAACGTTCCATCTCCTGGTAATAGGCGTGTGCTGCTTCCATTTCAGTATAATAATTATCCAGATATTCCTCCTTGCCTTCTATTATTACCTTGGCCCACCATATTTTTTTACCATAACTTTTGTATTTAGCGTTTGATTTGTACCATGAGGTCAACCCCACTCCTGGAAAAATACTTTCTCGTCCCGTGATGGTCTGTGAGGCGCATCTTTTTGATATTTCACGGAGCATCTTCATCCGTAGATCTAATGTATCGCCAAGGTGATGGATAACATTTTTTGGATTCCTTTTAAGAAATTTTTCAAAGTGAGCTGTTCGACCATCAAATCGTTTAGTGCTTGTTACAGCTGTTAGGTAATCAAAAAAATATTTAAAAAAAAATATGAACGTATAAACCATTTACAATATTATCTAGTGCAAATACTGATTCAAAAGGCTTTATAAACTATAGGAAAACCTTTTATATACTAAATTATATATTACGATTAATTTTTTTTAAATTTAAGCATTATATTATCGACCATAGGACCAACTATGGCCGATTTATTGAAGTTAACTTGATCGGAGTAAAAAGACTCTATAATCCATTAAACCGCTCCGCCGCTGCAATATAATAATATAATATTATCTGCTGAGTGGAGAATAAAAAAAAATAATCTAATGCATATTTAATCAAATGGATTAACTTTTTACAATATCTATTCATGGTACCTTTAAAGAGTGACTAAAAAAAATTAAAGAATTGTAAAGGTAGCTCTATTATAATCGTTTGTTTATATACAATATCCAGAAAATAGATATGAAAACTACCCATATTAATACATTAACGATTAATCGTTCCACGAACATGTATCTTAAATATGTGACATCTAAATAGACTGTGAGGATGATGGCAAAAACAATACCTATGATTAATCCGTTTCGATGTTTGATATTTTTCCAAATTGATTTCATTTTAAATACTCCATTTATATTGCTTTTTTACTTACGAGAAATTTTCTGGTGAACCATAATTTTCATGGTTTACAGTCAAATTCTCAACAAAGTAAAATAATTTAACACGTCATAAACTTTATTTAATCTTTTAGTCTAATATTTTTAAATATTTATGCACAAATCGTGCACAAACCATGCCCAAATCTACTAAAATTTTTTTTTAGTGAAGAATTATTCCCTTATTACTATAAATAGGATGATTAGCGCAAGTAACTGGATTAAATTAACTACAAATAGGATATTAGGGATGGTTAGATTTTGTACGGTGGTTTGAAATTCTGAAATAGGAACGTGCGTTAATGCAAAACCTAAAATTAAAATGAGAAAAAGATTAAGAATTAAAATATATGTAAAATATATGATTAATCCCAAGGTAAATCTAGTTTGTATTTTTTGATAAACTTTTCCGTACGTCTGAAGAAACCATAAGACTAATGAAATGTTTAATAATCCAAAAATTAATGCTAATATTAGCACATAACTCTGTTGAAATCCCTCAAATACCATTTTAAGCTCACCCTAAATTTAATTGTCTAAATAATATTTTAAATAATTATGCACAAATAGTACACAAATCGTGCCCCATTTTTTTTTATTAAAATATACTATTTCTTTTATGAATCATCCAAATATTTAGGAAGCCTATTCTCATCTGAAAAGAGGAATCTTCCACTTTATTATGGAATTATCCCATGATTTTTAGTTACTTTTCCAGCAAAATTTGGGAGATTAACCAATGATTATATGTGAATTTTATAAATTGAGATTAATCCAAATAATTGAACACTAAACTTTTATCCATTCTCATCATAACTATTCTTTAGCTCCCATTTCATTCATTTTGCTCACTATTAATTCGATCGAAAATATCATAATTTTTAATCATTTCATCAGATAGGAAAAATAATTTCACCCCACTCTTCTTCCCAGCAGATACAATCATACCATTATCCTCTAAAATCTTAAGATGATGACGTACAGTTTTATAATTCAAATTTAACCTTTCAGAAAGCTGATGAGCGTTGCTAGGTCTATTATGAATCTCCATAAGTATCTTAGCACGATTCGGCCCACCCGGTGAGCCCGCAATCAACCACCATAAAAGCTTTCTCACACTAAATCCCCTAAGTAAAATATTAGTTGCTAAGCCATAAAGAATTAGTAAAAATAATTTAAATAATAGTCAAATTTATAATTTGAGAATCTAATCTAAATATTTTAAATTTATAGTATAAATTTTGTTATTCAAATGCCTAAAATAAGGATTTTAACCTTGATTTAATGACTAATCACTGTAATGTAAGTTCTATTAAATTCATTGCAGGCGTTATCATCCTTGGTAATTGACCCATTCTCAACCATCAGAGGATAAATACAGGTAAGCAAATGAATTGTAGTTAAAAATAAAATTATATATATATATATATATTAATTGACTTAACAAGAACTTAATTTAGATTCTTTTATTTTTAAATATACTAATTATGATCCAAATTAGATCATGTATTATAAATTAGATCACATAATTTATATGATCTAAATTAGATCACGTATTTATTTTGTTGACATATACAAATTATATAATGAATGATGTAATATTTGGATTGATTTGGGATAAAAAACTAAGACTATCTTTGAAATATCCAGTAAATTATAAAATAGAAATTTTTTTTGGATAATTATAAACCTATTGAAAAAAGATGATATTTATGAGAACAGATTTTCTTTCTGATTATTTCAGATAATAAAATAAAACATACCATTAGATCCATTAATTTAAAGGAAATAATGAAAAACTAGTCATTTTTTGATAGCTGGCAGAGTATTATATTACCATTTTATAAAAAGATTATTCTTAGATATTGATAATCCTATGTGAAGTAAAATTAACATTATTTTCAAATATTTTTTTTAAATTATTTTTATCTATTACTCGATATCGATATATTTAAATACTATTTTCTTATATTTAATATTAAAATAAGTCGTTTATAATTGTTTTTAAAAAATATTAATATCGATATATATTGATTGAACAATGCGAGGTTATTGTACAATGTGGAATTTGAAAAATATATGTGGAAGAATAAATGAATTAGATAAATTAGGGGGCTTGAGGTTCATGACATTACATGTCCTAGAGCATAGCCCAAAAACTGGTTCAGAAGTAACGGAATCCATTCAATGGCATCGTGAACAAATTCGACAAGTATTAAAGCCTCATCAAAAGTATCACGGGAATCAAGTGAAAAAAAATGAATCCTTTACATCATTTAAACCATCACCCGGCTCAATATACCCCATGCTAAAAAAACTAGTCGCGGAAGGTCTAATAATAAAAAGAGAAGACGGAAAATATGAGTTAACAGAAGTAGGGTACGAGACTACTAATAGAATATTAGGATCTCAAATACAACACTCATTAACTGAACCAATAGATCGTAGCGCAATAGCAATAGAAACTGCATTAAATGAAATTGATAGTTATATTTCTTTCCTGGAGGATATTAAGAAAGAAAAACTAGCACTCAACGAGAAACGAATAGAAAATTTTATGGAAAGACTTGAAAAAATAAAAAAATCCCTCTAATTAAAAGAAATTCAAATAAAATAAGAAAACAGGGAATGAACAGCATATGAGTGTAAAAAAATGATGTTTTATAAATATTTTAATGATATCCCAGTTATTAGTAAATAAAAAAAGAGGATAGTAATTCAGAGGTCATAAGATGAATGAAAAGACAGATAATGTGTCTAATGTGGGTTGGTTGACTTTAATAATAGTTTCTTTAGGTGTTTTTATTTTATCTATCGACGTCAGTTTTTTGAATGTGGCGATTACCACTTTAGTTCATGATTTGCATACTAATTTTGTTACTATTCAGGATATAATCGTTGTTTATGTCTTGGTTTTAGCGAGTTTAACTCTCCTCAGCGGTGAGTTGCAGAAAGTTTTCGGTCGTAAGAGAACGTTTCTTATGGGTGCTGTTATCTATGGTATTGGGACTCTTATTGCGGCATTAAGTATTAATAGTACGATGCTGCTTCTGGGCTGGTCTATATTAGAGGGTATCGGCGGTGCCTTTATGCTGGTAAGTGCATCATCTATAGTGGTAGGTAGTTACTCAGGCGAGAGAAGAGCTTACGCTTTAGGCATAATCAGCTCCATGTCAGCCGGTGCTGCAGTATTAGGGCCTTTTATCGGAGGTTCTTTAACTACTTACTTCACCTGGCGTTATGCATTTGGACTAGAATTCATTATAGTATTAGTTATTCTGTTATTCTCGAGATCAATATTATCATTCCCTAAAACATTGACCTGGAAGGATATAAATATTGTCGGCGCTTTAAACTCAGCAATAGGAATAGTATTATTCGTTTATGGGTTTATAGTTCTTAACAACCCTACTACTCAATATTTATCACCTTATTTTATCACAGCCGGGATTATTCTCCTTATTATATTCTATCTTAACCAGAGAAATAGGATAAAGAATGGTGAACATCCTCTAGTTGATGTTAGAATCTTCCAAGATTATAGATTCGATTTAGGTAATATGACTAGAATTATAATTAGTTTAATGAGTGGTGGTATTATTTTTATTGTACCTGTATTTGTGCAAACAGTATTAGGGTTCAGTGCCTTAACCACGGGCTTTTTATTTGCAGCATTGGCTGCACCAAGGTTTATAATGGCTTATGCCACGGGTTTTCTTTCAAAAAGATTCCAACCACGCTACATCATATC
Organism: Methanobacterium sp.; assembly: GCA_015661405.1. Lineage (GTDB taxonomy): Archaea > Methanobacteriota > Methanobacteria > Methanobacteriales > Methanobacteriaceae > Methanobacterium_A. The sequence continues at coordinate 13,230 of JACWMK010000020.1, forward strand.
CTTTGGATTCTTAATAGCTTTAATAGGATCTATTTACTTAATCAGTACTTTCAGTACACATACTACTCTACTACAGATGGTATTAGGAATGGCTTCAATTGGATTTGGAGTGGGAATTATCTTCCCTTCCTCATCCAACCTTCTCTTCACTGACATTAGTCGAGATAAACAACCAGATGCATCTGCAGTAATGAATACTCTTAATAATCTATCCACATCCATAGGAACAGCAATATTAGGGTTCATATTATTAATGGGCACTTATAATGCTTTATCCGTCTTGAAATTAATTGGTGGTATAACTAACGCATTCTATGTAATAGTAATTATGTTAGTCTTTGGAATAATAATATCACAATTCATACCACCCTACAAAAGAACCAATAATAAAATCTAAACATTCTCCACTCACTCGCCCCCTGCATGCTATCTCTCATAAAACATGCCCCAAGTAGAGGTAATCTTTAGTAATATATTTTATTTAAATATTTTATTTTCATAATATGAAAATAATACCTAAAGCAATCAAGAGATCAAAAAATTAAATTATTCCTCATGTTTATGTTGAGTTAAGGTTTTCTGTCGGGCTCGATATGCTTCATAATCAGTATCGAACCGTCCAATGTATAGGAATTTCTGGTTAACCCATAAACGGGCAACCCATTTATCACCACTCTTGTAAACTCCTTTATATTTAGGGCTCGTTTGCGAGAATGTGTCTATCAGTTTATCCCAAGGAACATTATTTTCTAATTCTTTAACAGCTTGTAGGTAAGCATCAGTTGCTTTCTCTTCCTCGTTGAATGCACCTAAATATTTATTTTTACCGTTTCGTGTGATGATGGCTATCCATTTTTCTTTTCCAGAATCCCAGAAAATACCTTTGTACTTTGATGAATGGGGATGAGGATGTATGGTGATGGATTCTAATTTTTACCTTGATTTAATTCATTAAAGGCTTCTAAGTCTGCTTGGTATGCTTTTTCTTCTTCATCACTTTTGAATTGACCGATGCATTTAACCTGTTGTCCTTCCCCCATATGCACCTGCCATGTATCAAGTGATTCATTATAGCTGACTCCGGGATATTTACTACTTCTCGGTATCCTCATGTGCTGAGAAACTTCTCGACGACTCATAATCTTCAAATTTGCGCGTCTTAAATCCAAACCATATGATTTATAAATCCTACAACTTCATTAGAACCTAAATCACCCATGATTTCCTGTTGCATAGTCTTAGATCTTCTATCCTCTTTTTCCTGTTCCATTGAACTAAGCCATCGGTAAGCATAATAAAGTTTAGTTCCATCCTTCCGGGTGTAACTAGTTTCAGCATACCATTTCCACTGGTTTAAATAATCAAAATCATCATCATCAACCAATGCTTGAAGACCATGAGTTAAAGTGATTTTTTTAGACATTTTCATCATTTTAATATAAATTTATAAGTAAAACTTTAAAATAATAATATTCTTGATGGGGGGATGTTTAACGTTCACCCGTTCATCCCTTCACCATTATTAATTATGCTTATTAATCCTTCACCTTCCAAATTCTATTATTAATATCCCAAATTGTTTCTACTTTTATATCTAATTCTTCTGAAGTATTAAATAGATAATAAACTCCAATATGATTTAAGATAAAGATTAAAATCTTCTTTCCCCATTTACCCAATTGAAATTCCCCATTCAGATATTATAAATATTTTTGATTATTTATAAATAAGATTAATATGAAGTATTATTATGATTTTCCTTCCAGAGAAGTTAGAATTAGAATGTATATTCTTCGGCCGTGGTGGTGTTAACGAGTTAATTCTAAAGGAGAATAATCTTATTTTCAAATGGAAATCTGATTCTACAGATAAAATTTTAAGAGTAGTGGAAATAACACTACTTGATGATGAATGGTCCTATTTTTGGTCTAAGATGGAAGAGATAGGTTTTTGGGATTGGAGTGAACAATATAATCCTCCTGAGAATATGTGTGTAGACGGACATATTTTTATTTTGAAAGTAAAATATCAAGATAAATGTTTAGAAACCCGTTGCCGGGGCAATTACCCAGAAAATTTGAATGTTTTCCTCCAAACCATAAATGAAATTACCGATCTTCAGTTAGATACTCCAGGAGGATTTGGAAAAATTTAGATACTTTGGATTGAAATAAAATTTGTGGGTGTTTCTTTTGGTGTCGAATAGAGAAATTTAAAAGAGGACTTCGGACTAAAAACAAAAAACTCCCTAAATTGGATGAGGAAGAGTTTTTAGTCTGTAAGAAATGTCGTAGTTATTATGAACTCCAACCAGGCGAATCGCCAGATGATTTTGTAGATAAATGTGAATGTGGTGGAAACATCTACACTTCCACTTCAAAACCAAACGAATATACAATTATAGAAGACGATCCTCTTGATGTTAAATGGGATAAAAAATGGAAATCCCGGTTAGAGGAAAGAAAGCAAGAAAGAATTAGAAAGGCAAACGCAAACAAATCTAAAGGAATACGAAGCCCTGCTGGCATTCCTTGGAGCTTAATAATTACACTTTTTATTACAGTTATAACAATCTGGATTTTTGGAACTTTTGGATTAGTTTTTCTATTATTATATTTTCTCCTAAAAGATCTTTAAAATAAATCAACACAATAATTTTCCAATTTAAGTAGAACTTAAAAAAAAATTTTAAGAAAACCATAATAAACCAATTGTATAGTTAAAAAGTTTAGTAATTATCAATCTTTTTTGGTTATTATTGATTCTTTATGATTTATTGCTGAGATTTGCGTTAATGCATCTTTTAAAAAAGATTCTATTTTATTTTCGTTGTCAATATCTGTTTTACCCGGTTTAAGTGGGAATGCACCTACAGAAGGTATTATATTAGGAGATTTTTCCTCGAAAATCTTCGGTTCAGTTCCAGGATAAAGCACATAAGCTCCTAAAGTATTTTTAATTGCATCTTTATAGGTATGCATTTTATAAACATCTGCATATTTATATATGCGTTTTTCCTCCTCTTCTTCATCACGTTTATTAACATCATTATCATCTAATCGAACATCGGAACGATATTTTGCATCAAAATGTATTAAATATGAATTAAGACCATTTTTAATATGTAGTGTATAATCAGGTCTTAAAGTCAGAGAATAAGAAGAATTTTCAGTTTTATTTTTACTAAAACTCTGGTTATATAATAATTCTAAATCAAATATTTCACCATTAATTTGAACTTTAAAATGCTGTGAAGACCTCTGACCCTTTTTCAAACTTACTGACCACTTTTTTACATCAGATTTATCGAAAATCCTGTTGTAATCTGGTTCAACAAGTGACATGTGACTTAGTATATTAAAGAGTTTAATATAACACCAATATTCATAAAGATCGTATAATTTACGTTGGTACCCTTTTATGAGGTCTTCAGCATCATCCCAATTTATAAAGAAAGCTGATTCTAATACCATGAAAAATCTGAGAATGTCTCGATAACCAGCTTTTTTTTGTAGTACTTGGGAATTGGAAGGAAAAAAATTCAACTCGCCAACATCCTCTAACCAACCATCCAAGAGATACTCATGGGTTAAGTATTGGAATTCCCTTATTTTATCAGCATCATAACCCTCTTCTCCATTCTCTTTAATATAAGAAACCATTTCATCTAAAAGATCATCTATTAGTTGTAGAAAGTATTTCACTAAACGATTTTCAGGATTATCAACTATTTCATTATAGAATGATTGGTTAATCTCGTTAGGAACATAATTTTTAAAGTTATCTGGCCAACTTAAAGGTATTTTGCCAGTTTTATAGAGGTTAGCTGAATCAGAAACCATGCTAATTAATTCTGACGGCCCTACAGTGGGTGATAACGTTAATGGGACGGGTTCTTGATATCTTTGCAATATCTTATGGGGGTCTCTTCTAATATGTTCATAGGCAGTTAAAAGATTTTCAGGTCGAAATAGGTACTCTAAAAATATGAAATCTTCATAAAATGTTTTCCGAACTATTTCTTTAAGTTTTTGATGTTCAAAAACAGGAGATGATTCAAAAACAATCCCGGATGCGGTTTCACAGAGATCAGATATCATTGCAGAGTAATGGTCCAAGTCAATCTTTCGGGGACGAACCTCAAAAGGAATCTTTAAAGATCTAATTCCATTAACTTCCACATCAAAAAATGATTTACCCACATAGCTACCTGTGTTTAAATTTCCAATATAAGTTCCTTTATCTAATGAAAATTTGCTGAATTTGAAATCTTTATGGTAGCGTTGCAGGGTAGGGAAATTCAAATCATTAATGGTACTTTTTGATTTAAAAATAATATTATATCTTGTTTCTTCCTGTAAAATGATGCTAGCAGAATCCTCAGGATGATTATTATTTAATTGTATAGGGATTTGTTTTTTGGAATTAACATCACGGATATTATAAAATTCTATCCCTTCCAAAGAAATCTGGGGGCATAAATCAGCAAAATAACTTTCGGGTTTAAGAGTTAAGATACCAATTTCATGTCCATTATCATCATTTAAACAGATTTCTACTCTCTGTTCAGTCATTTTACCCCGTGAAAGCAACATAACGTTTTTCTTTTAAACTTTTTCTCATCTTCTTCAACTTCAGTTCAGATGATGTAAAGTTTCCCTTGACGCATAGGTCTTCTAGTTCATCTAAAATACCTGATAACTCTTTTTGAGAGCCATGAAGCTTGGGTAACATTTTTTGCATAATCTGGGCATCGAAATAACGCTCCCAATTACTCCATTTCGCAGGATTCTCCTCATATCGCCAGGCTACACACATGAATCGGATTATTTCATTGATAGTCCGGAATCCAAAGTCAAAATTAGCTTTTTTAAGAATTTCTTGAAACATACCAATGTTTTTTGAAAGCACATCCCATATATCCTGACCATCAACGACTTTAACTCCAATTAAACGATTTTTAAGTTCATTAATATTCTCATTTCTAATACCAATATCAGATAATGGGTTTTGAAGATAATCTAGATCACCATTTACAGAGTAATCTAAAGAACCAGACATATAATACTCAGCAGGCTGAGTTAAAAATTCTAACGTATTAGCTCTATCTAACACTTTTGGACTGAACATATAAGTGGTTTCATCAACATTAACCGTCCCAATCACCATAAGATTAGGGGATAACTTAATTTTTTGAGGAGGAAGCTGGTAATGTTTTTCTTCTTTGTCTTCATCCTTTACAGCCTTATGAAGTTCTATTTCTTCTTCACTTTCCATTGCAGATAAGAAATCTGAAAAATATCTTTCGACATGGGAAAGGTTCATTTCATCCAAGATTAAGAAGTAAGGTTCATCGGTATCATCTTTTGCTGATAAAATCAAATTTAATGAAGTAGTTTTTTGATATTTTTCTGTTATTACATTATAAAATCCAACTATATGCCTGTTTTCGGTCCAGTTAGCACCTACTGGGATTATTTCATATTTAGGTTCATTATTTCTAGGTATTATAATTTCTAGATTGACTTTTTTTTCTGGATTAAGTTCTTCAAGCCTTTTTTTAACATTGCCTTCTGTTTTATCAAAAAATCGGTGAGGCCAAGGGGTAAGAGTGCCTTTACCTTTTACATCATCGACTTTAATATCATAGGTAATTTCATTTTCTTTTAGTTCAGGATAAAATTCAAAAAACTTAGTTTTGTTAAGTGTCCATCCACCGGATTTAGCTGATTGGCCAACTTTTACCTCAGTTACAAATGATGAATCTTTTACTTTTTTCAAAATTAGATAAATACTGTGCAAAAAGTTGAGCAACCTTTGTTTTGCCAGTTCCAGAATTTCCTGTTAATATAACGAATGGTTTAACTTTCAATGAGAGTAAAAAATTTTCCACAAGTTTATAATCAAAAAAGTATCCTTTCTCTTTTAAGAATTCAAAAAATGTATTTACCGTAGGATTACCCCCATTTTCATCTGGTTTTAATTGAGAATATAAATTGAATAACTCTTTAAAATCAGATATGATCTGATCATTAGATGGTAAACTGTTTTTGTCGTAATATTTCCCGTAGATGAGTGCGTCTTCAAATGCTACTTTCTTTGTGTATTCTTCTAATAAATTATCAGTAATTTTACCTGATTCTTTTAGTTGATCCTGTATTAATTTTTTGTAAACTCTTTTTTGTAAAAAAGAAAAAAAATAGATAATCTAAATTTAGTTTTATTGCTATGCATAATAACTTTATTAATATGTATAATATAGATAAAATCCACTATACTTATATCAACTTTTCAAAAACATGTATACAGCAGGATTAAAATTTGGCGATGTTTTTCTTGATGCAGGAATTCCACAAAGTGATCCAACACCTGAAGAGTATCGAAGGAAAACTTTACCTAGCCTCAAAGGCCTCTAAGAAATATTGAAGGAGTATGAAGATAATGTGGATAATATTAATTATTTATGATTTATTCATATTTTGATTCCATTTTCATATATAAAAGGACTTACGCCATGGATGAGAGTCTATTTAAGATAATTAAAAGGTGCTGTTAAATAATTTCAATTTCTATGAAAGATAATCTGGTAAAGTTAAATATGGAAATTATAACTATAATTCCTTCTTACAATGAAGAAAAGACCATAAAGGGAATAGTGCATCAAGCTCTAAATTATTCTGATGTATTAGTGGTTGATGATGGTTCAACAGATCACACATCCATATTAGCAGTTGAAGCCGGTGCTAAGATAATTAAACATGACATTAATTTGGGTAAAGGTGCAGCTATAAAAACAGGTCTTGCAATAGTATTGAATGATGATTACAAGGTCATAATATTGATGGACGGTGATGGACAGCATAACCCTAAATGTATACCAGTATTAGCTTCAAGCATAGGGAAAGCAGGAATGGTTGTCTGCTCCAGATTTATTGATGGTCCCCCGTTAGGTATGACTTTAATAAGAAGATTATCGAATAAGTTAACCACTAAAATCCTTAAAAGCTTAACTGGATACCAAATTACAGACAGTCAATGTGGTTTCAGAGCCTTTTCATTTGATGTTGCACATTATTTTTTAAACATACCTTATAATGATTATGCATATGAATCAGAAATCATATATCAAGCATCTCAAAAAGGTGTAATGATTGAAGAAAAGCCTATACCCTGCCATTATAAAGATGAAAAATCACATATCACATGGATAAATGTATTAAATTATACTTTATTTTTATTAAAACTTTTTTTAAGAGAATTAAAATGGAGGATTAAACATTGAAGCGGTTTTATGTGCTTTTAACCAGCCTAGTCCTAATAATATTGCTAATATTATGGATCGGACCATTAAATATAGTTAAAACTCTTGAAACAGCTAATTGGATTTTAATTCTTCTAGCAATTTTCATACACTTAATTGTAGTAGCAATCAGATCACTACGTTGGGGTTTCATCATAAACCAAACCACAGAATTTAAAAAAAATTTTATCGTAAAAACTATTGGTATTTTTGCAGGTAACTTCAGTCCCATGAAAAGCGCTGGAGAAATTTTAACCGCAGTCGCCGGTAAAAACATTAATCAAATAAGTCTATCTAAAGGTTTATCCGCCGGTCTAACAGAAAGATTCTTCGATTTAGGCATAGTAGGATTTCTTTTAATAATATCTGCATTATTCATACCACAAATACGTTACATAGCCATAATAGGCGGTGTAACCACTTTAAGTGTCATGATAATAGTTTATCTTATAAATTGGAAAGAAAACCGTGCATTATGGCTCTACTCAAAAATACATCCCATCATAAGCAAACTACCCATTAAAGAAGAGGTATTAGATAATCTTTATCAAAAATTCAGTCAAGGATTGAGAGGAATGATTGAATATACTCAATCCTTCACCAGCTTCAAAAATCTGACATTAGTCAGCATACTAACATTAATGTCCTGGCTACTAGAATGCGTCCGACTTTACACAGTATCCTATGCATTCAACGTTAAGATAAGTTTCATAATAATAATCGTCATATTCCTACTAGCTAATGTGATTGGAGTAATATCCATCCTTCCCGGAGGAATTGGATCTATAGAAATATCTTTAACAGGATTATTCGTGCTTTTCGGTGTTCCAAGTGTTATAGCAGGAAGCATTGTCCTGATTGACCGGTTAATATCCTTCTGGTTAGTAAATATACTAGGAATAATCTTTTCATCCTATTACGCACATGATATACTAGAAGAAATCAAGAACTACACTCTAAATATAAATTCACCTCAAAAATTGACCAAAAAAAATTAAGAAATTAAAAATTAAAAAAAATAATTTAATTCACAATTATTGTATCGTTAACAAAAAAACCGAAAATAAGTCCCAACTTCAAATATGTACTCATTCTAAAAATTATTTAACTAATGAGTTTCATAGTTTGATATATTGACTCAACACGTTCAACAGTATCGATATCTTCAATATTAAGGTCATTTCTGATTCGCTTAACCACCGGAAATCTTAAAGAGTATCCACTCTCATATTCCGGGCTTTTAACGATTTCGCTGAAAGCAACCTCCATAATGATTGACGGAATCATTTCCACCTGTCGGCCTATTTTACGTACAATTAAGGGTTCAGAGATTTCTGAAAGCTCCTGAAGGGTTTTATCATCCAATCCAGTTGCTACATGCGCTAAATTTTTAAGTTTATTGTCTTCATCACGCAATGCCAAGAGAAAAGATCCTATAAAATGAGCTCTTTTACCCGTTCCATAAGTTCCTCCCACCACAACCAGATCTAAAGTTTCAGGTGTAGCTTTCCATTTAAGCATCTTTTTTCCCCGTATACCCGGAGTATATGGTGCATAAGGATCTTTTATCATTATTCCTTCATGACCTTCATCTATAGATTCATTGAAAAGTTTTTCTGCCTTCTCTGGGTTTTCAGGAGTGACTTTAACTTGAGTGCTCAATTCAAGTTTTATAGGTATGATTTGAACGATTTTTTCCAGTAACTCTCTTCGATCCTTGAATGGTTCATCCAATACGGGTTGATTATAATAAAGGACATCGAATAGATACATGGTTAAAGGAATTTTTTCTCTCATTTTCTCTATTTCATATTTCCTTCTCACTCTCTGCAATATATATTGGAATGATATTGGTTTACCATCCTGAGTAACAATTATTTCTCCTTCAACAATAAAATCAGAGGGTTTAATAGCTTTTTTAATGTATTCCACAATTTCTGGTAAAGCTTGACTTATGTTTTCCAATCTCCTAGTGAATATGTTTATTTCATCTCTTTCACGATGAATTTGCACTCTTATTCCATCATATTTTGTTTCACAAAATGCCCAGCCCATCTCTTGTATGCTCGCTATATAGTTAGGTGATAATTGAGCTAACATAGGTTTAACTGGTTTTCCCGGTTCAAGAGTAAGTTTTTGCAGTCCTTCCAAACCTTGTTCTTTAGCTACCACTGCAACTAGACCCAGATCATTAGTGAGCATATGAGCTCTTTCCACAGTTTCTTTAGGAACTTTAAATGCCAGGGAAACAGCATCTTTCATGGTTCCTTCCCCCACACCTACACGAAGTTCTTCGATAACAGTTCGTGTAATGTATTTAGCTTCCATAGGTGATGCTGATGATAAAAGTTCCCGGAGTATTTCCAATTTTTTATACTGTGACTTATCTCCAGTTATATTCGCTATTTTAACCAAATTTTGGTGGATCTTTTCAATTGTAAGATCTCTTCTAAATAGGGTTGATTGAACTTTTCGTGAGAAAAGTTCTTGCGCAGCTAATCCTATATCTCCAATATCCCTCATTTGATCCTCTACTTCTTCAGGTTTAACCCCAACCACTAATGCTATGGCCTTCATCAGGAGTTTAGAACCTATACCCAACTCTTCTTCACTCCAGGTGGGAAATATTCTACCTAATATAAATAAAGTGATAATTGAAAGAATATTTGGATCTTTTTCTCCTACCATACTTAGAAAATCTGCAATTAAGGATGTTTTTTCTAGTCTTTTAGATGTGGAATCCAGGACTTCATAAAGTTCAACCAACTTCTCATACTTCATCTCAATATTAGCAGACATTTTTTATCATACGCCTCCAAAACCAAAAAATAACATTTAACGTTCTATTTGCATATAATATGTTTTTTTAGAGGATAAATGTGTTATAACATTTTGATTAAAAAAATATTTCTATAAGTATTATTTCATTATATTCAAATTAAGCTTATTAGTTGAATTAAAGTTTAAATTCATTGGCAAATTGAAGATGATGGTTAAATAACTGTTCTCCCCAAATGATTGCCTCTTTACTTTGGCTGATTAAGAATGTATTTAGATCATATTCTCCATGTACAGAGAATAATCCCATCGCAATGAAGTTATCACCCAAAGTAAGGGAAATCTTGGTGTTCTCATCAACTATTCCTAATTTAAGATTATCTAATGACGCTCCCTTCTCAATAGTTTCTGGATTTACTGTTTGAAGTAATTTCTTTAATATTTCTTCAGTGAAAAGTAGATGAATTTGACCATTTTCTTCGAGGTTTTCAAATAGTAATTGAATATTAGATGCAAAAAAAACTGAAGATAAATGTTTCACATTATTAGAATCAGATATAAATTTTGATACAATTACGTAAGGTTTAATAATATCAGTGGATGTGGAACTTATAACTGTTGAATTCTCTAAACAACCAATATCTTTAAGTAATTCTGGAGGTATTGATCCAATTTCATGATTCAAAAATAGATTTCTACCTTTATTCATAGTACGAATAGATTTTATAACGTCAATAAGTTTATGAGTTGAGATTTCACCCAACTGCGATAAATAATAATTTCCCGCCTCTCTGAATATAAAATCTTTTTCTTCTAATTGATACATCCCATGTAAGATAGTTGATGAACTAAAATGAAGTTCTTTTCTTAATCTGGCTAAATTTTTTGATCCTTGATGCAAACTTAGTAATATTTTAACTCGGACATCGGATGTGACGAAAAACTTTAAATCATCTTTAACATCATCGTGAAGTGCAAAAATATCCTCCAAATTCAATTAATTCACCCTATCTCCTGTTCCTTAAACTAATTAAAAATTTATGTAAATGTCTGTCAGTACGTTATTATTTTATAAAAACTTTGCTATAAAAATTTCAATGTTAACTCTTAAAAGCTTCAAATAAAGGATTATTAAATATATTATTGTATTAAAATTTACATAATAAATAAAATTGGATAAATTCAAAAAAAATATTTTTAAGAAATTTTGACAATATTCCTAACCACATTTAAACATTTATATTTAAAAAAAAAATGTAGATATCTAATTAAACTGCTCAAACCGCTCTTTTTCTGCTGTACATATGGGACAGATCTCAGGTGGCTCATCTCGAGCACATAAATATCCACAAACTTTGCATCTCCATACGGGTATAGAAGAAGATGATAAAATTCCTGTAGTAGATTCCATTTTTAGCTTTTCACGGTCCTCCGGTGAAGGTCTCCTTTCCGGTATAGGTTTCAACTTCTTTTTACCATTAAATATCTCACTTGAAATGTATAAACCACAATAACAAGTCCCGTAATCATCAAGATCAGGATCCCGATAATAACATGGACATATTATATCTAAATCCTCTGCTTTATCATTACCCGCTAACCTACAGGGACAAGATTCATATCCATAACGCTTATCATTCAAAATTATACTCTTCAGTAATGATTTAGTGAATTCAACATCGGGATTGAGATGATAACCTGACGATTCAACTTGCTTCTTCAATTTTATATAATACTGGTTAACTTCCCCATCACTAACCACAAAGTCACTAATTGGAAGTTTATTCATCCCGGTAGCCCCTTAATTCCCTCCTCATCGAATCCTACGATAGTTTTTTCATCATTTATCACTATTGTAGGGAAGGATAGCTGAGAATTCCATTTTTTAACTTGTTCAATGATTTCATTCTTTTCATCACCCTCTAAAAGATCCACATAGATATAATCATACTCAAGATTTAAATCCTCAAGAAGCATTCTAGTCTTCCTACACCATCCACAAGTACTTAAAGCATAAAGAACTATTTTACCTTCATTTTTACCATCAACATGCTGCATTGGCATAACTACATCCTCCTTGCCATTTCAAATTTTTTTTAAAACTATGAAAAAAAAATGAAAAAATAATGTTAATATTATTTATGTATAAGCTTCTATTAATAATTTAAAAAAAATTGGAATTAATAATAAATCCATAAAAATCGTACTATTTTTTTTGGGTTTTAAATATCCCTAACTAATCTTAAAGCACAGAATTCCCCACACATAGTACACATATCCTCATCATGAGTTGCTTTCCTTTCCCTATACTTGCAAGGCTTAACATGATCAAAAGCCAGTTCAAACTGCTGTCTCCAATCGAAACTTCTACGAGCATTAGCCATTTTAATTTCATTATCCCAAGCATTAATAACGCCCTTCGACACATCACCCGCCTGAGCAGCTATTTTAGATGCAATAACTCCCTCCTTCACATCATCCACGTTAGGTATAGAGAGATGCTCAGCAGGTGTAACGTAACATAAATAATCAGCACCCGCAGCAGCAGCTATAGCCCCCCCAATAGCAGAAGTTATATGATCATAACCTGGTGCTAAATCTGTCACTAATGGACCCAGAACATAGAAAGGAGCTTGCTTACATATAGTCTTCTGCATTTGAATATTAGATTCAATCTGATTTAAGGGTACATGTCCTGGACCCTCCACCATTACTTGAACTCCTTTTTCACGAGCTCTTTCTACAAGACCTCCCAAAATTATTAATTCTCCTATTTGAGGGATATCCGAAGCATCATGAAGACATCCCGGTCTTAAACCATCCCCTAAACTTAAAGTCACATCATACTCATGCGCTATTTCTAGAAGATAATCATAATTTTTATAAAGAGGATTTTCCTCATCGTTCTGGAGTATCCAAGCCGCCAAGAAAGCTCCACCACGACTTACAACGCCCATGATTCTGTTAGAATTTTTAAGTTTCTCCACAGTGTCTTTGGTAATGCCACAATGGACTGTGATGAAATCAACACCCTCCTCAGCCTGGTTAATTATTGCTTGGAACATGTCATCTTCATCCATATGTACAACTGCACCCCGAGATTCGGATGATTTTACCGCAGCCTCATAGATAGGTACAGTACCTATGGGAATTTTCACCGCTTTCATTATGGCTTTTCGGACTTCTTTAAAATTAGGGCCTGTTGAGAGATCCATCAAAGTGTCTGAACCAAATTCAACTGCAGTTAGAGCTTTTTCCACTTCCCATTCAATATTTTCCAGTTCAGAGGAAGAACCAACATTAGCATTTATCTTAGTCTTCAACCCTTTACCTATTCCTAAGGGAATGCTATCACTGCTAACATTTTTAGGAATAACTATCTGTCCCTTTGCAACTCTTCTCAGCAGTTTAATGATTTCAATGCCTTCTATTTCCGATACATATTTTATTTCATCGGTAATTTGGCCTTTTTTAGCCTGTTCAAGTTGCGTCAATTTCTTTATACCTCGTTAAAATAGATTAAATAAATATTAAATTGAATTTTTTATAAAAAATTTAATTAAATGAGATTACTATTAAAGTTTAAAATTTTAATTTAAAAAATATTTGTATTTGAAATTATTTTTTTATCAATAAAAAATAAAAATATGTTTTTTTTTATAAAATTGTCAAATTTTTTAATATGAATTTACTCATTAAACAGAACTTTTTTAAGTTCCCCCAAGTTTAATATTAGAAACGACTCAGCCTTCGAATTCGCTAATATTCTAAACTGTTTATAATTCGTTTTCAAATAAACTTTATCCAATAACAATTGAAGCTCGGGGATAGGGATTTCTAAGATTTTACTTATTTTTAAACGGTCTTCATTAGTCAATTGACATTTATAATCTTCTATTTTACTTTCAAATGATTTTACTGCATTCATATTCCTATTAACTGCTATCTTTAATGCAAATGGGGGAACTTTCTCAAATATACTTAATAATCCCCTAATATCATCCTCATTAATTTCTAATTCTAATGATTCATTCAAAGATTCTTCTAAATTAGATTCTTTTTCGTTACTACCTTGCATATTAATTCACTTGTATAAAAATCTAATAATATAATACATTCTAAGTAAATTTATATTTTTTTTTTACTCTATATTATTCTTATTATATTACTAAATCTTTATCTAATTCATCAACTGCTTCAGGATTAGCTAATGTACTTATATCTCCAACAGGCTCCCCTTTAACTTTAGCCTTAATCACCCTACGCATTATCTTACCAGAACTTGTTTTTGGAAGATCTGAAACTAATATTATATCAGCCGGGCTAGCAATAGGGCCAATTTCATTTCTGACGTGATTCCTTAAAATATTTTTAAAATCAGAATTTCTTTTTAGTCCATGCTTCAAAATTACAAAAGCATAAATAACTTCACCTTTAATAGGATCAGCTTTACCAACTACAGCAGCTTCAGCTACATCATGATGGCTTACTAAAGCAGATTCAACTTCAGCACTACTAATTCTATGCCCAGCAACGCTCATGACATCATCCTCCCTTCCCTGAATCCAGAAGTACCCATTTTCATCCTGACGAGCTACATCCCCACTTAAATAAATATTAGGGAAAGTAGACCAATAAGTCTTCATAAACCGATCCGGGTTATTATATAAAGTTCGGAACATGGCAGGCCAAGGAGACTTTATAACTAAATGTCCACCATCACCAATAATACTCTCACCATCATCATCAACCACATCCACTTTTATTGAAGGAAATGGTTTAAATACAGAACCAGGTTTCAAATCTGAGATGGGTAACGGAGTAATAATATGCATACCCGTTTCAGTCTGCCACCACGTATCCATGATAGGACATTTATCCCCACCTATATACTTATGATACCATACCCATGCTTCAGGATTAATAGGTTCACCCACACTTCCCAAAAGCCTTAAAGAAGTTAAATCATATTTCTGAGGCCATTCCTCACCATACTTCATGAACATTCTAATAGTAGTAGGTGCAGTATAGAAGATGGTGGCCTTATAATCCTCTAACATTCTCCATAATCTCCCTGGATCTGGATATTCCGGTGCACCTTCATACATAATGGATGTAACACCAAAAAGTAATGGCGCGTATACTATATAACTATGTCCAGTTATCCAGCCAATATCCGCAGCACACCACCATATATCCTCATCCTTCATATCAAATACAAATTTAAGTGTAGCATAAACTCCCACCATATATCCGCCATGAACATGCACTACGCCTTTAGGTTTTCCCGTAGTGCCAGAAGTGTAAAGAATAAAAAGCGGATCTTCAGAATCCATAGGCACTGTTTCACATTCAGAATCCATTCGATCCCTTATTTCATGCCACCAAATATCCCTACCATCCTCCAAAGTAACTTCTACCCCAACATGTTTCACAATTAACAAATTCGTTATAGATGGAGTATCCTTTAATATTTCATCAACTTTATCCTTTAGATGTATGAATTTACCTCTTCGATTAAAACCATCAACAGTTATAGCAATCTTTGAACCAGCATCATTTATTCGATCTGCAAAAGCCTTCGCTGAAAAACCGGAGAAGACAACTGAATGAATTGCACCAATTTTAGCACAAGCCAACATGGCTATAGGTAATTCCAATATCATAGGAAGATAAATACTTACTCTATCCCCCTTCTCCACACCTAAACTTTTTAATGCATTAGCGAAACGGTTAACCTCCCTGTAAAGATCCTGATAACTTAATTTTTTTACTTCACCATTCTCTCCTTCCCATATAAAGGCAATTTTATCCTTATACGGACCTTCAATATGCCTATCTAAGGCATTATGCACGATATTAGTTTTACCATCTAAAAACCATTCCACATTAGGTGGATCCCATTTTAAAACTTCTTTATAAGGTTTAAACCAATCCAATTCCTCTGCAATCTCATTCCAAAACCATTGCGGGTTCTCTAAAGCCTTTTCCTGTAATTCATCATAATCTTTAAGGTTATGGATATCCATCCATTTTTTAATATTACTTCCTTCAACTATTTCCTTGGAAGGATTGAAAACTCTTTTTTCTTTAAGTAAAGACTCTAAATCATTGGACATGCGTCATCTTCTCCATTATTAAATCGGAATTTTTCCTTTTTAGAAAAATTTTATGGGAAATTCTAAAAATATTAAATAAATAAATTTTTAGACATCACCATTTTTTTTAAAATTAAATTATCTTTTATAAATCCTTTAAATCAATTTAAATACTTCTTTTCGAATTAATTAAAGTTTCCAATTTATTAAGATCAACTTTTCTCTTATAAACTGGGGATTTATTCTTATTATAAACAGCTAAATTTTCTTCGAATGTTTTCTTATCATTATTCACGTAAAATATTCCCAAGGGATACTTATCGGTTTCCATAGCTCTTTGGAATGCTTCACCGATATTAGAAGGATCATGAGTATCCTCTAAGTAATAAGTATTTTCCCGGAACCATTCAAAGGTATTTACCTTGTTAAATGTTACACAAGGTTGGAATATATCAACCAATGCATATCCTTTATGCTTTATTGCTTTTTTAAGAATTTCCTTGGTTTGATCCATATCTCCACTAAATGCTCTAGCTACAAATGAAGCTTTAAGAGCTATAGCCACAGATAATGGATTAAATGGCTCCAGAAATACTCCTTCCACTTGTAAATTACTTTTAAAATTAGCCCTAGTAGTAGGAGATGCCTGACCCTTAGTTAAACCATAAACCATGTTATTATGAACTATATTAGTTATATTCGGATTTCTACGTATAGTATGTATGAAATGATTACCCCCTTCACCATACATGCAACCATCCCCACTTACATCAATAACTGTAAGCTCCGGATTAACAGCTTTTATACCCGTAGCAGGAGGAAGTGATCTACCGTGAAGACCATTAAATACATTAGATTTAACATAATGAGGAAGTTTACCTGCCTGACCAATACCACTAACCAATACCAGATCTTCAGGATTTATTTCAAGTTCAGCTAAAACTTTTTTCACCGTTGAAAGTATTGAAAAGTTTCCACAACCAGGACACCATGCCACATCCGCATTCTCCATATCAAAAATTTTAGGATCCATTTTTTATAAACCCTCCAAGAATTTTTTTAGGTTATTAGTAACTTCTTCCACCGAAAACGGCATTCCATCATATTTTAAAACCGTCTCATCTATATCAAATCCTAATTCAAGTTTAATCAGATTTCCAAATTGAGAATTAATATTATTTTCAAAGATAATGGTTTTAAGGGCTTTTTTAAGATATTTCCCCGTGTCAGATGATAACGGATAAACTTGTTTAAAATGTAAAAATGCAATTTTATCAGAATCTAGTTCATTCACTACTTCCTTTATAGTACCATAAGTTGAACCCCAACCCAATACCAAAATCTCGTAATCCTCATTACCAACTAACTCAGGGGGAATTACCTCTTCTCGGATTTTCTCCATTTTTTTAGTGAAACGTTTCTCAACCATTTTAGCTCTTAGATCTAAATCTTCGGTTATATGACCCTCCTCATCATGTTCATCTGAATCAACCACAACGACCCCTACTCCAAATCCCGGTATTCCACGTGGGGAAACACCATCAGGAGTGAGTTGATATCTTTTATAATTTTCATCTGTCTTTACAATATGATTTTCAATTTTCAAGTCACTTAAATCAAGGGAAGGGATATTATAATAACATTCAGCAAAATATTGATCTGAAAGTATGAATACTGGGATTTGATATTTATCTGCTAAATTAAAGGCTATTTGTGACAGTTTAAATGCATCCTCGAAGTTACCCGGTGCAAATATGATCCTCGCAAACTCTCCCGGACCAGAATATAATGTTAAATTAAGATCTTCCTGTGAAGTCCGGGTGGGAAGTCCTACTGCAGGTCCGGGTCTTTGACCTACATATATCACTACTGGAGTTTCAATCATCCCCGAAAGGCCTACTGCTTCTTCCATAAGTGCAAATCCACTTCCAGATGTAGCAATCATGGACCTAGCACCAGCGTAGAATGCACCGATAGACATGTTAAGAGCTGCTATTTCATCTTCAGCTTGTTCAAAGATTAAATCGAATTCAACTCCATTTTGGGCCATAAACATTTGCAGAGGTGTGGATGGAGTCATAGGATATGATGACATGAAGTTACAACCTCCTGCGAGACATCCTAATCCTACAGCCTCAGTTCCACTTAATAATAATTCATACTTAATTTGTGGATCTTTAGTTAATTGAATTTTGATTTTTCCAGATTTAACAAGTTGTTCTCCGATTTCATGACCTTTTTTACCAGCTTCTAAATCTTTTTCTACAATTTTTTCTCCTTTACGGGAGAACATTCTCGTAATAATTTCGTTAAATATCTCTGATGATATATTTAAAACCCGTGAAATCACTCCTGCTACAATAACATTGGAAAAGATAGGTCCACCCAATTCTTCTGCACTTTTAAAAAGTGGGATGGTAATAGTATCATATTCGGTAACTGATTTCAAATTCTTTTCATCACCAAGTATAAGAGTTTCAGAGGTTATTCTTTGATTTAAATGGTCAATTGCACCGTCACTTAAAGCTAACAAAATATCAATGCGTTCAACGTAAGAATTAAGTCTTTGTGATGATATACGTATTTCTGTAGAGTTTTCACCCCCTCTTACTCGTGACATATATTCTTTTGATGAGAAAACATGATAACCACCCATTTTAATAGCCTGCACGAGAATTGATTCCACAGTTTGAATACCTTGACCAGCCTCTCCACAGATTACTATCGAAACATCTTCCTTAGATGAATCATCTGACATATTTTTAAGACCTCCCCATTTAACATAAACAAGTTTTTAGAAAATTTTGTGATCCGATAACTTAGTTTCTTTGCAGTTTAATTATATGGTCATAATTTTACTTAGATTTTTGGGGTGATACTCCTAAAAAACTCAGAAAATTACCATAAAAAATTAAGAATAAGTAATACTATATATTATATATAATTATCCAAATTGAAACCGCAGTTATAGCCATAATTATTTCAGCAGGTTGAGTTGTAGCCTGTGCGATTGTAAATGTTTCTATTGGTTTATTTTCATTCTGATGGGTTACTGGTGTAACTGGCTTATTTTCAGATATAGTTGTCGATGGTTGAGCTGCTGCTAATTGCTTTAATCCAGCTATAATGTTATATCCTGGAATCAGGTGTCCCCAACTTTCTATGTAATTTCTAGCAGCGGGCTTGTCATTTGCATTCACATAATAGGTTACAACTTCCTCAAGTTGTGCTTGAGTTATATCAGTCATTGCGATTCTTTACCTCCTAAAAAATTAGTTTTTAAATATAAAAAATTTAAGAAATTACTAATTACGAGATTACAAAAATAAAAAATTGGTAAAATAGAATTTTAAGGATCAATCTAAGGTTAAAGTAAGAAAAAACAGTTTAAAATTCGGTATATTTAAATATAGTCATACATAAAATTATGATTAGGTGATAAAATATGGCTGAACTACCATTAGCTCCATTAAAAAGAATAATAAAAAATGCAGGTGGACAAAGAGTTAGTCCTGAAGCAGAACAAGTTCTAGCAAAAATTTTAGAAGATTTGGCTGAAGAAATCTCTGAAAACGCAGTTAAATGTGCAAAACATGCTGGAAGAGTAACAATACAAGCATCAGACATAGAAATGAGCTGTAAATAACTTTAAAATATTTTTCTTTCTAATTTCTATTTTTTTTATACTAGAATAGTTGTAATATTACAATGATGAATTTGAACAATATTTTCAACTTTGTCTTTGCATTGTTTAATGAAGTTCATTTAGAAAGTGTTATTAGTTGATTGAGTACAGTTTCATTCTAAACAGGAAGAACAGTTTTAAACTTCAAAGAAATATTATGTTTACAGTTTCTATGTTTATGGAAAAAAAGAAAAAAATAAATAATTATTTATTTTGCTTGTGATTCGGCGGATCCATTTTCGCAATGTTTTTCGCTAGAAAAATTGAATTCTGACGAAATTGAACATTCTTGGCAATTACAAGTTTCAATATTTTGAACACATGATCCTGCATCTCCTAAAGAACAGAAGACACCTAAAACTTCACCTCTCATACATTCATTGTAAGAGGGACAGGCGTTACAAATACATTGAATCATAGTTTTTTCATTTTTTGGTACAGATACCATACATTTCACCTCCTATTAATCAATCCTACAAATTTTAAGACAAAAATTAGTGGATTTATTTAACAATGAGGTTTACTGTGTTATCCATAATCACTACATATGGTGTAAACCACAGTATAATATATGGACTCGTAACCATAAATAACTAATTATTATCCATATAATAATTAAAAAAAAGTTTATAATGGACTATAGAAAGGATTAGCATGCTGTGCATACTCATCATAATCTGAATTATCAACAGGATCATGAACAGTGTTTTATTAAATGTTCTCTGGTGGAATCCATCAGCCCTTGTAATGGAAATCAATTCTACTAATCAAGAAAAAATAACCTTCAGTGGTAGCATTTCATACATACCTGTTTCAATCCTCACAGGCCAAATATTACCAGGAACAGTTTTACTTAAATTTTGGGGTGATACTCCTAAAAAATTAAGAACAAGAATTTATTTAAAAATAATTAGAAACTAATTCTTTTTTTATTAATAGCTTACGATATTTTTAGTGTTCCATTTATTTTAATTCATTATTTAGTGCCCATTTATACAGATAATACGGATAATATAATTATTCTTCTTATCCAAATTGAAACCGCAGTTATAGCCGTAATTATTTCAGCAGGTTGAATTGTAGCCTGTGCGAATGTTACTGTTTCTATTGGTTTATTTTCATTCTGAGGGGTTACTGGTGTAACTGGATTATTTTCAGAAGTAGTTGTAGTGGGTTGTGTTGCTGCTAATTGCTGTAATCCAGCTATAATGTTATATCCTGGAATCCGGGGTCCCCAACTTTCTATGTAATTTCTAGCAGTGGGCTTGTCATTTTCATTCACATAATAGGTTACAACGATTCTTTACCTCCTAAAAAAAATAGTTTTTAATTAAAAAATTTAAGAAATTACTAATTACAAGATTACAAAAAATTTAAAAAGGTGAAATGGAATTTTAAGATCAATATGAGGTTAATGTAAGGAAAAACAGTTTAAAATTCGGTATATTTAAATATATCATACATAAAATTATGAGTAGGTGATAAAATATGTCTGAATTACCAATAGCTCCTATAGGAAGATTAATAAAAAATGCCGGTGCACAAAGAGTCAGTACTGGTGCAAAAGAAGCTTTAGGAAAAGAATTAGAACAATGGGGTGAAAAAGTCGCTATTCAAGCAGTTGCACTCGCAAAACATGCAGGAAGAGTAACTGTTCACGCATCCGACATTGAATTAGCCCTTAAATAAATCAATTAAAAATTTCTTTTTTTTTTTAATTCCATTTTTTTTTTTTACACTTGACAATATATTTCTACTTCGTCATCCAACTTTACAGAGGTGGCCATATTTACAAAATCTGAATAAATATCACATCTATAAATAACATTCAGATAGGGCTTTGAAATCGATAAAGAAATATATTAGCTAGAATATCAAGTACAAAAAAAATAACTGTTTCATTATTTAATGTTGATTTTCACATTTTTTTTACACTGGAAATGTACGACTAAATATTTGTTTAATTTAAATTTTGAATTCAAAATGAAAAGATCAGTACATATTAAAATTAACAATTTCTTAAAAAAATCACATTCAATATATATTTAAAAAAATTTATATAAAAAAAATGAAAATTAAACGTTCTCTGGTGGAATCCATCTTCCTTTGTAATGGAAATCAATTCGACTCATCAAGAAAAAATAACCTTCAGATAGTATGCATTTCATACATACCAGTTTCAATTCTCACAGGCCAAATATTACCAGGAACAGTTTTATTAAATTTTGTTTTTTAAATTTAAAGATTTATTTAGACTATTATGTGATATTAAATATCATATAATTACATTAGCAGTTTTTAAATACATAATAGCTGAATTTAGATATTCCAAGTTATAAAAAGTTTTTTAATATCTATTTTGAAAATTTTTACTTAAAAAAAAATATCAGTAAAAATAGAATAATTTTTATAATTAAAATTAAAATTAATAATCATGATAAAAGATCTAACTGCCCAGGATATTATGATCAAAAAAGTTCATGTCACTTCACCCACTGATTTAATTGCAGCAGCCAAACTCAAAATGATGCGAAGTAATATCGGAGCACTGCCAGTATTGAATGATTCAAAAAAGCTGGTGGGCATTATAACACATCGAGACATATTACTTGCCGGAGGAGAAGCATTAGGACTTAAAGTAGGAGATCTAATGACTAAAGACTTGGTAATTGCAGAATTAGATACTCCCATAATGGAAATTACGCAGATAATGGCAGATAAAGGTTATCAAAGAATTCCAGTAGCAAATGAGGGAGACTTAGTAGGGCTAATAACTCAAAGCTCCCTTATACGAGCACTAGCAGGTTTAAAATTAAAAAAAATGTGTTAAAATTTAATGTTTTAAATTAATGGTTTAGGTATCTTAGCATCCTCCTTTTCCTTCAAACCACCAATCTTATCAATTCTTCTTTTAAGAAATTTTTTTCCATCTTCTGATATTCCAAATATAGGTATACAGTCACCAGCTTTAAAGAAGCCTTGATTTACACCCATATCTCGAAGGTATTTAGATGCACAACCCGTTACAACATCTGCATACTCTAATATAATCTTAGCGTCTTCCTCAGAAACCCCACTAGCATGCGCTACAAATATGTAAACTTTAACATCCTCATGCTGCTTTTCAATTTCTCTAATTCTCTTCACATCATCTGCAGAGACAACAGTAACAGCTATCCTTTTATAACCCATATCAATAGCCTTTAAGACTCCTTGAATCTGATTTATCCCCGCATTTTCTGGATCAAGAACATTCTCTTCTCCTAAAAATTCTATAATAACAGAAATAGGAGTAGTAGTGATTAAACCTGAAACTCTACCCCCAACACCCTGCATAAGTTCCGGATCAGTTATGATAACGGTTCCACAACCTTCACTAACAGTAACAGCACAATCAATAAGTTCATCCTCTAATAACGTGCTCAGTGTTTCTGAAACTCCAAAAGATAAGAAATCACGCATTTTTAAAGTTCTATTTTCAGTGCACATTCCAAAATCTTTTACCCTAAATTCAATATTCTCTTTTACATTTTCACGTGTAAGTTTTTTAATTCCACGGTATTTATCAAATATGGGACAATAATCAATTTGTGGCTCACCAACCTCCACCACTACCCCATTTCTAATAACCACCCTAGTTTTACCTACTGCTTCAATAACATGTTCATCTTCGTTTGACATAAAATTTTTCACCTAAAAAATTTTTTAAAAAAAAATTATTTTTCAAATGTTTATAATATTATAATATATTGAACATATAAATTCATAAAATCAGCTACTTTTTTTGATAACTTTTTTTATTTAAATTCTTCAACTATTAATTGTAAAACTGCAAATTTATTCACCAATTTTTTACATAAGAAAATTCTTTACATCTTTACTTTAAAGGTAAAGTAATACTTTCATTAAAGAAATTTTTAAATTATAAAAATTGTTAAGGTACCGTTAAGGGTACTTTAAGGAATCTGAAAAAGAAATAATAGACATTATTTTAATGTTTATCGCATTCACAATACCCGGTTTCTCGAATTTTTTTATTTTGATTTTTTACATTCAATAGTAATACTTTATCCTAAATTATTCCAAAAAATTTTTTTTATATTTCTTCATTTTAACGATCCCAGCAAAGCAAAATTCCTCAAATCTATGATCTATATTTCTATCATTAAAAATATACTTCATTTTAAATAAATTAAATCTAAAAAAAACCTTTTTAGATAAATGTCATTGTTTTTACTGCTTGGTTGGCGTAAACAGGCCCGTCAGACCAAACTGCAATAGCCAGTCATCCACAAGAATTAATCCTTTAATTTTAACTAAACACCCATCTTAAAGCCACTCTGAATCTTTATAAAATAAATGTTTTGCAAGTTTCAAAATCCAAAATCTTACAAACTCTCCTTTATACTATATACATTACGCGTATGACACATTGCTTAACATGCTCGGAAATACATTTAAATCCTTAATATTTTGTTAATAATGATATAATCAGCTGAAATATCTTATTTTTCATGAATTTACAAATAAAAAAAAATAGAAGAAAATTCAATATATTAATTCATATCTCGAATAAGATCTGTAACGAAAATTTACACTAGAAAACCTTGTATAGTACGGAACTTAAAAGAGAATAAAAAACATCCTGGGAATAAACCAAACATTTACATAGACAAATAGAAAAACAAATCAACAGCCAATAACTTTTACAATCTACTTATTAGTAATTTATTTAACACATTTTCAACTACAGAATTAAATATTATAAATCAATAAATAGTATATAATAATATGATTTTAAGAATCATATCTACAGGATTACTAACCCCAAATTAATAATAATATTATATTTATAATATTAGTAATCCTTTTTCTAAATAATCGATAGAAAGCTTTAAATTAAATAAAATCTGATGTCATATAAGCCATGCCGGGGTGGCTCAGCTGGTTAGAGCGCACGGCTCATAGGGTACTAAGCACGTGTTCTGACTTTATATCTGGGATACCGTGAGGCCGCGGGTTCGAATCCCGCCCCCGGCACTCAAAACTAACTATTTTTTTTAAAATAAAATAATAACACTTAAACAATTTTTTGATATCTGAAATAAATAAAAAAAATGAATTTATAAAAATTCATACTATCCATCACTATTATATAATAATATAACGGGTTATAACAACTTTTTAATATGAATAATCAGTTGGAAGTTTATAATATGGAAGACACTTATGAACGCTCTATCTCAGGCGAAATCACCAAAGATGATGCTTTAAAGCTGGTGAATTCTAATCCATTTGATTTATTCAATGTGGCCAATCAACTCCGTGAGGAGATAGTGGGAGAGGAAGTCACTTTTGTCGTTAACAGAAATATAGATATCACTGATCAATGTCTGATTAAATGTGGTTTTTGCTCCTTCAGAGATAGTATCGGATATAATATGACAACAGAAGAAATATTACGAGATATTAGAGAAGCAGTTAATGTTGGAGCTACTGAAATATGCTTATTTGGTGGCGTAACACCTGAAATGACTGTTGAATATTATTGTAACTTAATCAGTACCATCAAAACAAACTATAATATTGACATTCATGGATTATCACCTGTGGAAGTTTTTCATGCGGCAAAAACATCAGAGTTAACTATTAAAGAATCATTAAAAGCCTTAAAAGAATCTGGATTAGATACTATGACTGGTGCATCGGCTGAAATCCTTGTGGATTCAGTTAGAGCTAAAATATGTCCCAATAAAGTTTCTACAGCAGAATGGGTTAATGTTATAAAAGAAGCTCATAAAATGGGTATTCCCACGACATCAACTATTATGTATGGTACGGTAGAGACTTGGGAAGATCGTATTAATCATCTTTTAATATTGCGTGATATACAGCGTGAAACCCATGGGTTCACGGAACTGGTTCCTATGACTTTTCTAAATCAAAATAATATTTTAGGCATGCAATTAAAAGGTTCTAGTGGATTGGATGACTTAAAAGTACATGCAATTGCTAGAATCATCTTGGGTAAGGATATACCAAATATTCAAGCATCCTGGATAAAATTAGGGATAAGAATGGCTCAACTAGCTTTATGTTGCGGAGCCAATGATCTGGGTGGTACCATGATGGAAGATAAGATATCTATAGCTGCAGGAGCATCCTATGGTGAACATTTACCTCGTGAAGAAATGTTTAAAGTTATAACTGCCATCGATCGCATGCCTGTAGAACGTAACACTCTCTATCAGCGCGTTTAAACTTTTACTAATTTTTCAAGTATATTTTCTGATTATTTTAAAAATACCTCATTCTTATTAAATTGAAACTTATAGCACCTGCATATAATCCTATACGTAGATAAGGACTTATTGAATCAAATACAGATCCAATTAGTAGTGAAATACCCATTACAATATGTACTATTCTATTCTTCTTATCAGAAAAGTAAGATTTTAATCCTTGAACTATTCTTTTCAATAATATTATTCCTCCTAAATAACCATTTAATATAACAAATTAATTTTAAATATATCAAATTTTGATATATATAATTATAGAATACTCATCCTTATAAAATTTTTTATAAAAAAAATATCAAAACATTTGAGACATACACTTCAAGTGTAAATTAATTCATCTAATGTGAAAAAAATTAAAAAAAAATCAATCTAACAAGAATATAACCCAGACAATAAAATAAAGAACCAAAATATCTTAAAAACCAAAATACACTGAATAAGAAGTGCTAAAAAACAAATCAAATTGAATTTAATTAATTTTAGATTAAAAAAAAATATAATGAACAAAATCAATAATATAAATGTCAAGTTTTTATTAAAATAGATAATTATAAAAATGTTTATCAGAAAAAAAGTAATTTTCAATATTTTTGCTATCACTATATAGAGCGACCTATCAGAATTTCCAATACCAGATATTAATCCAGTTTTCCACTAAAACGTGCTTATATTTAATTAATAACCTAAAATTTCCTACTAAAATCCTTTAAATATCCTTAAATGCACTTTAATACGGATAAAATCAGTAGCAATACCATAAATAGTTATAAAAATATTAGGGTCCTATAAAATAATCAAAAAGTTATTGAGACATACACTTCAAGTGTAACTTAGTTCATCATTTGTGTAAAATATCATTATATGATAAATATTTTCAAAATGAAATTCTATTATAATATTATTCTAATATTATAAATTCAATACATGAAGGCTAAAAACCCGGAATAATAATTAAAATCATAGTTTAAGTTCTAAAAAATTCTCTTAAAATTATTTTCTATCCATAATATAATTAATTAAGAACTATTTACAAAACATTTATATACAATTAAAAGGAAACTTCTTTCCGGTATAAATTAGCTAAATATTCTAGAATAATTTAGGAGATTAAAGAAAATGCCAAGCAAGGATGAAATAATAGAACAAGTACAAGAAAATGACGTAGAATTTATCCGGTTATGGTTCACTGACCTAAATGGTATACTAAAAAGCTTCGCCATTACCCAAGATGAACTAGAAACTGCACTTGATCAAGGTATGGGATTCGATGGATCCAGCATCACCGGTTTTCAAGATATTGAAGAATCCG
This sequence comes from Methanobacterium sp., assembly GCA_015661405.1. Classification (GTDB taxonomy): domain Archaea; phylum Methanobacteriota; class Methanobacteria; order Methanobacteriales; family Methanobacteriaceae; genus Methanobacterium_A. Next base: position 40,702 of record JACWMK010000020.1, read on the forward strand.
ACATGATAGCCATGCCCGATATGAATACATTCAATATCCTCCCATGGAGACCAAAAGAAAAAGCAGTAGCTCGTATGATTTGTGACGTTCAAATACCCGGAGGAGACCCTTACGAAGGAGACCCCCGTTACATTCTAAAAAGAGCCCTAACAAAAATGGAAAAAATGGGCTTCGACCACTTCTACGTTGGACCCGAACTCGAATACTTCTATTTCGCCTCACCCGAATGCCCTGAACCTATAGATCAAGGAGGATACTTCGACCTCACACCATTAGACATGGCCTCAGACCTAAGAAGAGAAACAGTCTTATCACTAAAAAAACTGGGTATAGGAGTAGAATACTCTCACCACGAAGTAGCACCATCCCAACACGAAATTGACATGAGATACGATGACGCTTTAAAAATGGCCGACAATATGGTAACCTACAGGTTAACCGTTAAAGAAATCGCCACTAAATACGGTTTATACGCCACCTTCATGCCCAAACCATTATTCGGAGAAAATGGTTCCGGAATGCACGTCCACCAATCACTATTCAAAGGAAAAAGTAACGCATTCTACAATGCAGAAGATGAATACAATCTCTCAGATGACGCTAAAGCATACATTGGAGGAGTTTTAAAGTATTCACCCGAAATGGTCAGCCTACTCGCACCATGGATTAACTCATACAAACGACTAGTACCCGGATTCGAAGCACCAGTATACATTGCCTGGTCCCGAAGAAATCGTTCCGCATTAATCCGCGTACCACTCTACCAACCCGGAAAAGAAGGTGCAACCAGAATGGAATTAAGATGCCCCGACCCCTCCGGTAACCCCTACTTACAACTAGCCGTCATGCTCACCGCAGGACTTAAAGGAATAGAAGAAGGTAATGAAATACCCAACCCTATGGAATTAAACCTCTACAACTTAAATGAAAAAGAGAGGAAAGCCAAAGGAGTTGAAGCTTTACCAGGTTCCTTAGAAGAAGCAATAGCCCGAACAGAAAAATCAGAATTAGTTAAAGAAACACTCGGTTCACACAGCTTCGAAAGATTCATCGCCCTTAAGAAAAAAGAATGCGAAGAATACAGACTACAAGTAACCCCTTGGGAACTCGAGAAATATTATCACATTCTATAAATTAAAAAAAAATATTAAGTCACTTAATGGACACTATACAAGAATTGTGTCCACTCTATTATTTTTTTTTGACTTAAAAATAAAAATTAATTACCATAATAAAATTAATAATTATTCAGAAAATTTATTTTTCTAAGGTGTAAATAAGATGCCTGAAGAAACTGATCGTAAAATGATGGAGATTTTGAGAATTCTAGCTGACCGTGAAGAAATTCTCGGAGCCAAAACCATAGCTGAAGAACTCAAAAGAAAAGGTTACGACCTCGGAGAAAGAGCCGTAAGATATCATATGCGTATCCTAGATGAAAAAGGGTTCACTGAACGCCAAGGATATGCCGGCAGGGAAATAACCGAAAAAGGATTAAAAGAATTAGATAAAGGCCTCATCTATGATCAAGTTGACTTCATATTCAGCAAATTTGAGGATATGATCTATAAAACCACCCTAAACCCGCAAAACGGTAGAGGAAACGTTGTAGTGAATACATCTACCTTCCCTTACAATGAAGAAGTTATAGACATCATCAAAGAAGTTTTCGGACATGGCGTAGCTGTAAGTCCCTATATAAGAATCAACACTCCACACGGTGAAAACAAAGAACAAGAATATGTAAAATTGGATACCATCTGCGGAACCACCATAGATGGAATGTTACTCAAACAAGGAATACCAGTTATTCCACAGTACGGTGGACTCGTAAAAATTGAAGATTACACTCCCATCAGATTCACAGAACTAATAGCATACAAAAAAACATCTATGACACCTTTAGAAGCATTCACCGATAGGGAAATGACTTCAGTACTCCAAGTAGTGCGAGAAGGAACAGGACTTATACCTGCAAACTTCCGTTTAATACCACAAAGCGCCCGATTAAAAGCAGTAAAAACCTTCCAGGATATGAATAAAATCGGAGTATCCGGATTGATTAAGATTGGTGAAAGTGGAGAATCCGTACTAGGAATTCCAGTCGCTGATGACATGGTAGGTATCGCTGTTATAGGTGGCATAAGTCCATTATGTGCTGCAAAAGAAGCTGGATTTAAAGTAGATATAAAGTTAGCTGAAAATACAGTGGAATTTTCAACTATGAACAGCATCACCCCACCTGAACCTATATTAAAAGCAACAGGTCCTGAAACCACTGCTAAAGTTAAATTTTTTCTCAGCAAAGCCTGGAATCTTATCTATAATGTAGATTTCGATCTGGAAACCCATGAAGGCAAAGTTATAATCAATATCTCCCAAGTAAAAAATGAAGACTTGGAAGATGCATTAGATATCTTCAATCAAGTAATGTCCACTAAACCAGAATATAGTATCAGTAAATACTATCAAACCATACCTCACCTTGAAGATGGTAAAACGAGTATTGCAACTGTTTGCAGTTTAACTATAGATGGCATATTAAACAAAAATAGTATACCCTCTGCACCCCAATATGGGGGAATACTCGAAACCGACCCCAAGACACCCCGATTTATAGAACTCACCGCGTATAGTGGATCATCCCTTGATCCTCATGAAATATACTTATCTAAAGGCATGACTTCTGTATTAGCTGCATTAAAGAATAATGGAAGAATATTAGCTAGTTTAAAGGAAATACCATACATCGCCCGACCCGATGCACTGAATATTTTAGAAGGAATCCAGGAAGCAGGATTCTCCATTCTAAAAGTAGGCAAACCCAGTGAACTCATCTACAATGCCATAGTCGAACGCTACCACGCCGGTATAGTAACACCCGGAGGCTTAAATCCAATAGCCGCAATTAAAGAAGCAAATATTCACGTGGAAGCTAAAGCAGTGGAAACAATGATGGATTTAAACCAAATGGAAGAATTCTAACCTAATTTTATTTTATAAACCTATCATCCGACTTCTTATTAACCGCTCCATGATACTTATCCTCAAACCAACCAATACATAATTCTTCACCCTCACCCTTATCAAAATGAGGAATATAAGGTTTCAAGTCAAGTAACGGTGTACCATCCACAATATCAACATTAGAAATATGTAAAATATTACCATCCACCTTTATAAGACGGACCACTGATAAACCAATAGGATTAGGACGCTTCGGAGCCCTAGTCGCAAACACACCATGCAATTTATCATCCAAAAACGGTTTAACACGCAAAGAATATCCATTTGACAAGTGAAGATGATAAATAAGCATAATATGCGAAAATTCCTCCAAATCCATAAGACCATCCACATACTCCTCATCAATATGAATTTCACCCTTAACACCACAAGCACCAATAGGTTGAATAGGCATGCCTTCTAAAGTTTTAAACGGAGATTTTATAATCCCAATGGGTTTATACTTAATTAAATCCACTTTTCTTCACCTTCTATAAAAAAATTTTTTTATAATTTATTTTCGATACGTAATTAACAACATAACATATACAAATGTTTTAATGGAATTAGTTACATATAAAGTAATATTAAACGAGGTGATATAAGTTGAGAATTAGTGCTAGAAATTTGTTAGAGGGTGAAATTGAAAGTGTGAAATTAGGAGCTGTTATGGCCAGTATTAAAATAAAAGTAGAATCACCAGGACTTATAACTGCATTAATCACCAAAGAATCCGCAGAAAATTTAGGTTTAAAAAAAGGTGACAAAGCCACTGCCATAATAAAATCAACTGAAATAATAGTTGGAAAAGAATAAACCGAATTATTCTTCTCTAAAAATTATTTTTTTTTAACATATTCTTTATTATGATTTGAATGAATTCTAAGTTAAAACTAATTTTTGAACTAAATTTTTTTGAACTAAATTCTTGTACTTTAGCTAATACTTATTTTATTTAAAATTTTAATTTTATAAAAAGCTTTTATATTCAAGTTTCAAATACTTCTTTTTTATAACAGATATTGAATTACAGTAAGTTCTGCAGATGATATTGGATATCTAAAAGGAATTACATAAATAAAAACAATATTCACCATTATTTTATTCATTATATAAGAACATCTTACTGAATATTTACCATTTCTTTATTTATGGCCTTGTTGAATCTCTTTTTTTATTATATAATTCTTATACTCATAAAAATTAAACCGATATGTTTATATATCCATCTCGTATATGGGATTAATATAATAAAAATTAAATAATTTTTAAAAGGTGATAGACGATGCCAGTATTAATAGACATGGAAAAATGTGGAAAAATCAAAGACTGCCCCGGAGAAGGATTATGCATAAAAGTATGCGAAGCAGGCGCTTTAATAGAAGAAGACGGTGAAATAGTATTAGTCCCAGAAAACTGTGATGATTGCGATATATGCATTCAAAGCTGTCCCAATGAGGCAATAACCAAAAAATCATAAAAAAATGGGAAGTGATAAAAATGGCTGAGGTAAACCCCACCGTAGAAAGAGAAGGAACCCAGAAACGCTCTCTAAGCTACAAAAAAGACAAATGTACAGGATGCGGTATATGCACTGACATCTGCCCCACAGAAGCATTAAAACTAGGTCCACTAGTACCCATAGCTAGAGGATTACTAGATATGGATTATGTGAAAGTAGATAAAGAAAAATGTGCTTTATGCGGATTATGCGCTGCTTCATGTCCATTTGAAGCAATGGAATTCAAAATAGATGACGTGAGCATTAAAGAAAATGAAGCATATCCTAAATGGGAGCATAAAGCAAATATCGACGAAGACAAATGTGTTTACTGTAAAGCATGCGAAACCGCATGCCCCACCGAAGCTATAACCGTCTCCAGGAAACTACCAGAAAGAACCAAATTAGTCAGCGGTGAAATAGATATCAATAAAGATACCTGTATATACTGTGGAATCTGTGAAGAAATGTGCCCTGCAGATGCAATAAAGATGAACAATGAAAATCTCGAAGAACCTGAAATCGCGGTTGATGAAGATAAATGTGTTTATTGCCTCATATGCAAACGCAGTTGCCCAGTTAATGCAATCAAAGCCGCATGTAGATCATGCAGCTACGGAGCATATGAAATAAACCCCGAAGACTCCAAAATAACCGGGAACGCCTTCATAGATGAGGAAACATGTATAAATTGCGGATGGTGTGAAGAAATCTGCCCCGTAGATGCAGTAACCGTCACTAAACCATTTGAAGGAGAAATAACCTTCAAAGAAGATTTCGAATGTAAAGCTGAAGCTTGCCACGTTTGTGTAGATATTTGCCCCTGCAATGCTATATCCATTGTCGATGGTAAATCTGTAGTGGATGAGAGGTTCTGTATTCTCTGCGGAGCTTGCGCTAAAGCCTGCCCTAAAAAAGGTATAGTTATAAAAAGAGAAAAAATTAACCTCGAAAATGTACGAAGCAAATCATGGCAAAAACAAATGAACAAACTTGTTGAAGCTACATCCAAATAAAAATTTAAATTAAATATTTTTTATTTTTTTTTATTAAAATTTTTATATTTTTAAAGGAAATTTATTAAAAAAAATATGGGTGCTTTTCAGAATCTAAAAAAAACGGGTTTGCACCACTTCCTTACATAATAGTCCAGTTAGATCACCACAAATTGGGAATTTATAAAAAGGGGTATTTAATTAGTGATGTAAAAGTGTGAACCCAGCATCCATATGTAAATCCAAAAATAAGAATAGTTTTTCATATTTAAAAACTTAAAAAAAAAATTATTATTATTTAAATTTTCAAAATCTATAAAAAAAATTTTAGGATAACGTCAAATCTTACTATATTAAAAATTTTTATAATTCGACATAAGATTCAAAATTATATAGTATTTTCTAATATTATAATGAGTTTTAAGGGATGTAAAAATAATGGATGAAATTCTATACAAAATAGATGACCCCAATTTACAAGAAGAAATAAAAAAAATAATTCCATTTCACGGATATCTAAGCACTGGTGCATTCATCGGATTACAAATGCTAAACCTAGCCCGGCGATTATTAGATATTAAAGAAGTTGACCGAATATTCGTTACATGTGAAACCCAAAATTGCCTTCCCGACCCATTCCAAATACTATGCGGCAGTACCATAGGAAATAAAGGCTTAAATATTATAGATCATGGAAAAATGGCGGTAACTATAAATAAAGCAGCACCACCCGGAGAAAAAACAGTTCAAGCAGTAAGAATAGTTTTAGACCCTGAAAAAACCGTTAACTATCCAATATTTCACGCGTGGTATATGAATGAAGCTAAAATATCCCATGAAGAGGCCATAAACTACCTGATAAAAGCAGATGACGATGTTTACAGCTGGTACCTAATCGATATTCCAGTACCTGTAAAAAAGAAAAAGAAAATAACATTATGCACTGTATGTGGTGAATCCTTCATACGAGAAGGAGATGAAATCATCTGCAAATGGTGTATAAACCCCGAAAATGGATAACATGAGTTATCTTAACTAAAAAAAAATGATTTTTGTCTATTTTTTTTGAAATTTATAAATTAAATGGACAATTTTTAGAGACTAGTACTTAAAAATTTAAAAAATATATGTTTATGGATACATATCGTTAAAAGTTATAGATTAAATAATTTAATAAATTTGAATAAAAACATTGGAAGATTTAAAGATAAAGAGCTAACAATAAAATGAGCGATTTTGATACTTTACCTCAAAAAATAAGAATTTACATTGAGATAAATATCTTTCCTTATAGTAATAGAAACTAAAAAGTTATATGGCAATAATATCCTTAATGTATATTCCAATTTCAAAATAATTTATTTCTTCAAAATTATTAACTGTTTATATTAAATCGATACGTATAAATATAAATCTCGATAATTTATTTAATGTAAAAATTAAATTAGGAGGAAAATATAAATGAACAGGATAATACTAGCTTTATTGATTATAATCGTGATTGTCGTTGTAGGAATCGGCGCTTATGGTTATAGTGTCTTTAGTGGTTCTTCACAGAATGGAACTCTAGTTATATATGCTGCTGATAGTTTAGCAACACCCATAAATCAAACTAATACCCAATTCAACGATAAATACCCTAAAGTTACTATTCAGCCAACATATCAAGGAAGCTCAGCTTTAGTTAGCCAGATAACCACTCTTAACAAGACCCCCGATATTATGATATCAGCAAATGCAGCTCTCATCAACAACAAGCTAATACCTAATTACAGTAGTTATAACATTCAATATGCTGCCAACGAACTAGTAGTCGCTTATACAAATAAGAGTAAAAATGCTAGCCAGATTAATAGTAACAACTGGTATCAAATATTATCAACACCCGGTGTAAAATATGCTGTCAGTGACCCTAATTCAGATCCAGCCGGACAATATTCTGTGATGATGTTACAACTTGCAAACTCATACTATAATAATAGTACAATCTTCAGTTCTCTCATCTCTGATAACTCCGCAATCACATCTGTTGCAAATAATACAACAAACGGTACAAATTATGTAATAAATGCTCCAACCAATGAGAATCCTCATGGTGACTTAACGATTGGCGCAGACGCTGCGGCATTAACGCCCCTTGTACAAACCGACTCCATTGACTATCTTATAACTTATAAAAGTTTAGCCCAATCAGCAAATCTCAGTTATGTAACATTACCATCAGAATTATCATTAACTAACGCATCTTTCCAATCAGATTATAATACTATACAATTAAAACAATTCAGCGATGCTAATAACAGTTCAGTAGTGAAAATGCAACCAATAATATATGGTATCACCATACTTAACAACGCTCCAGATAAACAACTTGCAGAAGAGTACGTTCAATTAATGTTAAGTTCTACTGGAATAAATATAACTCAAAGTAATTATCTTATTCCAATAACACCAGCAATATTAACTAACGTTTCCACAAACTTACCGAGCTCACTACAATCATACGTAGTTAACGCTTCCGCCACTAACCTACCTTAAGTAAATTAAAATTAAAATTTCCACTTTTTTTCTATTTTTTTATTTTTTTTATTTAAACTACTGAATGTTCTTCTTATCTAAAACTTTAATATAACCCAAAATCTAAATGATTTTACAAGATATAATACATTTATTATTGATTATAACTCGGGTTTATCCAAAATGAGAAAATTAGATCATACTACTATCTTCTTTGTTTTTATGGGTTCATTCCTGGTGTTATTCATTCTAATCCCCATAGCCAACCTAATGGTATCTTCTAATCTTAATTCCATCATTTCAAATCTTCAAAATAGTGCAGTAATTGGCGCTATATGGGTTAGCGTGTATTCTGCTTTAATTGCGACTATTCTAGCAGTTATATTTGGAGTGCCTCTAGCATATATCCTGGCAAGGCATGATTTTGCTTTTAAGGGATTTATAGAATCAATAATTGATGTACCTATTGTAATACCTCATACTGTGAGTGGTATTGCTTTACTACTGGTCTTCACTTCCAGTGGTATACTGGGAGGTCCATTTAGTAATTTAGGAATCACTTTTGTAAATGCACTTCCCGGAGTGATAATATGCATGCTATTTGTTAGTTCTAGTTTTGTTGTAAACTCTGCCCGGGAAGGATTTGAAAATGTGGATCCTCGTATGGAAAAGGTGGCTAGAACACTGGGTTCTGGTTCAATGAGAACTTTTTTCGTTATATCACTACCTTTATCTTTAAGAAGCATTGTAGTGGGATCTATAATGTGCTGGGCACGAGCGATAAGTGAATTTGGATCTATCGTAATTTTAGCTTATTATCCGTTAACTGCACCCACCCTTATTTATCAGCAATTCGAGAATTTCAGTTTATCCGGTGCAACATCGATTTCAGTTATACTGATATCTTTATGTTTAGCTGTTTTTGTGGTGGTTAGATTACTTATAAGAGGATGGGGTGTCTATGATACGGATTGAAGATCTTTCCAGGGATTGGAAAGAATTTAAATTAACTCATATCAACTTGGAAGTGGAAGCGGGTGAATATTTCGTTATTTTAGGTCCCAGTGGGTCTGGTAAAACCATGCTTCTAGAGTTAATTGCAGGGATTTGGTATCCGGATACTGGTAAAATTTATATTAATGATAAGGAAGTTACGTTACTTCCACCGGAGCAGAGAGGAGTGGGTTTTGTTTATCAGAATTATATGTTATTTCCTCATAAAAATGTTTTTGAGAATATATCTTTTGGATTGAGCTTAAGGAAACGTGATAAAGAGGAGATAAAAAATGAAGTAAGTGGAATGATGGATCTTTTTGGTATATCTCATCTGGCTAATCGTATGCCTAGAACTTTAAGTGGCGGTGAACAGCAGAGAACTGCTTTAGCTCGTGCACTTATTATTTATCCTAAACTTTTACTTATGGATGAACCGTTGAGTGCGTTGGATAGGATTACCCGTGAAGAGTTGATAGTGGAAATGAAAGGGATAAATAAAAAATTTAATACTACTATTATTCATGTTACTCATAACTTTGATGAAGCCTTAGCTCTGGCAGATCGAATCGCTATATTACGTCATGGTGAGATCTCACAGGTGGGTGATTCCACTGAAATCTTCAGACATCCCAAGGATAAATTCGTGGCGGATTTTGTAGGGGTGGAGAATATAATTGCTGGTATTGCAAGTGAAGGTGGTGGACAATTGACAGTGGTTGACACTGGGAATATTTTGATTTACTCTGCTGAACAGAAGGTAGGAAAGGTTAATATAACTGTGCGGCCTGAGGATATTACATTATCAATGGAAAAAGTCTCCACTAGTGCCCGAAACGTATTCAAGGGTCCGGTTAAAGAAATAATTGATCAAGGTGCTTTAATTAAATTAACCATTGATGTAGGGGAACCTTTAGTGGTTTTCTTGACTCGTCAATCATTCTTGGATATGGAATTAAATATTGGGAAAAATGTTTGGGCTTATTTCAAAGCCACTGCTGTACACTTGTTTTAAACAAAAAAATAGGATTAAAGTGATTAAAATTAAAAATTAAATTCTATAATTATATATAAAAAAAAGGTTTATTACAGATCTATATCACATTTTTCGATTACAATAGTGTTGGGGTATTCTTCACCTGCGGGTAGGTGTTTGATTTCAATTAAATCATCTTTTATTGATTCTAAGTCAACTTCTACTGTTTGACCGACATCTTCTCCTTGTATTTGTATTATAACTCGGCAGCTTTTCCGGTCATCATCGCAGTCGTATTCTTCTATATGGATAACTTCGCCGGGAGTGAAATCTTGATGATAGGATAATTCTAGATTATCATAAATTTTCACGTTTTTCCGTATGTAGTCGATAGCCTCATTACAATCCATTATTAACATTTTATCCATAAATATCGAACCCGTTCTCGTGGATATGAAATTTGAAATAGTAAAAAAAATTAGTCTGAAATTTATTTGAAGCCACTTTTTGTACAAATTAAAAATAACTTACATATTTTATAATATTCAACGAAAATGTTGTTTAATCTGAATCTGTTTCACATTTCTCTATAGTGATAACGGTTGAGTCATTTTTATCTTTTGGTATGTGTTTGATTTCCACTAGATCATCCTTAATTTCTTCTAGGTCTACTTCAACAGCCTGAGCAATTAGATCACCTGCTACTTGAACCATTATTCTGAAGCTTTTTTTACCCTTGCGATCCTCTTTATCGATGCATAGAACTTCACCAGGTGTGAATACTCTATGGTATGATAGTTCAATGTCATCATAGACTTTTACATTATCTTCTATATATTTAATGGCATCTTCACAATCCATTTTTAGCGTTGTTTCCATTATAAACCCACATCTTCTTTTTATAAAAAATAAAACGTTAATTTAGCATTTTATCTTGTTCACTCAAAAATTTTTATTATTCAACTACTATAATCGTTAATTTATCATCTCTTATATGCCTTATTTCTAAGAGTTCATCCTTTACTTCTACAAGGTCTAATTCTACAGTGTCATTTATAATTTCACCATTCATCTGTAACATTAGTTTTAAACTATTTTCTGTATCCTTGTCAATATCAATAACTTCAGCAGGGACAAAAACCCGGTTGTAAGATAATTCGAGGACATCAAAAATTTCAACATTATTCCTAACGTAATCAAGAGCTTCGTCAGCTTTTAAAATTAATTCTTCTTCCATAAAAAAATCACCTATAAATATTATAGAATGTAATGCATAAAAAAGTTAGTTAAGTTATTTAAAAAAAAAATAATAGGAGAAAGGGAAGCTTTAAAGTAAGCTTCTGTTTTTATCAGCGTTAAGCCAAAGATTTCCTTTTCCATTTACTCCTATGTCGCCCTTGTATTTAATGTATTTACCTTGGAATTGTTTTCCGTTTATCTCAGGATTTGATATTATTCCTTCTGGTTCAAAACCTTCTAATAAATTATTTAATTTTCCTTTAATTACTACGGTCCCGTTTTTCATCTGTCCAGCAGGCCAGCGGGTCACGTCACCAGCTATTTCAATGTATCCTTTTGTCATATGGATTCCGGCAAGTATGTCACAGTTCCCGTCGATGTAAATTTCACCACCAGACATACAATCTGCAACTTGTTTACCTGCATTTCCATGGACATTTATGATTCCACCAGTCATACCTCTCCATTCACCGATGTATGAAGTTCCGCAGTATTCTTTAGTGTTACCCATTATAGTGAGGATTCCACCTTTCATTTCTCTGCCAGCGTAGCTTTCTGCGTTTCCATTGACTGTTATAGAACCGCCTTCCATTTCAGCACCTACATGTAGATCAGCATCTCCATTTACAATTATTTCTCCGTCAGTCATTCCTAGTCCTATGTATTTAACCCTACCCATATCTCCATCAAGGATCATTTTAACATCCTGAGGGCCTTCAGCAGAGCCTTCCACTTCAATATCGAAGTAGTTTGTTAATGGGAACCTGGAGTTACCAATTGGTACTTGATACTTCTCAAAATCTTCTTTATTCCAGTTATATACATCATCGGGGGTAAGCTCTTCAAATTCCAGAGCTATGCTGGAAAATTTTTTTGGAGTTAATGTTATAGTTTTCATTTAAAACACCCTTATTTGCCTGCATTAATTTTGTATTCAACTGAAGGATTAATGTAATGGTCTTGTACAAGATAGTTCTCGAATTTAACAGAGTAGTACTTGTTGAATTGAGGCATGATCTTGTTGAGGATTCTTTGTTCTTCACTTTCATAACCTTCTACATTAGACCATAAATGTTTACTTGGAACTACTTTTACGATTTCACCATCTTTAACTAGGATCCTTCCATCTTTGATAGTGTATAACGCATTTCCAAATGCTTTCTCCACAGTTGAAGCATTTGCTGCTTTGGATGGGTCGAAATTTTCTGGTTCAATGTCGTATACTGCTATATCTGCATTTGCTCCAACACCTAAATGTCCTCGATCATCCATTCCTAAGATCTTAGCTGGTGCTGATCTAGTCACTGTTGCGATATCGTTGAAGTCGTACTCCCGGTCGAGTGTTGCTAATGCTGTACTTTGCTCCACCCTTTTATGGACTTCTCTGTTTTCTATCATTTCCATCCTACGCTCATTACTCATGAGCCAAGAGATTATCCTCGGATATCTTATAAATGGACCTGCATTAGGACTGTCTGTTGTCAGGACAACTTGCCATGGATTATCAATCATTAAGAATAGTTCTAATCCAATAGCCCACTGAATTGAGCCGACTGGTGATTTTCCAGAATATATAACTGGTATTAAACCTGATGCGGTTTCTAGTTCAATGTCTTTATTAGCCCATTTTAAACCGGTTAGTTTGTAGAGATCATATTCCATTGGGGCGTCTGCAGTCATGGTCGTAGTTTCATCCAGAGTTACTTGACCTATATCACATGTAACGTGTGGATTTTTGTTTATGTAGTCTGAAATTGGTTCTGCACCTGAGCTAAAATCTCTCCAATTAGTTCCTCCATAGGAATGGAATTGAAGATGAGTGCAATGTAATGTCTGATCCCTAGTTACGGCACTGTTTTTCTTTATATCTTTAACGCAATCCATGGAGTTGATGGTTGTTTGGACGTTTCCTGGATGTCCCAGATCATTTGGGTGTATATGTATGGAATGATTTAATCCTAGCATTTCATTTGCCTTTGTGAGGCTCCTTATAACTTCTCTGCCAGTTACATCCCAGTATGGTGCTGGATCGTCG
>JACWMK010000021.1 GCA_015661405.1 Methanobacterium sp.
TATTATTATTATTATTATTATTATTTTGAGCAGAAACAGTATTTAGAGATAAGATTAGGGGTAATATAAATATAGAAATAATAAAAAAAATTTTAAGTTTATTAGATTTTATAATTTAAATAACCCCTCATTTCAAATTATAAATTACCATTTATAATGCTTAAAAATTAAACTATTACCAAGGCCATCCCCATTGTGGCTGAGCCCCACTTTCATCTATTACTTTTTGTTTTGTTTCTGGTGTTACTTGACTCAAATTATTCTTCAAATCTTCCATTGCAGATTTGTAACCATCACGATATCCAGCTTTATATCCATCTACGTAGCTTTCTACACAATTTTCATCTTTCAGTTTATCGGTACAGTCTTTTTTTGCATCTTCATATCCTTCGAGATATTCTTCTTTTCTAGATTTTTGTTCTTCCATATTTAAATCCCCCTCTATATTGATATTTGTTTTAAATGTTTAAATTATTAAGTTTTTTGTTTTAATTATCAAAATATTGTAATATTATGAATATTTATTGAGTTATTACTTTATTTCGCCTTTAAGTTAATATTTATTCATATTAAAGCTCTTAAATAATAAATAATTTATAGTACTTGTTAATAATTATAAATCATTTAGAAGTAGGGGGGGGTTGTTGAATTTGTTTTTAAAAAATAATGGTGAAAATTCTCGGGGAAGGCATCTTCGTCCTTCAGTTTATGCAAAGATAATACAAACCAAAGATTTAATCCAGAAAGGAGTTGATCCATCTGAATTTGAGTCGAGGGGTGGATTGGATCTGGAGACTTATAATGTACTGCAGCAGAACTGGCAGAACCTGAATCAGAGAATGGAGGATCGTAAACAGAAAGTTATTGCTAAATATGGTTCGTTAAAAGCTGCGCCTATTTCAACTGGCCCCTGTAAAAAAATAAACCCAGTTATTGGCACTAAAAACGCTTTGGTACTTTTAACTGAATTTAAAGATAGAAAACATTCCATAACTCCCGATTACTTTAAAGATTTACTTTTTTCTAAAGGCTCTAATCATAGTCTAAGGGATTTTTATTTAGAAGCTTCCTGGGATCAGCTGGATATAAATGGAGATGTTAATAATGAATGGTATTCAGCGGCTAATAATATATCTAATTATGTAGATAAATATGAGGTTGATGGACATTTTCCTAAAGCTCAAAATTTGATTTCAGAAGTTGTTTTACAAGCTAAAAATAGTGGTAGTTTCGACTTTTCGAAAATTGCTAAGGATGGGGAAATTGAAATTCTTATAGTGATATATGCGGGTGAAGGTCTTGATACCAAGCTTAACATTAATTATATTCGACCTCACAAGGATAGTTTATCTGAACCTATTGAAGTGCAAGAAGGTATATTTGCTAAAAGATATTGTTTGATTCCTGAACTTCCGTCTGATGATCTAGGCTGTTTCTGTCATGAGGTAGGGCATTTTCTGGGTTTACCTGACTTGTATAAGGAAGGTTATTCTCCGGTAGTGGGTAGTTGGTGTTTAATGGCTATAGGTGATCATATTGATAATGGTAGGACACCTGCTCATCCATGTGCATGGTGTAAGATACATTTAGGATGGATTGAACCGAAGATTTTAAAGGAAGTCCCTAATCCTTATGAAATATCAGCGGTGATGGATTCGGATAAAGATATTTATAAACTAGTGGTTGATGGTTCTGATGGGCAAGAGTATTTCTTATTGGAAAATCGTCAACAGAAGGGGTTTGAACAGAATTTACCTGCTAATGGTCTTTTGATTTGGCATGTTGATGAGAGTGTATGTGTTTTAGAGGCTCCTAACTATAATCCTGAACATTTTTTCCTCACAGTAAAGGAATCTGATGGAAGGCAAGATTTACAAAGGGATATGACTGTATTACTCAAGGAGGAGGATGTTGATAAAGTACAGAAGGACTTAGCTGGTGATGCAGGTGATCCTTTCCCTGGTAGAACTAATAATAGAATTTTTGATGATGAATCCACTCCGAATAGTCGGTCTTATGAAGGTGATAAGTCTTTGGTGAAGGTGGCTTCAATTAGTGATTCCACGGATTTGATGAAAGCGGAAATGGGTGTGGGAGTTCAGCCAATAAACGTGCTTAGTCCATTTGCATCAGAAAATGTATCTTCAGATACATTGAAATCAGATAAAATATCTTCAGATGAAGTCAAATCAAATGAAGTATCTTCAGATACTGTAAAATCAGATGAATCATCTCAAAAAATTATAAATCAACAATTCATAACTTTCATCACTTCTGAACCGAAAGTTGAAGATCCGTATGAAGAGGGATATGAAACTGGTAAGAAGGATTTTTTAGAGGAATTTAAAGAAAAAGAAGGTTTAAAACTTTACAGGGATGGATATCGCAGTGGATATCATAACGGATATAATAATGTGCTGAAAAAATTGAAAAAATAAATGATTCAATCAAAATGATAGATGAAAATTTTTTTGGTTCTATTTTTATTTAATAAGGGAATATACTATTATATAAGTTAATGAAAACTTATATAAAAAAAAAATTAGTTTATTTATCAAAAATCATTTAATTATAGCTGGCTGGTTTAAATGTCTAGAAAGCAACTTATTGGTTTAATAGTGATGATATTAGTTGTAGTTGCTTTTGCAGCTGTGATTTGGAGATTAAATAATGTTTTCGGGTTGCTTCAGAATCAAACTCAGGAAATTGTTATAGCTTTGGTAATGGCTATAATAGCGGGATTTTTTATAGAATTTATTTATAGGAAATTATCACCTCAATCTAAAATTTTAAAGACCACTCAAACTCAATGTAGTGATACTAGTGAAACTGTGGCTAAATTAATTTTAACTAATAATAATGTTATAATTGTTAAAGATGATAAAATTTTAGGGCGTGAGGATTTTTTAGGGGTAATTCCTTCTGATAAACTTTATTTTATAGGAAGAGATCATTTTAAGATCACTATGAAGGATTGTAGTTTTTTCATTCAGGATCTTAAAACTAAAAATGGTACTACTGTTAATGGAGAAGAATTACAGGGTTCACAGAAGTACAAGTTAATTGATGGGGATGAGATTGTTGTAGCTAAATCCTTGCGTATTAAATATAGCAATTAGATGTTTGAAAATGAAGAAAACTCTTTAAAGCCTTCAATTCATATATTTAACCATATTTATAATATCCTTACTATTTTTTATTTCTTCTTTAAGATTTAATTCAACGTAAGCTTTTTTCCCTTCACTGTAACTGGATGAGACTATTAATTGATTTTTATATATTAATTTAATTCCATCAACTGGTGTATGGCCTACAATCATCATTTTACAGTTCACTGCTTTGAGAAAAGTTTTCAGATCATGCTCAGTGTAGTCTTCAAAACGATTCCATAAGATCTGAAATAATGGTGGATTATCATTGTATCCTTTATCTGTAATGTGATTTATTTCATCTAAGCTTTTAATATTTCTTGGAGGCCCGGCATGACTTATAAAAACCTTGTTTGCCGTTCTAACAGCTATGGGAAGTTTTTTAAGAAATTCAACATATTCTTCTAATTCTTTATTGTAACTTTGTCCAAAATTTTCTCTCAATAGTTCATCAAAATCAAGTGTTTGATTTATACCTGCCTTATAAACGGATCTTTTAGATATGGTTGACCATTCATGGTTTCCCAGTAGAACATGGAAGTTTTCGGAGGTTTCGCATTGGTTTTGCACAGATTCCATGATTTGAATGGATCCATCGTTTTCACGACCCATAGCATGGATAAAGTCCCCGGTTAGAATTAGATGGTTATCACTGTTTTTAAATTTATCCCAAATATGCATATACTTGTTATAATCATTTAGATTACCATGTATATCTGTGATTATCAGTGCTTTACCGTTTTTTGGCAGTTTAATAAGTTTACCCATAAGTATTAATTTTCCATCTTTTAGTATATATAATCTCTGTGGGTCAATCATTTAACTAAGGGTCACTAACTTAGGATGACAGAATCAGAGTATTTGATTAAAGTAATAAAAAAATTTAATAAACTTTAAACATTATATATTTTATTTAGTAAAAAATTTTTAAGTATTAAAATAATTTTTTTTGGGTGGATGTGAAACTGAAATTTTTGAAAAATCTTTTTGGCAATAATGAAGAGGAAGATAAGTATATTAAATCAGTTTTAGAGAATGAAAAAGTTATTATTAGTCCGGATACTAAGAGGGATGTTAGAGTTCCACCTAGGCAGAGGGAAATTAATAGATGGCCAGTGTTACAGGCTGGTCGCGTGCCTAAAATTGATTTAAATCAGTGGAAATTTAAAGTATGGGGATTGGTTAAAGAGGAGAAGGAATATACTTTGGATGAATTCCGGTTATTGCCAACAAGTAAGGTTTTTTCAGATATTCATTGTGTAACTAGCTGGTCGAAATTGAATAATTTATGGGAAGGAGTCAGCACTTCATTTTTAAAGGATAATGTATTACCTGAGGCTAAGTTTGTACTGGTACATGCGTATAAAAATTTTACAACTAATCTTTCTATTGAAGAATTCTTTAAAGAGGATGTATTATTTGCTAATCATCATAATGGGGAAGAATTAAGTATTAAGCATGGTTATCCGCTTAGATTGGTTGCTCCTCAACTATATTTTTGGAAGAGTGCTAAATGGGTTACTGGAGTGGAATTCTTAGAGAGGGATAAAAGTGGATTTTGGGAATCTCATGGTTATCATAATCATGGTGATCCTTGGACAGAGGAGCGTTATAGTTATAGATAAAAGAATATTTTAAAAAAAAACCTTATGTAATATTAATACAAATATTTTTTTTTAGGAACGGATTTTAGGTTAACTATTTTGGGTGCGATTTAGTGGATTCTAAGGATAAAAACGAGAAAGTTAAATCATTAATGGAGCAGGGTAATATTCATTTAATTGAGGGTGAATATCGGGCTGCTGTATTTTGTTATGATGAAGCATTAGAGTTAAATGATGATAATACTCAATTATGGGATAATCGGGGAGTGGCTCTTTCTAAAGCTGGGAGATATCCTGATGCTGTGGAATCCTTTGAGATTGCTCTGGATTTAGAGCCGGATAATGTTAAAGCATGGGTTAATATGGGCGTCTCATTGGGGTTGATGGGAAAATTTACTGAAGCGGTTAATTGTTTTAATCAAGCATTAGAAATTGATGCTGGAAATGATGATGCTTGGAATAATAAAGGTACTGCGTTATTTAATCTCTCTAAATACTCGGAAGCCTTGGAATGTTTTAACAAGGCATTAGAGTTAAATCCTGAAAATTCTAAGGCTTGGGCTGGTAAAGGTTCTGTTAAAAGATTTTTAGGGGATTATAAAGGGGCTGTTAGGTGTTTGGAGAAGTTCATTGAACTTAACGGAATGAATCCATCTCCACAGGTTGAAGAAGCTTGGGCTATGATATTCGACCTTAAAATGATTATAATTAACCAGGATTCACAAGATTTAAACTAAAAAAAGCCCAAAAATTTGAATTCATAATAAAAGATTAAAAAATTCTATTTTTTTGTTAAATATCAAACGTCATTAGAACACTCCCAGTATTTCCAAGGAGACAAATATTAATATCATGATAAAAATGTATCTTAAAAGTTTTTCAGGGAATTTATGAGATGCCCATGCTCCAATTTGCGCCATGGGAATGCTGAATATAATTAGAATCACTAATTGTAATAGATTTATATAACCCAATGAATAGGGTGGTAAACCTGGAGTGTGCAGGCCGTTTAGGATGTAGGATATTATTCCACCCATGGAAGTTAAAACAATAACTGCACTGGAAGTTCCACCTGCTTCTTTCATACTATATCCCATAAGTAAAACCATCACTGGTATGAGGATAACTGCTCCGCCAATACCAACAAGACCAGAGATGATTCCCGCAATTAAACCCCATAATATGAATAAGGGTATATTATCAACCCGTATAGCATCTTCTTTAGGTTCTTTAAATAAGAGCATTCTTATAGCCACTAATAAAAGCACTACAGCAAAAATGGTCTTCAATATGTCCACGGGAAGATGTGTGGCTATATAACCTCCTAATAATCCACCTAAAAATCCTGAAACACCTAAATATAATACTGCTTTAAAAACAACATTTTGGTTACGTTGATGACCATAAGCACTGCTTAATGCTGTGGGGAGAATAACCGCGAGACTAGTTCCGAAAGCCATTCTAATAGCTAATGTGGATTCAACACCTATAGACTCTAAAAGAATGAATAATATAGGCACTAGTATGAAACCACCACCTACACCTAAAAGACCCGTGGTGAAACCTACACCGATACCGGTTAACACTAGAATCAGGATATAAAAAAATTCAGGAATCATAATTTTTTAATAGTAATTTTTTTATTTCATTTAACTCTATTCATGATGGAAACTTGCAAATCCACTATCACGGGGTTTCACTTCATTTTTCTGGGGCTTCCTAGTTCTCTTGGTTAACGATATAAAAATAAGAGCCACCACCATAATCACCGCTCCCAATAGGAAAGCAGTATGTAAACCTGCAGAAAATGAAACTGGTGTAATAGTCAGAGTAGTATTCGGCTCCCCATGCATGAAAATGGATGCTATAGCGGCACTAGCTAGTATAGATGTTCCAAAACCCATACCCATCATCCTAGCTGTAGTAACTAATCCTGAGGCTATCCCTCTAAATTCTAAGGGACTTTCCCCTACAATGAACTTAGTATTAGGGGGATTGAACATAGCTACGGAGGTTCCCATAACTAACAATGCAATAGCCATGAATACCAGGCTTGTTGACGGATTAAACGAGGATATAAGTAAACAAGCTATAACTCCTACAATAGCACCTAGCATTGAAACACGATTAGGATCTATTCGGTCCGATAAAATTCCGGCTAATGGACCGACGATCATAATAGCCACTGGCATCACAGCCAAAGCTAAACCTGATTGACTTACCGTGAATCCCCTCCCAATTTCAAAGTAGAAGGGTAATAAAACCACCGCTCCAGCATAGGGCATGTTGAACCAGAAATTTGAAATAGTTGCAAGGAAAATCCTCTTTATACGCAGGAAATTCAAATCCAATATGGGCTCACTAGTCCGTGACTCCTGATATAGGAATAGAATCCAGAATATTACAGAAGTAATTATACTACCCATTATAGGGAGGGAAGTCCATCCATAAGAAAGCCCCTTGGTAAGCGCGAATATTAAAGTGGTTTGAGCGATGAATATGAATAATATACCCAAAAAATCGAGTTTACCCGGTTTTGTAGCTGTTTCTTTAAACACGGCTCTTCCCAGTATGATAGCTACTATTCCAATGGGAACGTTAATATAAAATATCCAGTGAAAGTTAATGTATTGGGTGATGAATCCCCCGATCACGGGTCCTAACGCCATTCCTAATGAGGCCATGGTGACAATGATACCCATATTTCGTCCGCGCACATTCTTTGGGAGGTAGATTGCCACCATAGCGGCGGTTATAGCGGAAAACATGGCGGCGCCCACTGCTTGTATGAATCTTGCGATGATTAGGAAGTCGAATTGCTGGGCTAAGCCACTTAAAGCAGATCCTATTATGAAAATGAGAACTCCGGTTAAGAAGATTTTTTTATAACCCTTCTGCTGCGTTAGTTTTCCAAATGCAATTACAAAACTTCCCAGGACTATCACATAAATTAATATAACCCAGAAGACGCTGCTGGTGCCCACTTGGAAGAATTTAGCCATGGTGGGTAATGAAACATTCACAATGGATATATCTAAATATGCCATGAAGGAGCCTAAAGAAATTATGAATAGACTTAATTTCTGATTATTTCTTAAATTCTCAAACATTTTATCAACAATCCCCCCCAAAAAGGATGGAAAGGTATGACATTTAAGTATTTTTTTTATTCTGGAATCTACTTTTTTTCTTTGATTAAATCTTTCAAATTTTCTATTTCTGATTTCAACTCATTCATATTATTTTTAATATCTTTTATATCATCAGAACTATTCAGTACACCTAAACTATTATTTATACCATCCAATTTACTATTCATGATTTCTACAGATTCTCTGGTTCTTTTAGCTACACTTTCAGTTTTAGTCCTAAATTTTTGTATTAAAGAGAATGTTGCAACTGATGTTATAATACTGGTGAGGAATAAGGCACTGAACATGGAAATTACTCCCATTAATCGTCCTATTCCAGTAACAGGGATAATATCACCATAACCTACAGTAGTGATTGTCTGTAAAATAAACCATAATGAATCTTCATAAGTAGCAACTTCAGGATTAACACCATGCTCCACTCTATAAAATATGAATGAACATAAAAATAGTACTGTAAGGAAAAATGCTAAGGCATAAACTAGTCTAGTCTGCTCCTGATATTTTATAACTTGTTTAGCGAATTTCTGAGCAAATAAATATAATGCTAAAATTTTTATAATAATTAATATTTTAAGTATAATTAAAGTACTAGGTAAACCCGTAGATGCGGTTACATAATATATAGGGATGAAAACTATGATTAAATGCAAATTATTTTTTATATAAATATATTTTTCTTTAGTGTGACTCATTACCAATAGAAATCCGATTAATAGAATTATGGAAACTATCAAGTCAAATACACTAATATATTCCATAGTAACTGGCAGTAAATTAGCTATTACGGATAAAGCAAGAACTATAGCATCTAATATTATTAAAAAAATAATTATAGCCTGCCAGCCGATACCAAGCCTATTCTTCACGATGTTCATAATTCTATTTATAATTTTAGAGTTAAGTAATAAATTTTTATCTGTTTAAATCTAAAAAATTTTTTTGAGTATGAAGAATATTGTTCTAAAAAAAAGATAAAATAATATCCAGCTTTTATAAAGTTTTGATGAATATTTATTTTCATTTGAACGGAATATTAGGAAAAAATATATGGGGGCCTGTCTTTTTTTTATATTTAAATATATTTATTTTTTTTCTTCTGTTTCAGGCATTCCTACTTTTGGCATTAAATCTGATGGATTAACAAAGAAAAGAGCTATACCATCAATTATTAACCATAAACCTATTAATAAAGCTAGGTAGAATGGATTAAAAGCATAAAATGCCAATATAATGTACAGAATACCGAGTATAATTCCTAAACCACCCGCACCTTTGTTGGCAGTACTTGCACCGAAAAGACTGAATATTCCAGATATTAACAAGAAAAATCCTGCTAAATATAACCAGAAACTCACTAAAGCACTAAATAGAAGTATATGTCCAAATAAGCCAATTCCAACTATTATAGCAAGAATACCTAGTATCAACTGAGCAATACTTATGCCTTTGCTGGTAGTCCATGAATCAAAGCTTTTAACAAAAAGCCAAATACCTAAAAATAAGATTCCTAATCCTGCTAGAACACTAGCTGTGAAAATACTGATTAAAGGAAATGCTATAACTAAAATACCGAGTATTATTGCTAAAACTCCTAACATCATATTTCTTTCTTCAACCATGATAAAAACACCCCTTAGATTTGTTAAAAACAGACCCTATACTTATTATTTGTTTAAAGACAATATAAATCTTACTTATCTAATGGATGAAACTTATACGAGCTAAAGAAATAAATATATTTAAAAAATAAATTTAATAAAATTTAGGGAATTTATAATAAATTATTTTAAATAAAAAAAATTTTTAAACTCTTTTTAAAATATTTAACCCCTGTATCGTGGCAACCAGAACTTCATCAGCTAAACCGGCAAATACACCATTTTCAACCACTCCCGGTATAGAATTCAGCATTACTTCAAGTTTTCCGGGCTCACTTATACTATCAAATTTAACATCTACAACAAAATTACCATTATCAGTTATTACTGGTCCATCTTTACGTTCAGCCATCCTTAACTTAGGTTGGCCACCTATATTTATCAGTTGTTCCTTTACAATTCTTAATGCAGTTGGAATTATTTCAACGGGTACTGGGAATTTTCCAAGTACATCAACCATTTTGGAATCATCTACGATTACTATGAATTTATCTGCTGATTGGTCAATAATTTTTTCCATTGTGTGTGCTGCACCTCCACCCTTAATAAGATTCAATAGTGGATCCACTTCATCAGCTCCATCCACAGCTAAATCTACATCATGTTCTTCTAGGGTGGTTAAGGGAATTCCTGAATCACTGGCTAGGAAGAAGGATTGATATGATGTAGGTATTCCTAGAACCTCTAATTCTTCATTTTTTATCTTCTCTGCCAGTTTTTCTATGAAATAGTGAGTAGTTGATCCAGTCCCTAACCCAACAATATATCCATCTTTTACCCACTTTACAGCTTCATAACCTACATTTTTCTTAAGATTCATATATTTTAAACTCTCTTACAGTTTTTTTTAGTCAAACTTTAAAATTTAATTTTCTTTAATAATCTTTTAAAACTTTAAACGGACTAAACATAGATTTAATCCTTTCGGACATTTATATGCTGTTTTACCTATGTTTTTTATTATTTTACATCGATCTTCTTTATGGAGACCATCAGGAAAACACTGATCCTTTATACTGCAATCAAAATCACATTCATCAGGTTTGAATATAATATTGGATCCCTCAAAAGCCATTTTACAATCAATTAAAACTTCAATATCGGCTCTTTCAACATTAACTACTGTAACTTTACCTCCTTCATGGATGGGGCAGGGATGTTGAGTATCCTTAACTTCTGTTATAACGTATATTCTATCTTCTTCTAGATTGTCTATGCAAGTATTTTTGAATCTACAATTTTCACACTGTGAAGATGTACCCTGATGCATAAATTCAAGTCCTTCCACTGCTAAACTAGTTCCAATTAATGTAATCATTTGTATAAACCCTCTTTTTTTAAGCTGCTTGAATTATATAAAATAAACTTAGATTTCATTATCGAATACAATAAATTTTATTATAAATTTTGAACATTTCCTTTTCTTATATATACATTGTATTAATTTCTTATTATATATGATGAATATTTTTTTTTTAAATTAAGTTTTTAATTGAATAATCGATTTTTATAAAAAAAAGATTGTAAATTGGTAAGAAGATTAAATAAAAAAAGAATAAAAAGTCCTTAATTTAATTATTTAAAAATGATTAAAATTCAAATTTAACATAGAACTACTAATTTTGAATTAAACTATTTTAACTCATTATTACTTTTTAAATAATATATTATTAAGTTAATAAAAAATTAATTTAATTAAATCACGCCTGTGGTGGTGGCTAACTTTTCCGCGGACTCTTGGGTAAGTCCTCTATCACCTAATATTGTATATCTTTCCTTACGGATGGTATGTGCTATTGTAAGTGCGTTTATAATATATTCTGGCTCAATTCCTAACTCATAAGCAGTGATAGGTGCTTTTACTTTCTTCAGAGTATCTCTAATGTATTTCCAATCTCCACCATGTAGATACATCATCATTATAGTACCTAAACCGCATTGTTCACCGTGTAACGCAGGTTTTGGAGCTACCTTATCCAGTGCATGACTGAATTTATGTTCCGAGCCACTGGCGGGTCTGCTGGTTCCAGCTATACTTATAGCCATACCACTGCTTATTAAAGCTTTAACCACTAATTCTGAACTTTCTATAAGCCCTTCTTTTATAGCATCTGCAGATTTCATAGTCATTTTTGCAGTCATTAAAGATAATGCTGCAGCTGAATCGCTGAAATCTTCATTTAAGAGGCGATAAGCTAATTTCCAATCTAATATTGCTGTATGATTGGATACTACATCACCAAATCCGGCTGCAAGCAGTCGGAAAGGTGCTTTACTAATAATTTTAGTATCAGCTATAACTCCTATAGGTGATTCAGCCGGTAGTGAAACACTACCTCCATCACCATCTTTTATAGAGACCCGTGGAGAAGCTATTCCATCATGTGATGCTGCAGTGGGCACGCTAATAAAGTTTACACCAGACTGGGTGGATGCTAATTTAGCTACATCTATAACTTTTCCACCACCTACTCCTAGTACAAGGCTACTATTCTTAATAGCATCTTGAACTTCTGAAACAGAGTTTGTTGAGGCATTATTGATAATTATACATTCGACTTCAAAACCATGATTTTGAAGACTATCTACTGCGGCTTCTCCGCCTATTTTCAAGGTATTTGAACCTGTGACCACTAAAACTTTGCCTTTGAATCTTAACTCATGGCAGATAGCACCGGTTTGATTTATTATTCCAGGGCCGGTGTGAATTTCTCTTGGTAGTTGAATCTTTCTAAATTCCATTTTATTTTCATCTCTTAATTATATATATTATAATCGTTTGAATTAAATAATTTTTTGATTTTCAATTATAATTTAGTCAACATTATTAAATGGATAGTTCCAAAAGTATTTTTAACAATGATTATATTGTTTTTTACTCAAAAAATTTATTTATTCATAAAATTGAAATAGTCTAGTAGATAATTTAGACAAAATATCCACATTAATCTTATCTAAAAAATAATATAAACGAGAAATAAAATTTTTTTTGGATTGAATATTTAAATAGAATGTTATAATAATCTAATTATATTTTTAATTATAAGAAATATTTCAAGGTGATGAATTTATGACAGATTTCAGTGAATGGTTCAACAATATTCTAGAAGAGGCAGAGATAATCGATACACGATATCCAGTAAAGGGTATGCATGTATGGCTTCCCCAAGGATTTAAAATAAGAAAATACACCTTGAATATTTTAAGGAATATATTAGATGAGGATCATGAGGAAGTACTCTTTCCACTTCTTATTCCCGAAGATGAATTGGCTAAAGAAGCAATTCATGTTAAAGGATTCGAAGATGAAGTTTATTGGATTACTCATGGCGGACTTACAAAACTCAATAAAAAATTAGCTTTAAGACCTACTAGTGAAACTGCAATGTATCCTATGTTTTCATTATGGGTTAGATCTCATTCAGATTTACCTATGAAATTTTATCAAGTCGTTAATACATTCCGCTATGAAACTAAGCATACTAGACCATTAATTAGAGTGAGAGAAATCACCACATTTATAGAAGCCCACACTGTCCATATTAACAAAGAAGATACTGAAAATCAGGTTAATAGAGCTATTGAAATCTATAAAATGTTCTTTGACTCTCTGGGTTTACCATATGTTATAACTACTCGTCCAGAATGGGATAAGTTCCCCGGAGCAGATTACACTGTAGCATTCGACACTCTTTTAAATGATGGTAAAACTTTACAAATAGGTACTGTTCACAATTTGGGTCAGACTTTTGCTCGAACCTTTGATATTACTTACGAAACAGAATCTGGAGAACATGAATATGTATATCAAACTTGTTATGGACTTTCAGATAGAGTTATAGCATCAATTTTAGGTGTGCATGGTGATGAAAAGGGATTATGTATTCCACCAGTAGTGTCTCCTTACCAGATAGTCATAGTTCCTATTATCTTTAAAAAAGGAGGAGAAGAAGTATTAAAATTCTGTAAGAATATAAAGGAAATCCTCAAAAATGAAGGTAATTTAAGAGTTAAATTTGATGATCGAGATATTAGAGCTGGGAAGAAATTTTATGAATGGGAGATGAGGGGTGTACCTATTCGAATTGAGGTTGGACCTCGAGATATAAAGGATAATAAAATTGTAATTGTGCATAGAAATAATCTGAAAAAGGAAATTATGGATTATAATCCGGAAAGTTTTATTGATGATATACAAAGGATACTCCATGATGTTAATAATGAAATGAGTGAAAAATCATGGAAAATTTTAAATGAAAATATAAGATCTGTTGAAAGTTTAGAAGAAGCTATTGATATAATCAATGATAAAAAAGGTATTATATCCTTTAATTGGTGTGGGGAGAATTCTTGCGGAACTGATTTAGAAGAAAAAATGCGAGTTGATATATTAGGTATTCAAAAAGACTGTTTAGGGGAAAATAAGTGTATAAACTGTGATAATCCCGCAAAACATGTTACATTGCTAGCGAGAACCTATTAATTATTATCATAAATAATTATATTGATTAATTAAAAAAAAATGAATCATTTTTTTAGTAATAAAAATTGAAGATCCTCTATGAATCTTAGAGTAATTTTATTAGTATTTGTGGTGATATTATTCGTTCTAATTAGTATTCTGATTAGTTTTATATCATTTGAAAATAATTCATTAAGTCAAGGTTATCAAGAT
Source organism: Methanobacterium sp. (assembly GCA_015661405.1). Lineage (GTDB taxonomy): Archaea > Methanobacteriota > Methanobacteria > Methanobacteriales > Methanobacteriaceae > Methanobacterium_A. The sequence goes on from JACWMK010000021.1 coordinate 14,242, forward strand.
GGGAATGTACAGATAATTCAGAGTACTCCACCGGGAACTATTCCACATATTATTATAGTTAAAAATAATGGTAAGAAACCTGTGATGGTTGAAAGTGGACAGATTTTAACTAGTAATATTTCTCAAAATCTGGTGGTTGCTGAAGATACACTTGTAGAGCAGAATTCCAGTGAAAGTGTGAAAGCTTATTGCTATGAGCCAAATCAAAGCGCTGTCCCTGGTTCCAATCTTACACCATCAAGTCAAGCTTCAGCACCGGTTGAAACAATTATAAGGAATTCTAATCCTAGTAATATTCAAAATGCTACTCTAACTCAACTGCAAATATGGATTTTGGTTACTAAGGATAATGTGAATATAAATTCTGGAGAAGCTCCTTCATTAGTTCAAACACAACAAATTTCAGATTCACAATTGAATCAGGATATTTCTAATGCTCAAAATAATTTGATAACTACTTTTAATATCAGTTCATCTGAAATTGGTAATTTAAATCAGACTAGTTCTCAGATTAATTTAAATTATATTATTACTGACGCTTATAACTGGATTAATATATTTGTAAATTGGGTTAGAAACTCACTGGGTATATAAAAAATGTAAAATGAGAAGTAAAATGAATTAATTATATTAATTATAAAAATAAGTTTTTTTATTTGATTCTATTAAAAAAAGAAAATTAATTTCATAATAAAAAAGCCCGGGGTATATTTTAGATGAAAACATTCGCCATAATTCCCGTGTCACGATTTTCACATGCTAAAACAAGATTATCACCAACTTTAAATTCTAATGAGCGTGGAAACCTTTTAAAATCCATGCTTAAAGATGTAATAAAGATTTTAAAAAAGACAGTCGATACTGTATTAGTTATAAGTTCTGATAAGGATGTTCTAATGTTTGTTAATAATTTAAATGTCTTATCATTAGAAGAAGAAGCTGGTAAAGACTTAAATAGCGCTTTAACTCAGGCGATGGATTACTGTTCTAATAATTGTTCACGAGTATTAATAATACCCTCTGATGTACCTTTAATTAAAGAGAATCATATTAAAGAAATTTTAAGTCTAGGAGAAGAAATGGATGTTGTAATAGCCCCTGCAAAAGGTGGTGGAACTAATGCTCTTTTATGTCCTATTCAAGGCATGAAAATGAAATTCGGGGACTGTAGCTTTTTTGAACATTTGAAGGAAGCTGAAAATAACATGTTCTCCTGGTCCATTTATGATTCATTTTACCTTTCTCTAGACGTTAATACTGCAGAGGATCTAGGAGAAATAATACTTCATGGAAGAAGAACTGAAACACGCAATTTTCTAAAAGAATTAGGACTTGAAGTGCACTCTAATCATGGAGTAGAGAGACTGCTAGTGACACGGAAAGGTTAACAATCATGACTATCATGAGCATAGCAGGATTTGACCCTTCGGGCGGTGCAGGAGTTCTTAATGATATTAAAACATTCCATGCATTAAATGTGTATGGAACAGGAGTAATAACTGCTTTAACTGCACAAAATGTTAAAAGGTTAGATGATATTCTTCCAGTTAACTGTGAATTTATTGAAAAACAAATTGATATTATTTTAGAGGAAGAAAATATATTATATGCTAAAACAGGTGTTCTTTATTCTTCTAACATCATTAAAACTGTAGCTAGAAAGGTGGATGAGTATCAATTAAATATCGTGGTAGATCCAGTGATGGCTACTGGAACTGGTGGCTTATTATCTAAAAAGGATATTGCAAATTCTCTTAAAAAATATCTCTTGCCTTTAGCTAAACTGACAACACCTAACATCTTCGAGGCTGAAATTCTTTCCGGAATAGAGATAAATACAGAATCAGATGCAATGGAGGCAGCTCATATAATAGGTGAATTATGTAATGTAGTAGTTACTGGAGGACATCTTAAGGGTAATGATGTGTTTTATGATGGTAATATTCATATTTTAACGGGTGAACTCATGGAAAGTCAGAATACTCATGGAAGCGGATGTACCTATTCTGCAGCTACTACGGCCTATTTATATAAAGGCTGTAATTTAAAAGAAGCCTTAATTAAAGCGGGTGAATTTACTAGAAACAGCATTAAACAGGGTTATAAAGGTACATTAAATCAATTCTGGAATTTAAAAGAATGTAAATAAAGAAAATAATGGATTAATAATTATTATAGCAATGTGAGGTAGTTCTTAATGGTTTCAAGTGAAGAGATAAATAGACGATTAGAAGCAAAAAGAAAGGGAATTAAACCTAAAACTAGCCGTAGTGTGGAAGAAAAGGGACAAATATGTCCATCTTGTGAAACAGAGAATCCACCAAATGCTAAATATTGTGTAGGCTGTGGAGAAAAACTCGAGAATACGTCTTATAAACCCATCCAAGAATCCTTGAAAACACAGGAATCACTAAACGTAGAAAAATCAAAAGATTTAAGGATAAACACTAGGCCAGATGATTTTGGTAGCACAGGAAAACCTAAGATAAATTTAATAAATAAAAAGCCTGAAGCAAAAATTGTAAAGGATGCAGATGAAGGATATGATGCAGATCCAGTTGAACGGATTAAAAAAGCTAAAGAACTTCTAGATATGGGAGCGATAACTCAGGAAGAGTTTGATATAATTAAAAAGAAGTATTTGGATAAAATTTAATTATAAAGAAAAGGTTTTTTTTTACAAGTTATATATTTCTTCAGATGAAAGTATTGTAATATTTCCATCTTTAAGTGCTTTTATTCCAGCATTAATATCCTCAGTTTTCAGAACAACCATGGCTTGTTCTCTTTTTTTTTCTACAAATGCATATAAATATTCTACATTAATATCAGATTTATTTAAAATTCCTAAAATTTTATCAAGTCCACCAGGCTCATCAGGAACTGCCACACCTATCACATCATTTATTTGAACTACAAAATTATTTTCTTCTAAAATATGTATAGCTTCATTCGGTTGTGGAACAATCATCCGTAAAATACCAAATTCAGACGTATCTGCAATAGAAAGAGCTCTAATATTAATTTTTGCCTCTGAAAGAATATTCAACGCTTTCCATAATCTACCCTTCCTATTTTCCAAGAATACTGATATCTGTTTTAACTTCATTTTTTTTTACACCCCTAATTATTATAAATTTATAAAAAAATATTTATTAACTCAGATAAATTTATCAAAGATTTCTACGATCAATAACCCTTACAGCCTTTCCATTACTCCTAGGGAGACTTTGAGGTTCAACAAAAGTTATATTCACCCGTAATCCAATTTCATCATGTATATGATCTTCTATATTCTTTTTAATATCTTCAATATGCTTAACTTCATCAGAAAATAGAATATTAGAAGCTTCAACCTGCACTTCTAACTCATCCAAATGATGGGGCCTAGTAACTATAATTTGATAATGAGGTTCCAATCCCTTAATATTAAGAATAGCACGCTCTATCTGAGATGGGAATACAATAACTCCTCTAATCTTCAACATATCATCGCTACGACCAGTTATACGATCCATCTTAACAAGTGTTCTTCCACATTCACATTTTTCCCGCCTTAAAGTTGTGATATCACGGGTACGGAACCTTATAATAGGCATACCTTCACGGGTGAGCGTGGTTAAAACCAACTCCCCTTTCTCATCATAGGATAAAGGTTTCAAATTTTCGGGGTCAATTATTTCTGGATAGAAATGATCATCAAATATATGTAATCCATTCTTTTCAGTACACTCTTGAGCAACGCCAGGGCCAATGATCTCAGTCAAACCATAAACATTAAGCGCGGAGAGATTAAGTCTATTCTCAATTTCTTCCCTCATCTCCTCAGTCCACATCTCCGCACCAAAAACTCCAGATTTTAAACTTATCTTTTCAGGTTCTACACCATTATTTTGAAGCACATCAGATAAATGAAGTGCATAAGAAGGTGTACAGGTTAAAATGGTAGATCCAAAATCTTGCATAATCTGAATCTGCCTTTGAGTGTTACCCGCCGATATAGGAATCACAGTAGCACCAATTTTCTGAGCTCCATAGTGAACACCCAGTCCTCCTGTAAAAAGACCATAACCATAACAATTCTGGATTAAATCTTTCTTACCTGCACCCGCCATGGTTAATGCACGGGCCATCACTTCACCCCATATATCCAGATCTTTTTGAGTATAACCAGATACTGTGGGTTTGCCAGTTGTACCTGATGTGGTGTGCACTTCTACGATTTCATCATGTGGAACTGCAAACAATCCAAATGGATAAGCATCTCTTAAATCTGTTTTACTAGTGAAAGGTAATTTATTAATGTCTTCTAGAGTTTCAATATCATCAGGATGCACATTCATCTCATTAAATCGTTTTTTATAATAATTAACATTTTCATAGGCTATTTTCACAACTTCTGTCAGTCTTCTAAGCTGCAACTCTTCTTTTTCTTCTACAGACATACATTCTGCTTTTTTATTCCAGATCATTGTAATCTATCCATTAAAAAAAATTGAATTTAAGATTAAACCATTATAATGAAAATACGTTATTTAATTAATTATTACTAGCTTAAAAAGATTAACATTTAATCTAAAAATTTTAGATTTTATAAAAATAATTTAAAAGTTAAATCAAATAAAAAAAAATAAAATTTAAAAAAAGTAATTAGTTTATTTAAAAAAAATAGAATGTGATATTTTTTTTATAGCGGTGAATCAAGCCACACTTTTATTCTATGGTTAATTTCATCCCAGTTCACTATTTTCCAGAAGGCTGCCACATATTCTGGACGTACATTTTTGTAGTCTAAGTAATAGGCGTGTTCCCATACATCCAAAACCATCATAATTCTATGACTTGGAATTGAATTCACGTTATGCTTCTCGATCTGCTGGATGAATATACGGTTAGTGTTTCTACATAGGGAGAGTGCCGCCCATCCACTACCTTCAGTACTTATGGCGACTTGAGAAAATTCTTTTTTAAAGTTATCAAAACTTCCGAAATCCTTTTCAATATACTCTGCAATTAAACCATCTGGTTCGCCACCATATTCATCTGCGGAGCCCATATTCTTCCAGAATAAATTATGCATTAAATATCCGCCTACATGGAATGATAATTCCTTAGCTGTGGCTTTAACATCGAATGTTTCACCAGATTTTCTGGCATCAAACTTCTTAAGAAGTGCATTGGCACCGTCAACATATGCTTGATGATGTTTATCATGATGTATACGGAGTTGTTCCTCTGATATATATGGTTCTAACGCTTTGTAATCGTATGGTAATGCTGGTAATTCATAAAATTTAGATTCCATTTCCAATTCCTCCTTTACCATTTATAATAGTTTCTGTAACACAGCCACCAGTCAAAACACTTATATTTTAATGGTCGTTCTATGGCTGTTTCTATATCTGCAGCAGGGGGTATAATGAGTCCTTTGCCTATTATTTCATTACAAGGCCAGTTGGCAGGCATGGCTACGTGCTTATCATCAACGGTCTGTAATCCTTCAACTGCCCTTAATATTTCATCAATGTTTCTTCCAAGTTCTTGAGGATAGTAAATTATAGCTCTAATGATTCCTTTCGGATCAATGATAAATACTGATCTAACAGTGTTTGAGCCTTTTGCGGGGTGTATTAAGCCTAATTTTTCCGCTACTTCACCAGTGTCTGCTATTACAGGGAATTCTATATCAACGTCAAAGTTTTCAGATATCCATTCAATCCATTTTAGGTGTGAGAAAACCTGATCTTCTGATAATCCTATTAATTCACAGTTCATATCATCGAACATATCTATCCTTAATTGGAAAGCAATAAATTCAGTGGTACATACTGGTGTGAAATCACTTGGATGACTGAATAGAACGAACCAGCTACCTTTAAAGTCTTTAGGTAGTTTTATCTTTCCCTGAGTGGTTTGAACTTCTAATTTAGGGAATTTATCACCAATAAGTGGCATTCCCATTCCTTCCTTCTTAATACGTTTTAATTCGTATATTTTTTCTCCCATAAATTATCCCCCTTGGTTAATATTTTAACACTTATAATTTATGCTCTAGATTTTATTTAATTATTTCTTTTTAAACAAAAAAAATAGTCTATAATGTAATTATAACTAAATTCAAAGGAATACTCTGTGTAATCTATAAAATGTTTAGTTCTTGAGTAGATTGATTGTATATTTGTTATTTAGTGGTAGTGGGTGGAGTGAATATTCTTAGAGCTAATTCTTGATCAAGCATTAGTAATCCACTAGGACTGTCTCCAGCTAATTTAACTTTCTGAAGCACTCCACTACTTGACTCCTCCTCCTCCACTTGTTCAGCAACATACCATTGTAAGAAATTATTAGTTGCGTGATCACTTAAAGAAATAGCCAAATCAACTAATTGATTTATAAGAGTAGTAACCATCTGTTCATGTTCATAAACATTTTCAAACGTGGCCACTGGTGAGTCCCATTCAGTTGGTGGAGATTTTATCTCAGTTAAAATCACTCTAGCTCCTCTTTGTACTAGATAATCATAGAATTTCATGGCGTGCGTCATTTCTTCCTGAGCCTGCACCCTCATCCAATTTGCGAAACCACTTAAGTCATTTGCCTCGAAGTAAGCTTCCATGGATAGATATAAGTAAGCAGAGTAAAGCTCAGCATTCATCTGACTATTTAATGATTCTACCATTTTATCTTTAAGCATAATTTGAACCCTCCCATTAATTTTCAAAAACTGTATATTTATGTGTATAAATAAAAAAAAGTTTTATATTTATTTCATCTTCTCAAACATGGATTTTCCAACTCCACAGAGAGGACAAACCCAGTCATCAGGTAAATCTTCAAATGCAGTTCCAGGTTCAATTCCACTAGTCGGATCGCCTTCTTCAGGATCATAGATGTATCCGCAAGCTAAACAAAGATATTTATCCATTTTAATTATCCTCCTTAGAAAACTTCAAATTCCATTTCTTTTATAAAAAAACTGTATTGAAATAAGATAATATAAAAAATTTAGATTTTAAACATATTTCTGGAATTTATTTTTTCCAGCTTTACATTTCGGACAAATCCATTCATTAGGCAGATCCTTAAAGGAGGTACCCGATTCGGTATCAGTTGCGGGTTCACCTTTCTCCGGATTATATACGTATCCACAAACATTACATTTACGTTTTTCCATTTTAATTACCTCTAAATGTTTATTAAATAGCTCTAAAACGATTTAAACCAGCACCGCAATGGGGACAGTACCAATTATTAGGAAGATTCTCAAAGGAGGTGCCTGGTTCAGTTTTGTTTCTAGGTTCACCAGCTTCAGGATCGTAGATATAACCACACACTTTACATTTATATTTTTTCATATTAAATCACCTTCAATAACCTAAAGACATTTATTTACACTATATATTTAGCTTTAATGATATTTATAATTTGGTAGTTAGTCACTTATTAAAACTTATTAATCATCCTCTTGAGGAAAAATCTAAATTAATACTTATTGAATAACATTTGAATAGGAATTACACTTCAAATTATTTTAATAAATATTTAACTTATAAGTAAATGTTTCTAAGTTAAATTGAGACTCATCATGAGAAAATTTCAATTAAAACGTGTTAGCTACACAAAATGGTGAAATCATTTTATGGAATATAAAAAAATAATAAATTAATTATCACAATTTTTTAGTTATAAAATACACTAATAATTAAAAATAAATAATTAACAAATAAAACTTGATTCTTCATTTAACTAATAGAACAGGGACTTCCACAGTTTTTATAGCGTTTTCCGCCACACTACCCATTAGAAACTTTTCTAATCCGGTTTTTCCATGTGTCCCTATTACGACTAGATCTGCCCCTGTCTTTTCTACTATTTTAGACATATCATGACTTGGATCACCTACTATTAAAACTGTGTCAGCTGTTATATCTTGTTCTTCTGCCTTTTTAGACGCTTTCCTTAAAATAGTTTTACCTTCTTCCTCTAAAACCTCATAAGGATAAATTAATTTCTCATCTATAATGTGTAAAACCACTAATTTACCATTAAAATTTTTGGCAATAGAAATAGCCACATCTTCTGCTCTTTCAGCAAATTTAGAACCATCTGTAGGAACAATTATTGTTTTAAACATTTATAAATCATCCCCTAAATAAAATAGAATTTTAAGCTCCCACCATCAACAATCTTAAATCATCTAAATCTTTAAGATAATCTGCTTTACATATTTTAATAAACTCATGACATAATTTATGAGGTTCACCATCCATCACCAGTTTTCCATCCTCTATCATTATAGCTCTGGTAGTTACTTCTTCAATAAAGTCTATATGATGACTAACCATTAAAATAGTGGAGTTAAACTTTTTATTTATCCTCTTTAAGGAATTTGAAACCATTCTAAGAGTAATAGGATCTAAATCCCCGAAGGGCTCATCCAATATTAATACATCTGGTTGAGAGGCTAAGACTAAAGCTAAAGTGGCTCTCACTTTCTGCCCTCCAGAAAGTTCATAGGATCTGCGATTTAGTAAATGCATTGGAAGATCCAATGCCTCAAAAATAGGTTCAGCATATTCTTTAACTTTTGTATCCGGGAAACTTGGAAATAGAGAATTCAAGATTTCAGGTTCAAGACCTATAAGTTCTAATCGTGTTTTAGCTTCACTTTCTGGTAGATCAGTGAGCTGATAAAGCACATCTAAAACTTTATCAGTAATTCCGAGTTCTTCTGCTTTCTTTTTAGCCTCATATATCACCATTTCTCCTTTAACACCCAGTCTATGTGCAATCTGATCTTTAATTGTAGCATAATGCATAAGAGCGAATTCTTGATGCATGAATCCTAATTTACGCCTCATTTTCATTCGCTGGATTCCCGGCTCATGCATATTCACCCAATCCTTATTATATTTAAAGTAAACTTCACCAGAATCGGGTAGATCTAATCCAGCAACCATTCTAAGAAGAACGGTTTTACCAGCTCCACTAAGACCTATTAAAGATATAATCTCCCCTTCATTAACTTCAAAATTAATATCTTCAATATTCAACACATTTCCTCCCTTTAAAAGGGTGAATCTTCTATTTAAATCACGAACTTTAATTATTTCTTCGCCTACGTCACATGAGTCACGGAGGACTTCTCGTGGTTCCATATCCTTAACGAATTTTTTTATAATATCTTTAGGTGATCCTTCATCTATGATCTTTCCATTTTCCATAAGTATCAATCGATTTGAAAGGTAGTTATGTATCTCGGGAAGATGTGATACTAAAATAACAGTTACTCCCAGTTCCTGGTTTGCTTTTTTAACAGCATCTAATATTTCCTGTTTTGATCGAGGACATGACATGGTAGCAGGTTCATCTAGAAGCAAAAGTTTAGGTTTTTTGGCTAGTTGTCTAGCCATTATTAGTCTCTGCTTCTCTCCACCACTAAGAACTGGAGCGAAATGATTTGCTTTATCCTCTAAACCAACCACTTTCAATAGTTCTAAGGCTTCTTCTCCAAATTCATCATCAGCAAATTGGAAATCGGTAAGTGATTCATCCCCATATTTTGCACCGGATAGTTTTCTTACAATATTTTGATATGCAGTTTCTGCCCATAAACCAAAAGATCTCTGGAGATGAATTGCTGTGGCTTTCTTTAATTTAAGAGATTCGTAAGGATCAGAATCAAATGAAACCTTAATATCATCCATTATTATATCTCCAGTGTCAAATGATTCTACACCACGAAGAATTCTCAGGAGGCTGGTTTTACCGGAACCACTTACCCCTATTATTCCCACTATCTCTCCTTTATTCACTTTAAGATTAATATCATCTAAAGCCTTAATTTCGGCTCCATCCTTCATTTTATAAGTTTTAGATAGGTTTTCAACTGTTAACATAGATTATCACCAATTAGAACTATTAAATTTTTTATTTAAAGTGAATTAATATTTTTATTAATGGAATTATTTTTAAAGATTTTATTATTCTTTAAATCTAAAATTTTTTTTTTATAATTCAGATTTCATTCTTTATATATGTTTTATATGTTAAACAATAAAGGTTGATATATTTTTTTAAAAAAATTTATTTCTGTTATTTGAGAATGTCCTATTTTTTTTTGGTTTAGCTCCAAAAAATTTATTATCACAAGTTAATACATTTATTAATAGATTAATTAATATAAAAATTAATTATAAACTTCTAAATAAAAAAATTGGTGATTAGAAATGGCTGATAAAATGAGAGGATTACTTGTAGGAAGGATGCAACCAATTCATCAAGGCCACTTGGACGTTATTAAAAGGATATTGAGAGAAGTGGATGAAGTTATAATTTGTATTGGGAGTGCTCAGTTAAGTCATTCTATTAAAGATCCATTTACAGCTGGTGAGAGAACTATGATGATAAATAAAGCTCTCACTGAACATGGAATACCTGCTTCTAGTTATTACATAACACCTGTACAGGATATATCCTGTAATTCATTGTGGGTGGCTCAAGTGGAGATGTTAACTCCGCCCTTTGAAGTGGTTTACTCTGGGAATTCATTAGTTCAAAGATTATTTATTGAAGCTGGTTATAAGGTAACGGAACCACCCTTATTTAATAGAGAAATTTACTCGGGAACCGAAGTAAGAAGGAGAATGCTAATGGGAGAAGATTGGGAATCTCTGATTCCTAAATCAGTAATAGGAGTTATCAAAGAAATAGATGGTATTCCTAGACTTAAACACTTATCGAAAAAAGGAACATAGAAATTATTGATTATAATTAAAAATTTTTATAATTATCTACATATAATTTTTATTTACAGTAGTTTAATTCGATTGTTTATAATTATAAAAGATAAATCTCTTAGAGGTGATGATTCTGAAATTTATAAGGGATAGTGTCCATGGAGATCTTAATTTAAATGAATTAGAGGTTGAATTGATTGATTCACCTCAAATTCAAAGATTAAGACGTATAAAACAGCTCGGATTCACTTATCTTGTTTATCCTGGAGCTAATCATTCTCGTTTTGAACACTCTATTGGAACCATGTATCTAGCATCCAGACTGGCGGATAATTTATTGTTAGATGATCATCAAAAGAGTATTGTCCGGATTTGTGCTATATTACATGATTCTGGTCATGGTCCATTCTCTCATGTCTCTGAAGGGTTCATGAGGACTCATGAAGAATTAACATCAGAATTAATAAAAAAATCTCAGTTAAGAGATATTTTATCAGAGAATTTTGATTTAAAAGAAATTCTAGAAACAATTAAGGGTGAAGGATCTCTGGGTCAGATAATTTCTGGAGAATTGGATGTTGATAGGATGGATTATCTTCTAAGGGATTCTTATTATACTGGAGTAGCATATGGTGTTATCGATGTAGAGCGACTCATTTATAATATGGAACTTGGGGAACATTTAATGATTAAAAGGAAAGGAGTTCAAGCAGCTGAATCCATGTTATTGGCTCGTTATTTCATGTATCCTAGTGTTTATCAGCATCATACTACTAGAATCATAAACGCCATGTTCCGGCGGTGTCTTAAGAAGCTTTTTGATGGGGGAGTGGTGAATCCTAATCTTATTTATCATTATGATGATGTGGATGTTATAGCTGCCGCTAGGTCGCAGGAGGGTTATGTGCATGATATGATGCAGCGAATGGATAATCGGGATTTATTTAAAACAGTTTATTCCATTGAAATAGATGAAAGTAATGATCCTGCAACATTATTTAAGATGAATGAATCGGATAAAAGGAAAATTGAATTAGAGATTTCTGAAGATTTAAATGTTCAAGAGGATAATATTATATTAGATATTCCGGAATATCCATCTTTTGATGAAATGAGTACTATAGTGTCATTGAATGGTAGTAAAGTGGAATTAGGGAATATCTCCATGCTAGTGGATGCGCTTAAGGGGGCACGTTTTAAACATGCAGATGTTTGCATTTATCTTCCAGAAGATGATGCTGATAAAGCATCTAAATTCCCATTTAAAGATTATATTCCCCTTTAAATAGTTATATATATAAAATGTAAATAAAAAGTGATATTTTATGATCGTAGTAGCTATTACCGGTGCCAGTGGTGTTATATACGGAGTCAGACTCCTTGAAGTGTTAAAAGAATTAAGTATAGATACTGCTCTTATTGTAACTGAACCTGCCCATATAATCTTGGATTATGAAATGGGGATTGATGAAAATTACCTTAAAACCATAGTTAATAAATATTACGATCCAGATGATCTCACATCAGCAATTAACAGTGGATCATGTAGATTTGAATCAATGGTTATTGTTCCCTGCACTATGAAAACCCTATCTGCAATTTCTAACGGATACGCGAGTAACGCAGTAACTAGGGCTGCGGATGTTGCATTAAAAGAACGTAGAAATCTGATAATTATTCCCAGGGAGACTCCTCTTCGTTCAATACATTTAGAGAATATGTTGAGTATAAGTCGTGAAGGTGGAGTGATTTTACCAGCTATGCCCGGTTTTTATCATAAACCTGAGAATATAAAGGATATGGTTGATTTCATAGTGGGAAAGATTCTGGATATATTAAAAATTGATAATCACCTCTACCAACGATGGCAGGGTAAAATCTAGTGATTGAAAAACTTAAAATTTATATTTAGGAATTTAAATGAATATAAAATTTATTTTAGAACCTTAAAATAATATAATTTAATATTATAATTTTTAATCTAATTTTATATTATCAAACTTTAAAAAAAATATGGAATACTCCATGATAAGCGATGAAAACTTTATTAAAAATCCGAACGTACCTGGCCCTACCAAGGAAGAGATAAGATGTTTGGTGATGTGTAAATCCCAGGTGAAACCTAAAGATGTAGTAGTGGATATTGGATCGGGAACGGGTGGGTTAACTGTAGAATTTGCTAAGAGAGCTAAAATTGTTTACTCTATAGATAAAAATCCAGCTGCTATAATAATTACTAAATCAAATCTGGAAATACACGAAGTTAGTAATAAAGTGCATATAATTCAAGGCACTGCTCCGGAAGTACTATTTGATATTCCTAAATTTGATATTCTTATGATAGGTGGCAGCAGTGGAGAATTATCTTCTATAATAAAAGAAGGGTATAAAAAACTTAGAGATGGTGGAAGGATAGTTGTAACGTCTATTTTAATTGAAACTCGTGTTGAAGCCGTGAAAACATTATTAAGTTTAGGTTTAAATCCAGATGTAGTTGATGTGTCTATTTCTAAGGGTAGAATAATGGAACGTGGAACTCTAATGATAGCTAATAATCCTGTAACAATAATAACTGCTTTTAAGTTAAAATAAAATGAAATTTAAATTATCATTCTATAGGGGAAATCAATGAGAATAAGCAAATATTTGGGATGGAGAGTTCGATTAGGTATTTTGCTCGTTTTAATATCAATAATACTTTATGGGGTTAATTTTGCTATTTTTCATGATTCTCGTGATTTATTTTTTTACTTAGCTATCGATATTGCTTTTTTACCAATAGAAGTATTATTTGTAGTACTCGTTATAGAGAGTGCTATCAGCGAACGTGATAAGACTATCCTTTTAGAGAAGCTTAACATGGTTATTGGAACTTTTTTCAGTGAAGTTGGAATCCAGCTGGTTAAAAATATATCTGAATTCGATTCTAAAGTAGAAAATATTAGAAAAAATCTTATTGTATCTGATGAATGGTCTCGTGCACATTTTATAGATGCATCTAGACAAATAAGGAATTATAATTATCGTTTAAGTATCATAGATAATGAAAAGTCAATTGAATTTTTAGAATATTTGAAACACTTTTTGATAGATAAAAGAAGATTTTTATTAGTTTTACTGGAAAATCCTAGCTTGTTAGAACATGAAACTTTCACAGAACTTTTAAGGGCAGTATTCCATCTTACAGAAGAATTGGAGCAAAGAAATGATTTAAAAGTTTTACCAAGAGCAGATTATGAACATTTAGAACTTGATATAGAAAGAGCTTATAAACTTTTAATCAATGAATGGCTCCAATATATGGAATATTTAATGATTGAATATCCTTATCTATTTTCCTTAGCCATTAGAACCAACCCATTTGATCCTAATGCTAAAGTGGAGATAGAGGACTAATTTAACTAAAGTATTAATTAGAACTATTTAAAACTTTAAACTGACATTAATAGTAACCTTTTTATGTGCTCTAAATATATACATCAAAAAAGATCGTTACTAAAAAAATTAAGTTGGTTGATTTGATGGAGAGTTTGACTCTCATACAATATAGGAAGATGGTTGATACAGTAATAGAGTTTAAGAAGTTGAATGGAGAACTGCCAAAGTTCACTGTTGTAAACGGCTGCCGAATTAATAAAAACGACTACGTTGACATGATTGAAAGAGTGAATAAATTCCTCCTTGAGATGGGAAGAAATCCTGGTGCAGTTGAGATTGTAAATTTTGATGAAAAATGTACTAATGTGGGAAAAATTTTTAACTAACTAAAAATAGTTTTTCTCAAAACTTCATTTTAAAATCTAAAAATAAATCAAACTCCATAATTTTACTTTAATGAGGGTTTTCGCTCATTTTTTTGCATAAATTATTTTTTATATTCTTTTTGGAATCTAGAAATATTGAATATAATATTGTTGAAATATAAAATCTTATTTTATTTTGAGGTCTTCAGGTTGATTTAAATTCCGGAAGGATCTACCAGTCTCATCCAATGAATCCACTTTAACATATTTAACCTTCAATTTGTTTAGTAATGATTTAACGTCTCTCTTCCCTTCATTAAGGTGTTCTTTTATTATTTTAACATTTCTTTTATGATAAATTGCATGTAATGGTTCTAAACATCCGTCAGGCCATTGAGGAACCACAACATCATATTCGTTAATCATAAAACTGAATATTTTCTCGATGAAAGAATCTTTTATAAAAGGAGAGTCACAGGGAATAACCAAAGCATAACTGGAATTTATATATGTAAGACCAGTGTAAATCCCACCTAAGGGTCCTTGATCTTTAATTAAGTCTGTATGGATTGTTAAATTTTCTCTTGAATATAAAATTTTTTGATACTTCTCTAACTGGTTATTATCTCTTAAAATTAATATGATTTCATTAGCAATTATTTTAACTGTGTCTAAAACATGAATAATCATGGGTTTATCATGGAAAATCATTAGTCCTTTATCTTGACCCATTCTCCTAGCCCATCCACCACATAAAATTATACATGATTTCATAAATAATTCCAGCAGATAAAATGTTTTAATTTATAAAAAAATAGTTAGATTTGGATTATAATAAATTTAATATGAATTAATTTTCTAAATAAAGAAAATTTAGTTCACATTAATCGTGTGGTTGGATAATTAGGGCTTTCATTAGTTATTAAAAGATCATGAGGATGACTCTCAGTTATACCACTAGATGTGATTCTAACGAATTTAGCCTTTTTCTGCATTTCTTTAACATTATCTGCTCCAGTATAACCCATTGAAGCTTTAAGACCACCAATTAGCTGGAATAATATTTCACTTGTTGCTCCTTTATAAGGTACTACTCCTTCAACTCCTTCAGGAACAAGTTTAGCATGTTTCATAGGTCCTTTAACTTCTTGGAAGTAACGATCAGTTCCAGCACCAGCACCACCAGTCATAGCCCCTAATGAACCCATTCCCCGATACTGCTTATATTTACGACCATTCATAATAACCACCTCACCAGGCGCTTCATAAGTTCCAGCAAGCAAACTTCCAAGCATCACAGCATCAGCACCCACACCTATAGCTTTCGCTAAATCTCCACTATATCTTAAACCACCATCACCAATTACGGGTATATCATATTCCTTGGCTAAGTCTGCTACATTTGATATGGCAGTGAGTTGAGGTACACCTACTCCAGCTATTATCCGAGTAGTACAAATTGATCCAGGTCCAATACCAACTTTAAGTCCATCAACATCTCCACTTATAATATCCTCAGCAGCTTCCCTAGTAGCTATATTACCCATAATCAAATCTGCATTAATATTTTCATTTATCTTTCTCGCAGACCTTATAATATCTGGTTTATGGGCGTGTGCAACATCCACTGCAATAATATCTGCACCTGCTTTATCTAAAGCTATAGCTCTCTCTAAATCAAATGGTCCGGTAGCTGCAGCAACCAGAAATCTGCCTTCTTCATCACGTGCAGCATTAGGATATTTTTTACGCTCCAAAATATCTCTAATTGTAACAATACCTACAATTAGATTATTTTTAACTACGGGCAATCGTTCCACTTTATTTTCATAAGCAATATCCAAGGCTTCTTCTGGTGTAGTGGATTCGGAAATGGTAACTACATTTTCCGTCATAATTTCTCTAACTTTTCGCATGGAACCTGAATTTAGTATAGGTTTTATATCCCTTCTACTAATTATTCCAATTATTTCTTCATTTTGAACCACAGGAAGTCCACTAATCCCTTCCCTGTCCATTATTTCATTGGTTTCCTTTAGGGATGCATTGGGTCGTATAGTGATAACATCTCTTATAGTGAGGTCACCTGAAAGTTTAACTTTCTTAACTTCTTCCACCTGTTCACTTATAGTCATATTCCGGTGTATAACTCCTAAACCACCTTCTTGAGCCATTGATATCGCCATATCAGCTTCGGTAACGGTATCCATAGCTGAACTTATAATAGGGATGTTTATTTCTAAATTTCGGGAAACTCTAGTTTTAGTTTTCACATCTTTCGGTTCGATAGAAGAAGCAGAAGGAATTAATAAAAAATCATCGAAAGTATATCCTTCTGGTGCTTTTTTTAACTTTTCAGAGAACATTTCTAATTTCACAACCCTTTAAAAATATATTATTATTTTAATTCTTTATTATTAAATATCTTTCATGATTTAAAAGTTTTCAATTATCTGTTTTAACCTAGCTACGGCGCTTCGATCAATATGTCCAGAGTTACGGTCACCGCCAATGCAAGCTGCTCCTCGGACTCCTACCACATCACAACCTAACTCGGCGAGTTTTTGAAGTTGTTCTTCTTTAATTGATCCTGCTAATGCACTTTTAAGCCCATAATCATGAGTTTCACTAGTGAAATATAGAATAGTCTCATCATCCATGAAATCAAATAATGTTTTACCATCTTTAACTGCTGTATCCACCATGGCTAAATCCGCACCGGAATCATTGGCAACTCTTGGTATTTCTATTGGATCAATTGAACCCACCCGGTATGCATCTGCATAACCAGAGGCTACTACCAGGGTATCTTCATTTAAATCCTTAACAGACTTCACCACATTCTCCATTACTTCCAAAGCTTCATTATAGTTTTTAGTTCCATATAATCCTACTTTTATATAATCCGCACCAGACACTACTGCCCCTGCAGCAGCTAATGCTACTGTTCCAGGTTTATAGGGAATATCTCCTAGTGTTGCACTGACTTGCATGCCTTTAGGGGTTAATTCCCTTACACTTCTAATTACCCATGGAAAATTAGCTCCAAGAGATCCTTCTTTCGGATTTTTAACGTCAATTATATCGGCACCGCCTTCAATAGCTTCCAATGCTTCATCTGTATTTATTGGACTAATTAATAGAAGCAATTTCAAATACCTCCTGCTTATTAAACAAATTATCAACCTTTATATTTAAAATCTATCTTAAATTTATCTTCAAGTCTTATAAAAAATCATGATGATTAATAAAGTAATCATAAAAAAGGTGATCCTGAATCTTTGATTCTATCTGCAATTTTCCGATGCTCTTCACAACAAATATCAGAATCAACAGATTCTCTCCTCAATTCTTCAATTAAATGATTAATGGGAATTTCTAAAGGACAATCTATTGTACAATGCCCGCATAATGTACAAGTGTAAAGTCCTGATTGTAAACATATTTTCTTATCCTTTACAAATCTGCTGAAAACTACTCCTCTACCACCTAAGTGTCGCCTATATCCAAATTCATATCCCAATACATTATAAATGGGGCAAGATACTACGCAGCTACCGCAGCCAATGCATAATAAACATTCTGGACAATCCTTTAAGGCTTTACTTCGACCATTATCCAAAAGAACGACCACAACTCTACTAGCTCCGTACATATCATTTAAATGTATTTGTTCTATATCGGCTGTTTTAGAAGGGGATGAAACCACGTTAATATATGCGGGAGCAGTTTTTCCAGATGCATAAATAGTTTCCAGTTTAACTACAGAGATTGCTTCTTCAATGGTTCTAACTAATTTATCAATCCCCACGATTATAATATGAGTATCCAACATGGAAACTAAGGTAATATTCCCCTCATTGTGCACCATTATCAGTGAACCATCCTCAGCAGCTAAAGAATTAGCTCCTGTTATACCTACTTTGCATCGACTTAACTCCTCTAAAACGTTTTTACGTACTATATCCTGGATTTCCCGAGGTTCAGCCTTCACATCCTGTTTAAATTTCTTTGAAACTATTTTAGCGATTGCTTCCATTGTCAAATGGGATGCAGGGCCAATGGGATGGGAGGACAATCTTTGAGGTGTAAATTGTATAATTCTATCACCTAAATCTGTTTCAAGCACCTCGACTCCTTTATTTTCCAAGAACTCGAGAAGTTCAATCTCCCCTGCAGTGTTAGACTTGGATTTAGCAACCAACTTTTCAGTACCTATTATATTGTAAATAGTATTAAGGGCTTCTTTTGAGTCTTCAGCAACGAAGACTTCAACTCCATTATCTTGCAGTTTTTTAATCGCTATCTTTTGAAGTTCTTCCAGATGAGATATAGAATATTCTCTAATCTTTTTAACCACATCTTTAAGTTCGCTTGTTTCTTTATTCTCCATTAATGCTCTTCTTCTCCTATCTAAAATACTGAAGGATCGATTCATAGCATCAATTTCTGATGGATTCATGGATTCATTCATAATTAAGACCCATTAATAATAATTCTGATAAGTCAATAATCTTCAAATAATTGTGTTCTTTTTTAAGTGATTCAACTGCAGAAGTTAAATTTAATATACATAATGAACAGGAAGTCACTAAGAATTCAGCATCAATATCTTCAACATCTAATATTCTCTTCTGAGCAATTTTAAGGCTTGTATCAGGATAAGCTGATTTAACTCCCCCTCCCGCACCACAACAGCGTGATTTAAATTTATTTCTTTTCATTTCCACAAAATTAGCAGTGGATTCTATAACATTACGTGGTGCCTGATATTCTCCACAATGCCTGCCCAGATGACAAGGATCGTGATAAGTAACTTTTAAAGATGACTTCATCGGTTTTAACTTTCCTTTTTGTATTAATTCATTGAATAATTGTGAAGTGTGAATTACATCCAATTCCGCGCCTAAAAACTTTTTATAATCATTTTTTAAAGTATTATAACACCCTGCACAGGATACCAGTATTTTCTCATCCTTTATATTCTTCAATGTTTTCTTCATAACTTCAATAGCATCATTTTGGAAACCTGTTCTAAGAAGGAAGGA
>JACWMK010000075.1 GCA_015661405.1 Methanobacterium sp.
AACAATTGGCCTAAAAACCTCCCAATCAATAAGCGGATCAATCTCAGCCAGCTTATCGCCCAGTTCTTGAACACGAGCATACTGCTTACTCATGAAATAATTCTCAAAAGACTTCATAATACTCCTATCAACCCAATAAACATATAAATATTATGCATTCAACATTTAAACTCAGATAATCTCCGAAATTATAAAACCCAAAAGTTAAAATCAAAAAAAATCAAAGGGTTTATAGAAATTCTCTGAGAAAATAATAAATTTTTTTTCTTAAAGATAAAATAAAAATATGTTTTCTAGATTAGTTGCTTTTTATGCATTTTCATCAAGTATATCATTTTTTTCCAGTTTTTCAAATTCATTAGGTTTTCCAATTCCGAGGATTATATCTCCCTCTTCTATAATAATATCCTCTGGTGGGTCTATGGTTAATTTTCCATTCTTCCCTATGCCTACCAGTACTATTCCAGTTTTATGGTGTAGATCCACTTCCTTCACAGTTTTACCTACTAAATAACTGTTTTTTACAATATTAACTTCTCTAAATTCTCTGTTTTTGTGTTCAGCTAGCACATCTTGTACGAATCGGGCCTCATATCCACCCTCAATGCTTTTGCACATTAAACGTCCTGATATCACGAATGGGGATATTACTTGGCTTGCACCAGCCAATTTGATCTGTTCTATATTTTCATAACGCTGAGCCTCGGCAATTATCCTAACATTTTTATCTATTTCTCTTACTCCCAATATACAGTGGATGGTGTGAGAATCTGACTCCAATGCAATAATCACAGCTTTGGCTCCCTTAACATTAGCGTTTTTAAGGTCATTGGCCCTAGTTGGATCCCCATGAATGAAATTAACACCATTATTCAAGGCATTTTTACGAACATCATCATCTATATCTAGTACAAATACTTCACTATTATTTCCAATTTCTTTTATACATTCCACTGTACTTTCTGTCCAGCCGCAAATGACAATATGCTTTGATCTTTTCACGTTAATCAATCCCATAATCTTTAAATTCTGTTCACTTGTAATTAATTCAATAATAGTTTCTATTGCTAATGCAAAGGTTCCAATACCTAGCACTATTAATGAAATAGTAAAATACATTCCTAGAGGTGTTTTCGGAACATAATCACCGTAACCCACAGTTCCCACTGTAACAAATGTCCAGTAAAGAGACAAAGTCCAGTTATGGTTTTCGATTAAATGAAAACCTATAGTACCATACGATATAACTGCGATAAACAGTATCATAATACGGAAAAATGGTCTATTAATGAGTTTAGGGAAACTTTTCTTTATAATTTCGATAACAATAAACATATTTCATTAAAATTCCTTTTTTTTTATTATCAAATTATATTTTATATTTAATCATCAAGGTTTTAAAATTATATTTATCATACGTTTTAATTTAATATTCTAATTATCTACTTTATTAATAATTAATAAAAATACTAATAATTAAAAAATTCAGTAAAAAAAATAAGAGTTCATATACACCAAACAATACAAAATACATTGATTTATACAAAACCTAAAACATTTATAGTTTAATTTAAGATTATCTAATTAACTATCAAAATCTTGTCGAATAACATGTAAATTTATTAAAAAATTTATTAATAATTATAAAATTTCTAAAAAAGTAAATAAATTAATAAAATAGTAAGCAATTCATTGGTTAGAATAGATCACCTAAAAAAAATTTAAAAAAAATGAATATAATTTTTAAAAAAATTTTAAGACTAAAGAAAAATGGATTTTTAGAAGAATATATCTTCTTTAGGGAATCTCATTTTAGGATTAGGCTTATCTGCAGGATAACCTAAGGGTACTATAATAGTTGGTACAATATCCGAAGGAATCTCTAGAATTTCAGAGTAAGCATTCGGGTCAAATCCTTGCATTGGACACGAATCAACACCCAATGATTTAGCTGCATAAAGAGCAGTAGTAGCAGCTATAAATACATTATGCTGAGCCTCATATAAACCTTTATCCTCGAATAATTTGATGAAATTATTTTTAGCATCCTCTAATAACTTAAGATTTGCTTCAGGCACACCATCAACTTTCATCATACCAATTAATTTATCTCCATTACCAACTAGATCCGTATTAGCGCAAAACACAAGTAAATGAGAGCAAGTCATTATCTGAGGCTGATCAAATGAAGCAGCGGATAACTTCTTTTTAGTATCATCATCTGTAATGACTTTAACCTTCCATGGTTGAATATCTAAAGCAGATGGTGAAAAACGTATCATCTCTAATATTCCATCTACAGTATCTTCATCAATTTTCTTGCCATCAAACTTTTTGGTAGCATATCTAGCCATCAACAATTCTTTAAACTCTATGTAAACCAACTCCTATTCTTCACTTAAAAAAATCCAAAACCAAAAATTTATATTATCAACCAGACTTTATTATAAAAAAATCTGGTTAAATAGTATTATGTAGCTAATCCATTATCAATTTTTTTAATACAAAATTAATTATGATACTTAAATGTTCATTTTAAACTGAACTTCGTTAAACGCAACTATCTTTAGCCGTATGGTTGATTATATGAGGTTTAAATCTAAAAATAGTTAATCCTAATATATAGTTTAACATATAAAAGGTTTTCCTATAGTATATCCTTATACTAACTATAAAATGAGATATTTTAGTAAATATATTATTCAAAAAAATTAATAACTAATTTATGAAAAATGGATCAATTTTCTGGCCAAATATTCTTAATTTTGATGGTTTGAAAACCCGATTTATTTCTCATACTATTATAAATTTTTTATCACATCTAGAATATTTCTATATGAAGTATTCAAAAAGTATTTAAAATTTCATACTGGATTTTATATCAGTATAATTTTTTATTCTTTAAAAGTAGATCAAAGAATTAGAATAAATTAACATACTTATAGGCTAAAGGTAAAGTAAAATGAGTTCTATAAAATTATCCAGTATAAACATACAGAAATTGACTCGAGATGATGATATAGGGAGTTTTGATTGTGGAGATAAAGATCTAAATGAATTTATAAAGGAAGATGCTCTTAACCAGATGAATGCAAAGATAAGTGTAACTTACCTATGCAGATACAATATGCATATTATTGCTTATTTCACTTTATCAGCTGATTCTATAAAAATAAACACTAATGACTTGGAGATTTTTGAGAATAAAGAAATCCCGTACAAAGAGTTTCCAGCTGTTAAAATAGGGCGCTTAGCAGTTTGTAATCCTTACCAAAATAGGGGTGTAGCTACTAATTTGATATTACTTATTGTTGGGCGGGCCTTCACATTAAGTGAGTATATT
Organism: Methanobacterium sp.; assembly: GCA_015661405.1. Lineage (GTDB taxonomy): Archaea > Methanobacteriota > Methanobacteria > Methanobacteriales > Methanobacteriaceae > Methanobacterium_A. The sequence continues at coordinate 3,344 of JACWMK010000075.1, forward strand.
GGCATCCGTTATGTTTCAGTAGATGCATATATTGATTCAGTTGGTTTTTATGAAAAAAGATATTTTACTGAGTTTATACATGATGGAAAAAGAAGAACAGTTCAAATGTATTTAGACATACTTAAAATAGAACAGAGTTAAGTAGAATAATATTAAAATTGAAAATTAGAAAGGATTTTCTTTGTAAGCATTTATGGCCTTTTTGAGGAATTTAACTTCTCCTTTTTTTGGAGGTTCTTTCATTTTCTTCAGGAATCTTTCTGCGTCCTTACCTTTGAGTACAGGAGTTGGAGCTATTGGTCTTGCCATAAATAATCACCGTTTGTTATTATATTAGTAGATTTCTACAAGTAAATTTCTACTAGTAGAAAGTTGTTTCTACTAAGATATAAAACTTTAGTATATAATTGTTTTTATTTGGATACCTTCCTATTGTTAATTCTATATATCACCTCTTGATGTTTGCGGCTTCAAGTATGTTAGGAATATATACTTGTTTTACCTTCTTTGGTTTTATTGAAGTAAAACTTTTCATAATTCAATAGCATCACCTAATCTATTATGTTTATCCCATTTTATCTATCTCAATATAATTTAAAACTAATTGGAACTAAAATAAACTAATTTAAATAACTTAATATCTTAATGCCATATATTAATATTAAAATAATTCAATTATTTTTTTAGATTTTTTTTTACAGAATTAGAAATGTATATATGTCTTAGTAAAAATACAAATCAAATTTTATTAAAATATTTATTATTATTTTTAATATAGTAATTTTTTAATCATAATAGATTTCAATTACAAGCAATAATGAAAATACTATATAAATTTATCGTTATATATAGCCCAATTGATGGATTTAATGGTTATTTCTCGAATTTTATGAAATTTTCTTTCATATTCTGATATCACTATCGATTATAATGTATTATTTCTGCTTCGTTAAACCCGTATATTACGAAGTAACAAAATGAACAATAAAAAAAATATGAAATATAATCAATTTAAATAATTATGGAGTTGATTCAGAATATTCTAATGATTACATTACAAGCAGTACTTTGATTAATAATTATTGCGGCATTTTAACTAATAACTCAACAGACATAATACAATTCAACAGAATAACAAATAATACCTACGGACTTATAAATGAAATAGGCACAGTAAACGCAACTGATAATTGGTGGGGTTCCAATAATGATCCATCAACCATTCAAAATGATATTGACAATATTAACGGTACTGTTAACTCTAATCCATGGTTGATTTTAAGTGTAAATGCTTCACCAACTAATTCTGGCGGAAATACCAGTGTAACAGCGGATTTAACCCATAATAGTGATGGTGTAGATATTTTATCTCAGGGTTTTATTCCAGATGGAACGCCGGTAAACTTCACTACAAACTATGGAACTATTATTAACCAAGCTTATACACTTGAGGGTCAAGCTACGACTATATTGAATTTGAATACTACGCAACCGGAGAATGTTACAGTTTCAGCATCCGTTGACAATCAAACTATTAACATCACAGGATTAATATCTAAAGGTGTGGCGGTTTTAAATGTTACCAGTACGGCTATTGATAATTCGACTGGCCAGCCACTTAACATCATTTACAATATACCTTTAAATAATAATGTTACTTGGATTGGTATTGTTTGGAGTCCTACTAATATACCGGGTGTCTCTGCCCCGACTGATGAATTGCAGGTGATTATTGATGGGAATATTGTATTAGAAAATTATATTTATAATTGTGATGGCACAGGTAATGATGTTCTCACGGTTACTATATCCTATCCTGGGCTGCCGGGTTTGGATTTGAATGTTACTGATCCAGATACTGATGATGTGACTAATCTTGATTTCCCTGGAAATAATATCAGCAGGTCCAGTGAAATAATATATCAAGGCACTCCATTTGAGGGTGTGGAGAGTTTCGCGATAGCCACAACTGACGTGACACAGGATATATACGATTACTGGCTTAATCAATCCTCCATTTACACAAACATGACTGCAGGCATAGGTGCGGCTTATGAATCTTTCCTAACAGCTTTAATGGTAGAGAACGTTCATGATGAGCTTGCGGATAATATTTCAGGAGTATGTAATGTAACTTGGAGCCGCACTAGTCCAATAATAGTATCTGTTTGTGAGGATCCATATGAAGTATATTTAACTTTGGATTGTGATGAGGGTATGGGTATGACTGTGGTGGGTACGCCGGATAATATAAGGTTGTTTAATTTCATTACTTCTTATTCTATTTCACCAATGGAATATACTATTATGAATAGTCTTTATGATGTTAATTATCAGTCGTATAGTCTTGATGGTGAGTTCGGTTCGGTGACAATGGACCTTTTAAATGATTATTTGAGTAACAGCTCAACAGTTGAAGGATTCTTTGATGACGGTTATATTATAATTAAATCTGTTTATGATGATGGTGATTTCTTAGTCATTGACCCTGAAACCGGTATTGTACATGATATTAATACAGTCAACGATTTCTGCGGGGTAGGTTTACCTTGGGCATATCCGATTATGGAATTGACAATGGGTTGGTATGAATTTAATCCGTGGGTATCCTCTTACACTTTTTATTGGAATGGTACAGGACAGGTTTATATTACTAATGGAGGCTGGCTGGGTACAGGATGGCCTGATATGAACCCATCAGGCGTTATATGGATTGCGGGTGAACTAACAGTGTCATCAGAAAACGGAGAATCACTTAGTTTTAATCAGAACCCACCCGACACGGGTTGGCTGCCTGGGATGGTGGCAGTACCGGACCCGGACATTACAAGCATCCTAACACCGGGACAATGGAACACCATCACACTCATACTCAACTATCCTTATAGTTGGCTGACAGATAGCTACGCACTATGGCTAATCACAACAAGCAATCCACAACTCCCCTACTACCCCATAGGTAATGATACTGATCATCATACACCTGAATTTCCTCCTCTTTTCCCGATTCCAACAAATGCTACATCTACGTCAACTAGTGGGCATCAGCCCAATTCTTTCTCACCTTATTCAATTTTCCCCGGGCCAGAGATTACAGTAGTTCATATTATAGGTCAAATTGCGGGTGAAATTCCTTATGACGCACAACAATTTTCTAAAGATTGTAACAGTTTTGCCAATACGTATGGAGGAGGAGGATATTCCGGATCTGATACTGGAACTGAATCAGGTGGAACACCACCGGGTGAAGGTTATTGATTTTTTTTCATTTTACAAATTAATTTTAGCAATAAAATGTGTTTCCAGATGTTAACATGTATTATTGTATAATTTTTGATGAATATTGAAGTCATATTTATGAATAAAAGTTAAAGAGAATATTATAATATGAAAATCAACTAATTAAAATTTGATTTCGAAAAATTAAGTCATATTAATGGAGGTTATGAGTCTTATGAGGTTTCATCCGATTGTATCTATTTTTTTGGGAGTTATTGCATGTTACATTTTGCGGCTTATAGGAATTAACGGTTTTGGTGTAACTAGGTGGGTTGGGGCTGTTTTAGTGCTTCCCGAGTATTCTTGGTTTGGAACGTATTTAATAATTGTTTCATTTATACTTGGAGGTTTTATAGCTACCTATTTTGCTAAAGAAAGGAATATGAGGTATGGATTATTTGAAGGGATAATTATAATATTATTATTAATATTTTTGACAGTACCAATTGGTTTTGCTCTAAATAAATATACTTTTACTACTGCTTATACGACTATTTTCGCCACTATTACGATTCTTTTACTGGCTAGTCTTGGTGGGATGTTGGGACAAATGACTGATAAAACGTACAATGGATTTAGCCCTATCCTCACAGTCATCGCTGGATTTGTTATTGCATTATTATGTAGTGGGTTGTTAAATTTAATGACAGGTTTTCATCTAAGCTCCACTCCTTTTGGGTTAATTACCTTTTTAGTTGGTGTAATTTCTGTGGTGATTGGATCTTTTGTTACTATATTATTGGCTAAAGAAAAAAAGATTCAATATGGAATTTATACAGGAATAGTTTATATAATAATTTCCATATTAAACACATATTTTTATCATATTAACATACCTGGAAGTTATTATATTCAAATCAGTGTTATTATTGGTTTAATTGTGGGATACTTATTTTCTGCAGTTATCGGGAGTTACCTTGGAATAATAGCAACCAAACTTTTAAAACAAGATACATGAACATAATTTTTATTATAATCAATAAATTATTTTTTTTACCATGTGGGTAATTCAATGTATTCGTTAGGGTTTAAAATTAGTTTTCTAACGATATCATCAGCATCAAGCATATCATCATGTTCTCCTTCATCAAAACTGACATATTCATTCAAAAAAGTGGGATATAATGGATGATCCACTGGGACCATTACCATTCCATTTTCGTAATCTACACTAACGGCTGTAATCCTGGTTTTCTTATCTTTTACACTGGTAATCTCTTGGATAGGATAGTTTCCTTCATTTAAAATTTGCTGTGCTAA
>JACWMK010000076.1 GCA_015661405.1 Methanobacterium sp.
ATTTTTTCCTACGCCGATTTTAATTTGACTTGAGTAACCGTATTTTTTAAGTAATTTTTGTGCGGTTAATGCTTTGGTGAGGCAGGTTGCTTGGGGTATATAATTACTTATTGTTTGCACGGCCCAGATTAATTTGTGGACGGGAATATTGTTTTTTGTTTTGTTGTTACTTCTCTCCATTGATCGTTGTATACGTTTAAATGGGATTAAATATAGTTTCAATCGGATCGTGATCATGGAGAGGAGTGTTGTTATGAGGAGTTTTTGATCTACCCGGGACTGCTTCAAAAAATTAGTTAATATTTTCATTCCAAATCTTCTATTCTCATTTTATCGTTACCAGTTCTTTTTCGGCGAGTTGTTCTAGTAATTCTATTAAATCTTCTTGACAACGGTTTTTTTCGACTTCGTACTCGTTTAGTAGTGTTTCTAATATTTCATTTAATTGTCGGGGTTTTTGGATGAGATTCCATATGCGTGCTCCTATAGGGTCTAATCCGTAGTATATACCCGTTTTTAGGTTGAGTATGGCTGCTTCGTCAACTAGATCGCAGGATACTACATCTTTGGCTACTTCTATTGTTGTATTTGGTGAGAGTTTCATTTTTTATATACCACTTATGAACAAGTTATTATTATATAATAGTCTTATTGATGTTATAGTAAAAATATTTTCATTAAAATTTTTTACTTGAGTCTTTTATATTAAGTAATGTATATACTTTTTATATATTTCAAAAAAATTTATCTTTATGGGGTATTTATAATTATGATTAAACCATCTTATCGTGATCTTTTATTTGTTCTTGTTTTAACTGTTGCTTCGGTGACTTGGCTGAGTATTCCAGTATTGGATAAGTATCCATTTAATATTGTTCCTTATTTTTTATTGTTATTATTTTTATCAGGTTATTCATTTTTAGCTGTTTTGAAGCCTCTTCTTTATCGTATGGGTGTGGTTATGCGTGTTATTTATAGTATGGTGTTAAGTTTATTGTTAACGGTGGGTGTTAGTCTTTTATCGGTTTTTAATCCTACTTCGATTGCCATGTTTGTGGTTATACCTGTTTTGACATTTATTTTAATAATTGCTGCTTTTATTCGTCGTAGATTTGCTTTTAGAAGTGCGTTTTTGGATAGGATTAAGGAGGATGTGGGTTTTGATGAGAAGCAGATTTTGGTTGAACGGGAGGATTTGGGTCAGAAGCTCCTTGATAAGTTAGAGGTGGAGGTTTCGGGATCTAAAATTAATGAGAAAATAGAATCTGATGGTAAAATTGAACCTGTTAAGGATGAGAAAAAGAAAATAAAAGATAATAAGGGTTTTTATGCCTGGGATTTAGTGTTAATTGGATTCTTTACTATTCTTAGTGTATTATTTATTTTGTTGCCTGTTTTGAGTGGGACTGTTCCTCGTACAGTTTTAGGTTTGTTTTTAGTTCTTTTTTTACCTGGTTATGCTCTTATAGCTGCTTTGTTTCCGAAGCAGGGTGATTTGGATGGTGTTGAGCGTTTAGCGTTGAGTTTTGGTTTGAGTATTGCAGTTACTCCGTTGATTGGTTTAGCCTTGAATTATACTAGTTATGGTATTCGTTTGGATCCTATCTTATTATCTTTGAGTAGTTTAACTATTTTATTGGTAGCGGTGGCTTATTTGAGGAGACGTTTAACTGCGAGTGAGAGTCGTTTCCTTGTTGATTTTGGTGGTTTCTTTAAAAGTGTCGGTGGGAGTTTCTCCGGGGAATCTAGAACTGGTAAAGTTTTATCAGTGATTCTTATCTTATCGATTTTAGTGGCGGTGTCTGCTACAGTGTATGTTGTGGTGGAGCCTAAAGTGGGTGAGTCTTTTACTGAGTTTTATATTTTAGGTCCAAATGGTATGGCTAGTGATTATCCAACTAATTTAACTAGTGGTGAGAATGGTAGTTTACTTATTGGTATTGTGAATCATGAGAATAAGAAAGCATCATATCATTTGGTAGTGACGAGTGGTGGTGTTGTACAGATGGATGAGGTGGTTACTTTGAATAATGGGCAAACATTGATGATTCCTTTTAATTTCACGGCAGGTCAACCGGGTTCGAGAGAGATGGATTTCATGTTATATAAATTGCCGGATGATAGTAATGTTTACCGGTCACTTCATTTATGGCTTAACGTGAGTGCTTCTTCAACTGGGCCAGTGGGTAATGGCACGGTATAAGTTATATTTATTGTTAAGTTATTTGTGATTGGTGATACCTGATCATTCCAATATTATCAGATAGAATGTGGTATGGTTTGTGATTTACTGTGATAAGATGTATTGCTTTAATGTTTGATGTGAGCTTTGTCACTGAATTTTAGGTTAGTTTAAGGTAATGTGTACTTTTTTAGTTAATCTCTTTTAAATGGGAATTAAATCACAAGTTATATATATGAAGAGTAGGATACTTTTTTATCATGATATCCACTGTAACAACTACCACTACTACGGTCACTACCACTGAGGTAATGACTTTAAGTATAATCGCAGTTGTATCATTAATAGTTTTCTTGGCTCTTAAGGAGATTTTGAGTTCAGAAGCAGAGAAGAAATCAGTTCAATCATTTTTGAAAGGAGCTAACGTGGCTATAATACCTTTATTACTAGTATTTGTGGCCATAGTTGGTTATAAGGTGGTAACTATATTATGAGGACTCCTGTCATTATATTAATAGTTGCGGTTGTTCTAATAATTATTGGAGCTGTTGCAGCGATAATGATGATGATGGGGGGAAGTAATACTACTGCTAACATTTTAACTCAGAACGGTACTAAAATCGATTTTTATAACAATAACACTCAAGCTTGGACACATGTAGAGTTTGTCATTTTAAATGACACTACAGTTAATAATACTACTCAGGTTTATTATGGTGAAGCTTGGCTTAAACCTGGTGAAAATAAAACTTTTGATATGAGTAGTTTACTCGGATATAATGACACTCCTTTACCGGTTGGATCTGTTCTTAGAATAGACACTTGGACTGGATTGTTTAATCCTAATAATAGTGGTAATGGTAATTTAAATTTAACTGTCCGAGGATGGAGTAACGGTACAACACCACCAACTAGTGATCCACTTTATAATTTAACATCTTTAAACATGCCTATAGGTCCTTTACCAAGTAATGTAACTAGTACTTGGGGAACTATAAGTATGACTGCTCCAAATGTTAATACAACCTATACTAACGCATTCAATGAATTATTATTTACCGAAGATAGTAATGGTAATCTCATTGTTAATATAACGACGCCTGGCGGACTTAGTCAAACTATTGCAGAATTAGTCTAAAAAATCTCCCTTTTAATCTTTTTTTCAATTTTTTTTTTAAATATAGTTATACTCATATGTAGGTGTGATATTTAATTGCAAAGGAAATATTTAACTTTAACCATATTAGCTATTATATTAATCGTTGCTGGTGTTTTAGAGTATAGTGATGGTGCTGTTAGTGGTTTATTGTTTAATGAGATGAAGTATGATTATAGTAGTCATGTTTTGATTCCAGCTAATTATGCTAATGGCAGTAGTTTGGGTGGTTATTACACGGTTAATGGTTCTGGTCATGATTTTAACATGTTAATGATATTAGCGGGTGGTGCTAATGACACTTCTTTTCCACTGGATTATATAAGTAGTGGTTTACATGTAACGGGTCATATTGATATGATTAAAGTAACCCCGGGTACACTTATTGGTTTGTATCAGAATAATTTGAAGGATGCCATGTTTAGTAGTATTTTTAATGGTAATATGAATATGAGTTGTAGTGCTTGGAATGGTTCATCTTATTTCACGAATAATGGGCATATTTTGAAGGGTACCTTCACTATCACTGGAGTGGACACGGATTGGGAGGGTAATTATACGATAACTAATAGTAATGGTAACCTGGTTTTGGTGGGTAATTATCTTTATTATCCCGCTAATGACTCGAGTATTATTTTAGGTAATATTCAGAAAACATTTTACTTATAAAAAAAGAAGGGTTAGTTTATTTGATTTTTTTTACTAAATATCTATATATAATTCTTTTTTTCTGTTTTTTTTTATCAGAGTAAAATATTTTTGTAATTACAATTTTATAGCAAAATATTTTTTTGACTTCATGAATTCTATGGGTTTTATAATTTTAAAAGTTTAGATATTTATCTCTTACGTTCCACATGGGTAGTTCTACGTAGGGGTTGTCTTCTTTTGTGAGGATTAGTCTGCGTGCTATATCATCTGCGTCTAGTATATCATCGTGTTCGCCCTCGTCGAATGAAACGTATTCGTTTAGGAATTTATCGTAGTGGGGATGGTCTACGGGTACCATTATTAATTGGTTTTCATAGTCTACGCTACCAGCGGTTATTCGGGTTTTTTTATCTTTAATATTGGTAATTTCCGTTATGGGATAGTTTCCAGTGTCTAGTACTTGTTGTGCTAGTGCTACTTGGTAAGCATTTGATTCTATTCCAATTTTTGTTACATTCCAGTTTATGCCTTGCCATATGGGTGTTATGGGGCCGTGGTATAGTTTTTTAACGGTTTTAACTTGTTGGGGGAAGTTGATTTGGTCATGGTACCAGTCGAGGATCCATATTTTATAAGGGTTGTGGGTTACGCCTATGGTTTGGCAGCAGTAGTAATCGTTTTTCTCATTTTTTCGGATGGCTAAGTCGTGTCCTTGGTATATTTCCATTGATTCTAGTGGGGGATATCCGGGTACATGGGTGAAAGAATTTAATCTATTATTAATTTACTGCATATAAAAAAATATTGTACTGTTTTTTTAGATGAATCCTTGTTCTAGTAATGTTTTTTTTAAGTCTTCATCTGGTATGTTTTGTATGGATTCTATCCTGTATCGTATATGGGTATTATATAATTTTTGGTATTGAGTGGCTTCAGGTGAGTTTTGTTTTATCTTTGCCTTTAATTTGATGGATCCTGTTTTCATCTAGTGATTCATATAAGTCGGGTGTGGTTGCTATGTAGTTGGCTAATTCTTTGATGGAGTTTCTGAATTTAGGATTTTCTTCTGCTAAGTAAGTGTTAACTTGGTAGATTATTTCATTTTCATCTGGGATTTGACCTGCGAGGTGGCGTTTAATTTCTTCAAGTTCTTTTTTAAATGTTTTAACAGTCATTTTTACAGAGTCCCCCTTAAAAATAGCACTTAATTTTTTTTTTTATATTAATGAATGAAATTTGATATTATATTATTATATTTTTTTTGGTAATGGAGTCTAATAATTTTTTAATTCATTTAAATTTTTCATCTTATTAATAATTTGAAATTAATTTCTTTTTCTATAATAATTTATTTTTGGAACTTCCTTAATTGGGATTTATTTATAATTTTATAGTGCTTCCTACTCTTCTAAATCTTTTTTTTATAGGTAAGTTTCTTGGTTTTTGAACAATTAAATATATTTTATGCGAAGTAGGAATACAATTTTTTTTAGGTGTATATATAATTATAGGTATAAATATTTATACCCCTAAAAATATATATTAAATTATAATTTTACTAAAAAAAAAGTGAAAAACAATGGTGAATATTACAAAAAAGGAAGAAATAAGAAGTATCGACAATCAAGGACGGCTAGTAATCCCTAAAAAATGGATAAAAGAACATTTAAAAACTCGTACTGTAAAAGTAGAAATCAACGAAGATGAAATAATCGTTAAGCCCTTTGAAGTGGAGGACATTAGCGACTTATTCGATACTGGAATAGAATTAGAAAATGATGGAAGTGATTGGGATAAACTAGAAAAAGAAATCATCTTGAAAAAGTTGAAAAGTGAAGGTATTGACTTATGAGATTAATGGATGCAAATGTGATTGTTTATACTTTCACCGGGAAACCCAAAAAAAATAATGTAAATCCCCAAGCATTAAAGAATAAAGAGAATGCAAAAAATATCATTAAACGTTTGATAAATGGTGATGAAACAGTTTACATGACTTCCATACAGGTAAGCGAAGCTATGAATATGACTGAAAAATTAATAGGGATAGAAAACTCATTACGAGTTCAGGACTTTATGCTTAACAATCCATCAATTAAGATAATTGAAATAACACATCAAGACATGTTAGACGCCCATATAATTTCTGAAAAGTATAAAGAGAATAAAATTGGTTTTAATGATGCAATTGCATATATAGGTATGATGAAATCCGGTTGTACTGAAATATACACTTTTGATAAGCATTTCAACATATTTAATGAGATTAAATGTGTAAACTGAATAAATAAAAAAATATTTATTATTTCATAAGGGGGTTAAAAAAATCGGTTATTTTTGTAAAGGCCTCTTTAATATATCCACCGTTAAACGATATTTTATTATATGCAAAATAATTGGGCACTAGTCAAAAAACTTTGGGAGTTTATTGTTAAAAAAGTTTTTTCTAGCTTTGAATTTCTTTTCTAATTGTTTATTAGATGACATTTACGCCTTTTTCGATCTTCATTTAACTTCTTAACGCCTTTTTTAGGAAAGGTTTTTTGAAAGCTTTTATACTATTTTTTGTTGGAAGTTACGATTCGATATTTTTTCATCTTCTAATAGAATGCAAAAGAATGTTTTAAAGTAAATATATCAGTGAAATCCATATTCTTAACTATTTACTATTATACTCTTTGTAAAATTATTATTTTGGGATTATAATTCTATTTATTTCTGTTTATTGTTAATTTCGTGGATTGGTTAGGGTATATTGCATTGATTTATTTTTTTAATTCTATATGATTTTTTATTAGTTTTACCTATCTAATTTCTTTTTTTTTACAAAAAGTTTTATTAATTAGCTGGAGTTAAATTAGTAATTATGAATGTCCAGAATAAGTACCGGGCTATTGCACGTGAATTCCGTGATAAGGTTCTGGAAAAATATGGTGAACGAGTGGATAGTATTATCCTATTTGGATCCGCGGCTCGGGGAGAAGCTAGGGAAGACTCTGATATTGATATACTTGTTGTGGGAGATGTGACTCTGGATGAACTGGTTGATGTTACTATTCCTTTACTACTACAACATGGTAAGTACATTTCTGCACAGGATATGAAGAAATCACGTTTTAATAGAATGGTTGTGCAAGGTTATTCTTTCATCAAAAATGTGAATAATGATGGTGTGGTTTTATTTGAGCGAGTTGGAAAAGCATCTGGATAGATCTGAGGATAAATTGAAATCTGCCCGTATTTTATTGGAAAATCATCAGAGTGCAGATTCTATTGGTGAATCTTATTATTCTATTTAGCATGCTACTATGGCTCTTCTGACACTTAGAGATATTCATCCTCGAACACATTCCGGGCTTATATCGGAGTTTAGCCTAAATTTTGTTAAAGATGGGAGTATTGAAGATGTTTATGCCAAAATATTAGTTAAGGCAGAAACTAAAAGAGTTATGGCAGATTATGATATTGATTATCGGCCATCCATAAAAGAAGCAGAATCAATCATTCATGATGCTGAAGAATTCTTCATTAGGATAAAAAAAGCTATAAATGAATTAGAATAATTATAGTTGCATATTCGAATTTGAATTATCAGTTCTTGATGCTTCTTTATATAAATAAACGTCTTAATCTATAGTCTTCTTTTTTGATTATAAATCAGGATATCAATATCAGAATCTAGTCGGGCTTCTCCTCGGGCAACTGAACCTAAGAGTATTTATACTTTCTATTTGTTTACTGTAATTTTTTAGTGCTCTTCTTACAAATTCATCAGCATCCTTTCTGTACTTTTCCTGAATCTCCATAATAATCAATTATGAGTAG
>JACWMK010000077.1 GCA_015661405.1 Methanobacterium sp.
CACCATTACGACAATTCTCAATAGCTTTTAATTTAATTGCAAGAAGATCACGATTCCTAATTTTAAGATAAGGCTCCTCCGTTACACCATCAAATTGAAGATAAACCGTATTTAAACCAGCCCCCTTCAATTCACCCGGGAATTCCGGATTAGAAGCTAATTTAAGACCATTAGTAGCTATCTGAACATGAGTAAAACCCTCATCCGTGGCAAGCTTCACCAAATCCACTAAATCTTTACGCATCGTCGGCTCACCACCAGCATACTGAACAGCCGGCGTAGGAACCGGTTTATTATTCCTTAAATTCCGAAGCATCTGCCTTATCTCTTCATAGGAAGGTTCATAAAGTTTTTTACTTACTGCTGCATTAGCAAAACAAACCGGACAACGAAGATTGCAACGATTAGTAACATCAATCAAGCCAAGAATAGTGTGACTTTCATGTTCACTGCACAATCCACAATTCGATGGACAATCACCCGTAACAGAAGTACGAGGATTATCCACACCCTTACCAGTATAATCATAATCAGAAGCAATATAATACTTCTCACTACTACTCCAATAAGTATTCTCAAACTTCCCATGCACTTTACATTCCTTTCTTATCATAATCTTATCTTGGTCTTCATAAACTTCAGCATCGACAATATCAAGACACTCCGGACATAGACTTTTGGTCTTCTTTAAAATCATGAAAATCACCATTTATTAAATGAATATATCTTTTACTTTAAAAAAGGAATTAATTAATTTTTCTAATTAATTCCATGTATTAATTCTCAAAACCTGTTTTCACATTTTTTGAACTCATTATTTTAAATCTTGATCATAACTATTAAAAATTTAGGATAATTGATGTTATAAAATTGATAAAAATTTCATTCTCATATTATAATAGCCTCGGCTCCCACCTCTATCCTGTTTATATGATTTATAATTTCTTAAACATATTCTTAATTGCTAGCCATGTTCTGATCTAGTAATTTTCATCTTTAAATATTATGGTAAAGAATTTTTAATCTTTTGGATTAATTCATCTATACTATCTTTAAATTTAATGAACTCCAGCATAAAAAAAATATTCCCCAATTTTTTTTTTATTACGAGTTTTAAACAGGTGCCATCAAAAAATTACCTATATTTTTTTAAAAAAATAAATAAAATAGTTATAGCCAAGAAATGTTGTTATTTAGTTAATAATGACTTGTTTAGAATTGTGGCTTAAATTTTACAAATCAAATTACTTAAGATGAATATTTTCTTCCCATTATTTATCATATAAATCATACTTAAATATAAGATTTAAATTAAACATTTAAATCATATAATTCATATTATCAGATATATCACACAATTCATATTTAAACTTTACGAAGTCTAATAAATTATAAAAAAATTTTAGTATATAAAATCATTTATACATACCATCAGCCATAATTAAGAGCATTTAAGAAATTTTAATTTAGAAGAATAAATATAATCACTCAAATGAATAAACTAATCCCTGATTTAGGTTATTCAAAAAAAAATTAAATAGAATTTAAAATAAAATATAAGTGAATGAAAATTTATAATTACTTCTCTAGTTTTTGCATTTTACCTTCAAAACCATTAATTGCAGCTGGAAGACATTCCATCACTGAAGCCAAACCGGAATGATGGAGATTTAAAACCACAGCATCTACAATTTCTTCACGAGTTGCACCTTCATTTTTAGCCATCATCGCATGCATCTGCACACCCGTTGGGTTACGATTTGCAGTTTGAATCGCTATATTAATCAACTGCTTAGTCTTACCATCCAAACCCTTTAACGCCTTCTGAGCCCCTATAAGATCATTAAAACGAGCAGCAACCTCAGGACATTCCCTCTCAAACAATTCAAACGGATTCTGATTCATAAAATTTAATCCCTCCCCAAAAAATTTTTATTTTTTTATAATTTCCTATTTTTTACATTTTAATATAATATAAGATAAATTTTATTCTATAAATAAAATAGTTATAGATCCTCCTAAAAATTTCTTCCAAAATAAAAACATAAACAAATTATATTTTTTTTGTGAAATAATAACATAAAATCTATTTCAATTAATTTGAAGAATAACTCACTCCATAATAGATAATATTTAATACTAATTTACATATAAAGAAATTTTAAAAAATATAATTGAAATTATGAGATTTAATTATTTAATGGTTTATGGTTTAATAATAATTTGTATTATGGGTTTATCAGTTACTTGTGATGCAGCAACAACCAGTAACGTGACAAATGTTAATGTAGGTCAAGAATTCAGTATAGTATTAGCATGTAATCCGTCCACTGGTTATGAATGGAATGCCAGTTATAATACTCAATATTTAGAGTTAATTAATCAAAATTACCAGCCTAATTATCCTATTTTAACAGGTTCAGGTGGTAATGAAAACTTCACCTTTAAAGCTCTTAAAGCTGGAAATTCTACTATCACCTTCAATTATCAACAATCATGGGAATCAACTCCAATCCAAACTGTAACCTATGATATTCAAACCGCTTTAAATCCTGAAAACAATACTAACACAACAACACAAGGAAATAATATCACCACTCCTGACAACTCAACTAACAGCACTATAACAGGTAACAATATTAAAAATACAGAGACAGTACCAATGCAAGATACCGGAGTACCATTAACCGGTTTAGCATTAGGTATAATAAGTGTAGTTGGTGGATTACTCGGTATAAGGAAAAACTAAGCCTCATAAAAAAAATGGAAAGATTTAAACTATTTTTTATCTTATTTTTTTTAAAGTTACTTAACTTGATTTTAAATAAATGATTTATTAAAATTTTTTTTTTTATAATTAAAAAGAATTAATCATTATTTAAAAAAAAGATTATTTATATTTAAAAATTTAACTAAATAATAAAATTTTTAGAATAATAGAATAAGAGGAATATAAAAAATGGAAGTTGGAAAAGTAAATGTGTTACATGTAACCACGGATCCTAAAAAATTCAAGAATACATTAACCACAATTACCTATGCTTATTTAACTACAGCCACAGAAACTGAATTTAAAGATTTATTAGATGATTATTTATCAGATAATGAATTTGAACGCAGGCAATTCATGTCTCATGTAACTCAAAAAGGATACTACTGTATTGTTCTTGATAATGAAGCCGTAACTCGTATATAAAAATAAACCAGAAAGCTGATAAAATTTGTTAAACTTCTTAAATAGTTTTTTTTTATATTTTCGAGAATTCATTTTATATTTTAAAAAAAAACTAACTCTAATAAATTATTTAAAAAAAAATGGGTAGGAGTATTAAAATAAATATTTCAATACTCAATGGAAATTATTTAAATTTATTTTAATATCCTGTACTACCTATTTCAGCTGGTGCATGACCAGGGTCTATAAGTACTTTTGGCGTGTAGCCACCACCATTACCATGGTGTTGGGAGCCATATCCTGCGTAATTCCAATCTACCCATCCATTACCAATATCTATTTGTACCCATGCATGTTGGTACCAAACTGAACTGGCAGGTGCATTGGAATAACCCATAATTCTAACTTGTATTCCTGCAGCGGATAACTGGTCATATAACCATGATGAATCCGCCCAGCAATCACCGTATCCATAATGTGTTATTACACCTGCATCATCTAAACCATTATATGTAACGCCCTGAACATCAGCGAATTTAGCCTCTTCCTCTCCAATTTTATTCAAAATTGCAGTAACCGATGAACTAATCGTAGTAATGGTAGTACTACTTCCTTCACCAGTTGTTTTACTAGAGTTTAAACTACTCCACGATACTACAGAAACATAATTTGGAAGTCTATGATCAGTTCCCTGAAAATTGAGTACTTTACTGAAACTATAAATTAAGTTCTGCATACTGATTTTACCGAGAGAAGTTGTTTCATAGTTAGGTAATTTACCATTAGCATTTACGTAGCTTAAAATATCCTTAGCTAAAGTTATATACTCTGCTTTATAAATATTTCCACTTACAATGCTTTCAGATGAATTAGGAAGACTACCCACATTTCTCAATGTTACTGATACATCCACTCCTAAATTATCATTTACTATGCTTTGAGACATTAACTCCAAAAAATCTGACATTGTAATTTGCTGATCATCTATTGTAACATAATTAGGTAACCGATGATTAGTAACTACAAAACTCTGCACTCGTGCTGCTGCATTATCAATCTCTGAACTAGTAAATGTAGTTAGAGCACTGCCTGCAGCCAAGTTTGAATTAGATTTCACTTGCGAAGTAGAAGAATTTACCTTAGCTACACTTGATGTATTTACCTTAGTTACATTTGATGAAGTATTCTTCACTGTTGACTGAATAATTGCTTGTGTTGATTTATTTACGTTTGTTACTGTTTTAACTGTTCCAGTTACATTCTGAATGGTTGCGTTTGCATTACTAACGTTATTATATGTATTGTTTGTAACGTTCGTAGCTGCAAATGCAGTGCTTGCGCTAAAAGGTAATGTTAAGCAACATAGCGTTAACACTACCATAAACAAGTTTCTCTTAATTTTACCGCCTCCGATAGTTCCAAAGTATTCAAATAAAAGGTTTTCGAATACTTCAGAACATAAAGCATTATCAATTAATCCTTATATTTAAACCTTTTGAAAATTTCATAGTAAAAAAACGGATTAAAAAGCTATATTTCAAATTTAAGGCCATATAACGTTCTGATTTATCGTTTAGTAGGATAATTCATTATCCATCAGTATTTTAACTATTCAAGTTATTTCAAACCTTCTTTCCTAAAACATACTAATTCAAACAATTTAACACCAGATGATGATCCAAGTACTGATAAAAATAATTGTATAATAAGTATGATAATAGAAAAAAGATATTAAATGATGATTAAATACCATTTAAGAACTTAATTTAAACAATGAAATGAATTAGAAGACTTATAATCGTTAAAATTAATAAATAATATTTTCAAGAAATAACAAAAATAACGATATATCTATAAAAATAGGATTTATTTTAGTGAAAAAATTATAAATTTTAAAAAAATATTTTTTTTTCCATACTCATAAATTTATTTGAACCCTTTATACTCATGGCATCTTTAACTTTTTCGATGTAATTATTTACTGATTCTTTTGATTCATTATTTGATAAACACCATAATAATTACATAGTTCCAAGACATAAACTCATTAAAATTAGTTAATCAACCCCTAATTTATTTATATATTTCCTAAATTTTTTACAAATATTAAAATATATTAAACATAAATTATATTTCCTAAAAAAAAATTATAGAAATTCCCACAATTCCTGACATTAATACTTTTAATTAATTATAAACAAATAAATTAGATTTGCTAAGGTGCAGATAAGAGACATAAAACAGATCCAAAAAAGAAATATTAAACCTTATTTAAGTTTAAAAAAGATTCAAAAGCCATTATTCATAAAAATTTTTTTATAAAATTTTTCATTCCGAAATAATAACTTTCACATACAAATAAATTCCCCATAATATATTATTTACTCTAGAAACCTTTTTTTTAATTAAATCAAAGACATATTTAACACCTTTTTATATATTATTTATAATTACTCATCAATTTCTAGACGTTCTTTCAACTTTTTAACTTCCCCCTCCAATTCATCCAACTTCTCCACTTGTCTTATATTCGCATGAGTTTTACAAATATAAGCTAAAGTCCTAATCCATTTAATCTTAATTTCCTCATTTTTAACGTCCTTAATTCTACCATTCTTTACTCTATCTGAAATAAAAACTATTTGATCATGCAAAATCTCTAAAATCTCATTAAAAGTTAAATCATCATTACCCTCACTCATATAAAAATCCCTCCAAAAATATTCATTAAAAAAAAATAAATTTTGTAATATAAAAGTCGTTGTTCTACAGCTTGGTTGGCGTAAAATGACCCGTCAGACCTTAACATGCAATAGCAGGTCCTCCAAAAAAAATGGATATATAAAATTCACACCTAAATATTAACTAATTTCATACTACAAAAATAACTAATAAATACATTCATGATTATTATACTGTATCTCATTTTCTTTTTGATATGGCAGGAATGGTAATTGTTCATGGTTTATGGATATTTTTTGTAAACTAGTTATTTTCATAAAAAATTATATTGTATGATTGTATTTATATGGAATCTTAGAGAGCATTTGAGAAGTAAAAATTGATAATTACTATGAAAAAATATAAATTCTAAAAAAAAAATTAAAAAAAAATCTTTTAACGGATGTTTATTCTACAAAATTTTTTTTTATATATAATGTTCTATCCTATACTTCAGCTATTTTATCTAAAATATCCGAAATAATCTTCTTTTTTTCATCAGATAAATGATTAAACGCTTCTATTTGCATTTTTTCAAAATTTTCATGTAATTTATTGTAATGGATTATTTCAGGTGAGTTTAAATTAAATTCTCCACCTAATTTAATATTACCATCTTCATCAAGAGATTCACTTAATCCGGGGGTGATTGCTAAATAATCACCAATATCTTCGATTGCTTCACAATATTTCGGACAATTCTCAGTTAAAATTCTATCATATTGATATGATAGTTCATTTAATTGTTGACTTCTAGTTAGGATTGGACCATTCAGTTTAAGTTTAATTTCTTCAATATCTTTTTCTAATTTTTTAATAGTCATTATAAATCACTTTTAACATTTTTTTTTTAAGTCCCGTTTAAATAATTATTTTAATTGAAATATAGTTTAATCTATATTATACACTGATCACTTTTTTAGAAAAATAAGTTATTGAAGTAGGGTTAATCAGATTTATTTATTCATATTTTTTTTATTGTTTTTTTTTAGTAAATTTAGAAATCTCTTTTTAATAAATTACTCATTATACAGAGTAATTCGTAAAATATGTAGTATATTTACTGGTTATTATCATTATTAATATAATATTTAGAGTTTTTATGAATTTATGGAGGTGTATGTATAAATAGTATATGAAAATGTCATCGGGAGGTAGATTGTGAAACATGAAAGGCGAAATGAGAAACCAAATAATATACCTTATCAAAGAATTCCAAGATACCAACAAACTCTGCAAGAAATGTGAATGCAGAACAATAATCACAGCATTAATATTCTACTTTAACTTCAGTAACACTAAGAAACATCCCCTATCAGATTTACAAAATCAACAATGAAGTAAAATTAACAGAAGAAATATTCAGTAAAATAACATTAAAAATAGCCAAACACTTCCAAACACTCTGCCCCATCCGTCACCCAAGTTATATCTAAAATCAATTACTCTAAATATATGAATAATGAAATATATCCTAAAGTATAAATCACATCCCACCA
The DNA here is from genome assembly GCA_015661405.1 of Methanobacterium sp. GTDB lineage: Archaea > Methanobacteriota > Methanobacteria > Methanobacteriales > Methanobacteriaceae > Methanobacterium_A. The sequence goes on from JACWMK010000077.1 coordinate 7,396, forward strand.
CTTATATTAATCCACCTCAGGACTATGAGACCTCATCTCATAACTCAAGTTAATCCTAATAAGCTTAAGAAATCATTTACAATATTTACAAATAATAATACTCTAAATTCTCAGCCCCACAAATAAAGGTACAAAAAATGAGCAATAAAAAAAAGTGAAAAAAAAAGTTTGAATTAAATAATTAATAAATTAATCCTCATAAAACCTTTTCTTCATCACCTTACAAGCTTCACTATAACATTCCATCGCTTCTTTATCATTTCCCATCGCTTTAAACGTATCACCCTTATCAATAAAAGTAATAGACTCATTCTCATCAATCAATAAAGCATGATCAAATGAATCCAAAGCCTCCT
>JACWMK010000078.1 GCA_015661405.1 Methanobacterium sp.
CAAATGTAAGTGATGGATTATTAAAAACTGTTCAAGGAATTAAAGGAAGTAGTTTAGAATTATACGATTATCGTGTTCGTTTAATTCCTCAAAAATTTGAAATGAAATATAGAGCTGATTATTTAATTGAAGATATAGTATCAGTTAATTTCACGATTCCAAGGAAATTTAAGCATCTAATTGGGAAGATGGTCCCTGGCCATATAAATTTCAATGTTAAAGGTATTAATCATCCAGATACTAGAGCATTGATGACTTTTGGTGGTAGTGGTGTAAATGTTGGTATGTACGGCGGTGGTAAGAAACCATTACTAACTATTCATTTCAATAAAGAGCAAACTCTTGAGTTTAAAGAGATGAAAGAATTAATTGAATCTAAAATGAGGAAATATCATTAAATAGTTATTTTTTAGTATATATCTTTTATTTTGAAATTATAATAAGGATATTCAATTTCTCAAAACATTTCTTGTCAATAACTTAACACTTTCAAATTTGACATTAAATAAATAAATCCAACCAATATCTACATTAAAATTAACCCTCATTTATTAATCTTTTATTTTTATGGATAAATTCAGATACTGCAAGTCTTATCAAGTTTGGTTTACTCACTCCACCCATCACATTAGATAAAATGTCTAGATCCTGGAGGTCCTTATCTGATAGCTTTATATTAATTTGCTTAAACTTTGGTTTTTCAGTCATGTTATAACCTCATTTAAGATAGATCTCTTAATTCATTTAATAAGATTTTTAGTTATATATCATAATTTTGTTATATTAGTATATAAAGGATTATAGCAAATATATATTCTACTTCGTTAAACGGTCCTATAACGAAGTAGAATTATTAAATTAAGAAAAAGTAATACATATTAAAGAAAGGTTCTAGTGTGGTTATAGGAGAAAATAAGATTAGAAATGGCTTAATAAATTTAAAATAAATTTGAGTTTTCAACTCCAATTATATAAAAAATTATAATTATATATTTTAAACGAAGTTTAGCTTGGATATGATATAATAATGGGGGTATTAGAAAATACTCGTTTTCACTCGATTTTGATCGTGTTCCCCAAGATATAAAAAATCTCTGTGGAATTCATTAAAGCCCTTAAAAATTAAATATATAAAAAATAAGACATTAAGATTGTCTTTTAATTTTAAATTAATTTAGTTTTAAAATCAAAAACTTAGTTGTAAATTCTAAAAAAAATAGTGAAAATTGCCAAGTTTATTCAAATTTTAGCAAAAAATAATGAAAATTTAACAAAACTTTCCAAATTTTTTAAAATACAATAATATGTATTCTAAATGATAAAATTCAGACACCAGTCAAACGTTTTAAATCTTCTAAAAGAGATTCACACTTATCGGTTTGCTGTTTAACTAATGGAGAATTAACATCTAAGTTATCTAAAATATTTAATTCATAATAGAAATCTTTTAATTTATCATCAAAACCGAATCAATAGGTTTATTTGTATCAATCATTTCCAACACCCGCCAAATGCTCTAATTCAATTTATAAGTTATCTAACTTGATTAATTGCTGTTTATATTCTGGTGTTCCATAATCCAATTTTTTTAAAATATCAAGTTCACAATAGTAATTTTTTAATTTATCATCAAAAGTAGAATCCAACTTAAACACCACAAAGTGCTTCTAATTCACGTTCAAGAGTATCTAACTTAGAATTAAGCTCTTGGCGTTCCGGTGAATCTTTCCCAATTGATGGGAGCTGATCACATAAAATATAGAATTCTTTAAGTTTATTATCAAAATTATTATCCATATTTTTCACCATCCAAAAAAAATTAATAAAAAAATAATTTATTTTGCTTTTTCATATTTAATGAAAGTAGCATGTATTTCTACACTATAACACAGTTTATTAAGTCCATCATCTGGCGTTTCTAGTAATTCATATTTTATTTCATCTTCAGTCATTTGATGATTATATAAGAATCTTAATGAGTTCAAGTTTTCAAAAACTAAATCACCTAATATCTCACCATCTGTATTATTAAAGAACCTAGTAGTTCCTATGGCATCTTTTAACTCTGAATCTAAATCTTATATTATTTTGTCATCATGTCCAATTCAATGTAATTTTTTATCAAGTCCAAGTAATAGTTGTTTTCTACCTTTTAATTCTCTTAAATCATTTGTTTTTTGTTCTATTAACTTATCTAAATCTTTTATTGTTTCCTGTTCCATGTTTTCACCCTTGTTTTTATAACTTTCAAAAAAAAAGAAATGTTAAATTAGAACTTTAAATCATGAAGTTTTATCTTCAGGGACTTCATCATACCTATAAAATAAACCTTCTAATGAAACATGATAACAATTTCTAGTATGTCTCTTTTCTCCGGTGTAACCATAATATCATTATGGAGGAGTTTTATTGAATTTAATTGAACCATTTTTAACTTACCTTCAACATTATCCAATGGTTTCTCAAAATCTGCAATCAACAATGGAATTGCTTGATTTATTGATCCTATTACTTCATCCATCTTTTTTGATTCTAAATCAAATTTTTCATTTATTATTTTCTTAACACCTTGTTTTTTATTCATTTTATCCCTCCTACTAAAAACACAAATATGAAATCTCTAAAAAAAATTAAGAATTATGAGTTTAGGCAGCTCCGATTTCAGCGTAAGTTGCCATGAACCCCCATTTAATACTTAGGGGCTCTCTATTTGCTAAGATTGCATCTCTAACATCTTCTAACATGATGGTTTTTTGGTGTCCGTGCCTGTAAGCTGATTCAAGAGATTTGTTTCCTATGTCTTTAACGTTTAAATTTTGAGCGTAGTTAAAAAGAAGTTCTATTGCATCTTTTCTTATTCTATTAGCTTGTATGGTTTCATATTCGGTTTTTAAGCAAACATCTTTTAGGATTTTTTTTATTTCGGTTTTAGTTAACATTTTATCTACCTCTAAATGTATATTATGTGCTAACTACTATATAAACTTTTAGACTAACTAATATACTAACTAATAAGTATAAATAAGGGATAACGTATAATATTATTATGAAAGGATATAATACGAAATTAACAAAAGCAGGTAGAGAGGGCTTGAGCCTAAGAACTACGTTTCCAGCTGCAATAAAAAATCAATTAGGATTAAATGAAGGTGATGAATTAAACTGGGAACTAGATAAGATAAATGATGAATGGGTAATAATTGTGAAACCTATAAAAAATAAATGATAATCACTTCAATTTAATAGACAAGAAGAATCCTAAAATACCTCTTCTACAATAATTAAACTCCTTATTCTCATTTCCTTTAATATTCAGCACATTATAATACATGAAAACATTTTTTATTCAATTTCCATATATCAAATATTTATTTTTTTTAACAGTTTTAACAAACTTATTATTCAATTATCATCCTTAATGTCATTCAATGCTTAAAATAAGAACCAAAAAGTATTAATATAATAAAATAGAGATAAATATCCACCAGGAGAGTTTATAGGGGGATTACAGATCACAGCAAACATCACAGCATTCGGCACTCTGGCTAGAACCTGTAAGATAGGACTATTGAGGGTGATAACAGAGAATAATGATTCCCCATCTGATATAGAGTGGTTCTCAGAGAATTGGTTAGTAGCAATGGATTAAGCATAATTTCCTTTCTTAATCCATGGATATTATAAAGTTTTATATTCTTAAGAAAGTAATATTTATCTAATTTTATGGGGTGTTAAAATGAAAAAACTAATTTATGTAGTAATAATCGTAATAATATTAGCACTTGGAATTACATTTTTATTAAATAGTGGCAATTCTAACACCAGTACAACACCATCTAACAACTATACAGGACAATATATGTCATTCCAGTATCCTACAGGATGGAATATAACTGAAATGAATGAAAATCAAACTGTAGAATTAAATAAAAGTAGTGATTGGATTCAAGTTCTTTTAATTGGAACCGCTCAAAGCAGTGATGGACTTCAAAATTATACACAAGAAGATATTGATTTAGGTGATATGTACAAATCTCAAGGGACTTACTATAATAATGTTTCAAATACATCATATCAAGTGTTCACTGGCAATTACAACAATACTGCAATGACAATATATCTATTTAATAAGAATGGGAGCTATTTTGAGGTTCGTGGAACTGGAAATTTAGACGCTTACGATGAAATAGTAGCTACTATCCATTAATCATTTTTTTACTTTAAGCTTAAGAATATTAGAGGATTATCTTATATTCTAGCACGGTGTAATTGGCATTAAAAACTAATTTGAGTACGAAAAAATTCTAATCGATACATTTTTATGTTCAATGATATTATGTAAGGTTGAAGACATTATTATTTAAAATAAATTAAATTTAAAATATACTCTTTATGTTGATTTTTGAGTAATTATGTGTCGGAAATTATTTAAACTCTAAAATTAATATAAATAGTGTACTTGTGGTTATGATTGTATTGGGGGGATTACATGACCATTTGTATCGCTGCAATTTGCAAAAATGACGATGAAGAAAATATAGTTTTTGCAACAGATCATATGGTTTCTTTAAGACCATTAGGGCAGTTTGAACATAGTATTGAAAAATATAAAGTGATTAATGAAAATCCAGATGATCCACCTTCGGTGGCTCTATTAGCAGGTCAACCATTACTATTCGATTCGTTGACCAAAGTTACTTCTTATTCATCTTATCAACAAATTAAATCTCAAATAATAAAAAATTTCAAAAAGAAAAGACAGAATTTGGTTCAAAATCAAATCTTTGATATTTTTGGAATAGATGAGGAATTTTTTAAACAATGCTTACAAAGCCCTCATCCTAGTAATGCAATGAATTTAATGGATTTAATCTTAGATAAAGTTGGAAATTTTAGTTTAAACACATTAATTTTACTTATTGGGTTTGAAGAAAATTTAGGTAGAATAACTGAAATTTCAGAAGGTGGATGCCTTGATTATAGAGACATTAACTTTCACGCAATTGGTTCTGGGGATATTCAAGCTGTAAATACTTTATTATTCCAAAAACAGTCTAAAACTGATAATTTAAAAGTAACTGTTTACAACGTGTATAAAGCAAAAAGAAATGCAGAAGTTGCTGAGGGTGTTGGTTGGGATACCGATTTATTAGTATTGAATAAAGATGGAGTTAATAAATTAAATAAAGATCAGTTGAAAATTTTATCTAAAATTTATAAAGAGGAATCAAAAATTGGAAAATCACACCCGGATTTGGATACTTTAGGTATTTAATTTTTTCAGGAGTGGATAAAAAATGTTTGAGAAAAATACGATAAAAGGAAGATTTAATACGCTTTCATTAAGAGATGAATTTTTGGAAGATTTTAATAAAAATATGAAAAAAAGAAATAGAAATGCCAATTTACCTAAAAAATAGGTTTGGGGTATTTATTATTATTGTTTTCCCATTTTGTAGCTAAATCTATAAGACCTTCCATCTATCAGTTAAGTCTAATATTATTTCAGTGGCTTCGGTTGGTGTTTTACCATTTAAACCACTGTGGGGTCTAAGGAAATTATAGTAAACAAATATTCCACATTACAGATTTGAAGAATTAGAAAGATAAACCAAAAATAATTTATTATATCATATCAATATAATATTTTACATAATAAAGTTGAATTATTATACAAAATCTTTATATAATAAAAATAAAAAATTAATATTAATACTTAAAATTTAGAAGGTGATATAAAATGATGAGACTCGGTAAACCATTAGCTCCATTAGATGCTGATGTTAAGCGTATAGCATCTGCCCGCAGTACATCTTCTAAAAAATTTAAAGAAGATTACGATAAGGCTAAATAAATTGCTTTTTTTTATATAACTATTTATATTCTTAATCCCTATCTAAGTAAGGGAAATAAATGGTAAGGATTAAACAAGAATGGTGGCATGTTGAGGATAAATGGCCATCTAGCAAAGTATTCCGGCACGTGATGGATATTTATACAAACGAACAATTTTTGGAGTATCAAACTCACTTGTTCTTCATCAAATTAAAGGGGAAAAGTCGATTTAAACCTAATGAACTTGAATTCATTCAAAAGGATGATTTTATAGAGATTAATTTGGGTGAGTTAGAAAAATATTGGCCTAGTGCCCCAGAACCAGATGAAAAGCTTAAACATGTTAAATTAGAAATTGAATATACTGATATTGATACGTGGTATGAACAAAGGAAAAAGTTAAAAATTATTCCTTGGTTTGGTTATGATACTAGTTTTGGAATTAATGGCGTTACACAGCCAGAATTTTATATAATACTCCCATTAGGGATGAAACTAGTAAAGAAAGGAAAAAACAGTAAATTACTTCTTGAGAGAAGAGAAAAAATCTCTGTTCCTGGTGGACCAGTTCATAATATTCCGCTTAAAACAAAATTGTTTTTCGAAAATATTCATGAGGATAACGCGGATGGGAAAAATGCTTATAGCTTCCTTATTAGGGAAGATTCTTATCAATTGCTTAAATCGACTAGCCCAGAAGATATAATATTCATTGAAGTATTTTATGACGTAACCCATGAAATTAAGTTTGGATTTTTTCCAGTGTTTCCTATAGCTTTATTGATATTCGGATTTTTGGAATATCATTTAGCTCCGACACTTTACGCACAACAAGACGCCTATGTTGTTAGTCTAACATATGTAATAATTTTTATATCGTTTTTTACGTTCTATATAACTTTACTTAAAGAGGGATATGAAATTCCATGGAATAAATTTACGATAATATTTACTTCATTTTCAGCAATTCTATTAGTGATTCCTCAAATGATCCCATATTTAATGAATAATTTAATGTTACCAATTTGTCAACTTATTTTATCCTGGCTTTAATTTGAAAATGTAACACTTTTACATAATGATAGCATAAAAAAAAACCTTAGAAGATATCCTGGAAGATGACAATAATTGCTAGTATTACAAATATAATACCGATTGCAATTGCAATATACACTATTGGAGATCTATTTTCATTTGTTTCAGTAACCTTAACTTTTTCTTTCTTTTCTATTTCAATGGGTTTAGTTACTTTTTCAGGTTTATCAAGTGTATTTCCACATTCAGAACAATATTTGGCATCTTCCTCATTTTCTTTTCCACATTCAGTACAAAAAACCACGTAAACACCCCCACATAGTAAAATGAATAAAAATGATTCTTTATGTGTTCTAATTACCAAATTAAAGTCTTATCATTCATTTTTTATAGGTTTAACAATTATTACCCATTCATCATTAATTTTATCTAAGTTCCAGTTTAATTCATCACCTTCATTTAAATCTAATTGGTTTTCTATTGCAGCTGGAAATGTAGTTCTTAAACTCAGTTTTAAAAGCGTTCTTAATATCAAGGTAGGGGATCAAGTACTTGTAGCTTTTATTGAAGATGACTTCAAAAATCCCATTGTAGTTGGGATAATGCCTGAAAAGAAATAAAATTAATTAGGCGATGGGGTTGCTTTCAATGAATAATACCATGTGATCATCCATATTATGAATCCTGGTAATAAACCCCAAGCTGATTGAAATACAACAACAACACCCAACCCTATAACCACTGCAATAGCACTACCAAAAACAAATATAGCACCCGACTTTATTCCTGTTGCACTATTTGATGGTACATCTCTTGGA
>JACWMK010000079.1 GCA_015661405.1 Methanobacterium sp.
GTAGAAGTCTTGATGAAAGGTAAGCTTGGGTTTATAGATGAGATTTTGGGGCGATACAGGATACATGGTGATAATGTCACTTTAAGTGATGAAGTTAAGAAATTTGGCCTTGAAGATTCTTTGATTGCTTACTCAATTATTATAGCAAGATATCCAGAATTACACTCTTTGGTAAATAAGAGAAGAAACGCAACATATATGGCTAATATTTTAGAATGTGTTAGAAATGGAAATAGTGATAGAGCTAAGAATCTTTCTAAAGTTTTAATGTCCGAAGGAAGTTATATTAAAGGATTGGGGGCATATTTACTTTCAAGTATATTTAACAAAGAAAGAGTTGATAAATTATATCAAAATAAAAGGCTATTAAAATTCTTTGTGAAACACTTTTAAAATTCAAAAATATTTTTTTTTATTTTAAATATATATCTTAGCTGAATAATAAGCCCATAATATTTTTACAATTTCTCAAAATAAATGTTGAAAATTATGAAAGTTAAAAAGGATTTTTGATAGGATCACAAAAAATTTAATTAATTTTTTTATATAGGTATTTCTGTATTTAAATTATTAATCAAATATTTAATTCCAATATGTGTCTTTCTGCAAACGATTAGATTCATTTAATTATCAACATTTTCCATTTTGAAACTGCATTTGATAAGCCTTTCATGCATCCGGACAAAAATAATTCGTTAAATTTATATTATGGAAATTTTTTAATAATTTTATGGCGTTTAACCCGAAGTTTTACATTATTGGTATTGTTGTTTCTATTATTATTTTTAGTTTAATGTTTATTTACGTTTGGAACTTTACAGTTGATGATGCATTTATATCGTTTAATTATGGTTTACATTTAGCAAATGGATTTGGATTAGTATGGAATATTGGGCAGCCTCCAACAGAGGGCTATACTAATTTTTTGTGGGTTTTGATAATTGCCTGTTTATTCCTCCTAAAATTAGATCCTGTTATTTCAACAAAATTAATCAGTTTGTTCTCTGTTGTAGGGATTATAATTCTATTTTGGTTTATATCAAATGATATCTTTGAAAATCAAGAAAATAGGTATATTACATTTAGTGTAAGCACCATCTTTTTCCTTATTAATCCATTAACTGCAATTCACACCGTTTCAGGGTTAGAAACTATGACATACGCATTTTTACTATTAGGAGTTGTATATGTCGCATGGAAAACAATATTGTCTCCTAATTCAAAGTTCATTTGGTTATTTGCTTTCCTAGCATTATTATTAAGCTTATTAAGACCGGAAGGAATACTAATATCTTTAGGGTTGATATTATCAATAATTTATGTATTCTATCGTAATAATAAATCAATTAAGATAAATTCATTATTACCAGTTCTAATCTTATATTTACTCCCAATATTGATATACATGATTTTTACTTTTTCTTATTTTCATGAGCTATTACCACTCTCTTTTTTAGTAAAAACAATTCATGGAAATAGTTTTTCAACCATATCTGAGTTATTATTTGCCTTAACGTACATCGCATCATTCATGTTAATTATATTAATTTCCTTATTTACTAGGTATCAAAGAACTGAATCTCAGAATATAAAGCAAAATTATAAATATTTTTTATTTACATTGATTTTGGCTGTTATATTGGCTGATATTGTGTATATGTTCACTGAATTGATTATGAATTATGGTCAGAGATTTTTTTATCCTTCATTCGTATTACTCTATATTGCTTTTGGAATAGCAATAAGCATAATACTCAATGAAATAAATAATAACGTAAATAAAAAATTATTAAAAAATACTACACGAATGATACTATATTCATTTATAGTCTTATTATTGTTAATTCCCGACTCTTCTTTTTTAACAGATCTTAACAATGCACATGATTATGGAAATAGTTTAAACCAAGCAAATATAGCTTTAGGCAAAGCTCTTACTCCATTTTCAAAGGATGATTATACTGTTGCATCATCGGATGCGGGTGCGATAACTTATTTTTCTAGATGGAATCAGTTAGATATGGATGGCTTGAATGACAAATTTATTGCAGAACATGGAGCTGCACCTATTACATATGTGGAAACAAAGAATCCAGAGCTTGTGATATTGGCTACATATGGTAATCCATCTGATATCGTCGTTGGATCCTACGATCAACCTTTTTATAATTTTGTTTTGGAAAAAAATTATATAAAATTAGATCCAATAAAATTTAATGATTTTTATTATTTAATCCCATTTTTGAACCCCAATATTAAAGATTTTAATTCTATAAAAAATTCACTCGAAAACGTTAGTAAAGAATCAAATTCATAAATGAAAAATTTCTACTAGTTATTTCTTGAAACGTAGAATTTAGGCATATTTTTATAAAAAAATTAATTTAATATTCAATCATAATAAAAAATAATATAAAATTGTTATACAATTAATCGAAAAATAATCGATGTCATTAATGAATATAATTTTGATAATTTGAAGAAAATTTTAGAAAAATAAAAAATTGAAGGAATTAAACATATAATTAATTTTTTAATCTAAAAGATGAGTTCACTGTTCTTTTTTAATATTAATACATATAGATTAATTGATGATATGAAAATTAATCGAGTTATTTATATAATCAATTTTGATTAATGTTTGAATACATTCATAACATAGAGTATATCATGGGTTTACAAATTTCTTATATAGTCATAATCATTTATCTTCTGTAATTTACAATCAGATTTAACATCACAAATACACATAAACATTTAAATATTTGTCATTTTATTTAGATAATACGCCTGCTTTCAAGCCGGAATAATATGCCATAAACAGTTTCCAATTTCGATAATAAATGCTTAAAATTAATGGAAATATAAAAGCACCAACAATTTGATAGATCACAAAAATTGAATAATCTTTTATGTTAGCCCATTTTTTCATGAATAGCCAGCGGTTTCGAGTAATATAATATAATCCTAAAGGTTTGGTGATTCCACCCCCAGATTTAGAAACCCTATGCCAAACCTCTGCTTTAGGGGCATAAACAATTCTATATTCTTTTTGAGATGCTCTTAATGCCCAATCTGATTCTTCAAAATATAAAAAAAATTGCTTATCCATCAAACCTATTCTATCAACAACCTCTCTTTTAATGAGGAATGCTGATCCACTTACATATTCAAATTCTTTAATTTCATTGTATTGACCATTATCAACTTCATTAATTCCTATTTGTAATCCTCTGGCAAATTTCCAGTCGATTTTCCCCCCAATACACCATATGATATTCTTTTCATCATAATAATAAATTTTTGGTCCTATAATCCCTATATCCGTACTACTTTCTCCAATATTAACCATTTCTTTCAAAAAATCTTGATCTACAACAGTATCATTATTTAAGAGTAATATATAGTTAGTATTTAAAGTATTAACTACGAATCTAATTCCAATATTGTTTCCTTCTGCAAAACCATAATTTGCATAGTTTTTGATTAAAAATAATTTTTTTGATGGCAAATTTAAAAATTTTGTTTCATCTTTTAAGTGTTCAGACTCTTTTTTAGTGTACTCTAAGATTTTGATGGGTTTAATACTAGGATTGTACTCAAAAAAATCTGATTTAACATCAATTTTACCTGAAGCATAATTCCTTATTTTCTCTAATGATTCGTCGTGTGAATCATTGTCAACAACAATAACATCAAAATTATAATAATTTATTTGATATAAGGATTCAAGGCATTCGATGGTGTCTTTCCATCCATTCCAATTCAATATAATTATTGCAACCCTTGAATTATTCATGAAATCACTTGATATTATTATTACTTCATATTCTTTTTGATTATCTTATTTTCCTTCTGTATAACATATATTTCACGTTTAAGAAGACTTATTTGGGTGGCAACAAATCCAAAAATAAGTATTTGTATTCCTGAAATAATAGTTAAAATCATGAAAATCATTAAAGGCCGAGTAGGATCCAGAGTTCCAATTAAATATTCATAAAATAAGTATATAGCACTAATTAATCCAACTAAACATAATATAAGTCCAATGAAACCAAACAATATCATTGGTTTTTCATAGAATGAGAATAGTAAATGTGAAATAGTTTTGGATCTGAATTTAAGTTTAGAATTACCCAATTTTCGTCCTTCTAAAACTGCTGGAACTTCTTTTATTCGGTACTTGGTGGCACTTGCTTTAGATAAAATCTCTAAATTGATTTCAGTCCCGTTTGATTCTAATTCAAGGGAATCTAAAACATCTCTCCTATAAGCACGTAACACTGCCGTTACTGTGCTTAAGTTTTCAGACATTGCATATCCAGCGAATTTATTTGCAATTTTACTTATAATTAACCTCATTATAGGAACATTATTAACTTCTCCACCCTCCATATAAGGTGAACCAACTACAATATCAATTGTTTCATTATTTATAAGTTCATCAGCAAGTTTGGGAATCTGGCTAGCGTTATAACTTAAATCTGCATCTATAGTAACCACAATATCACCAGTTGTATTTTCAAAACCGGTACGTAATGCTCTGCCCATCCCCATGTTAACTAAATGCTTTAAAATATGGAAGTTAGAATTATTTGATTCAAATTTCTCAGCCAATTTATAAGTATCATCATAGCTACCATCATCAACTACAATAATTTCATGATCCTCATATTTATTTAAGACATTTTCAACATCAGTTAATGTCCGTATAACATTGTCTTCTTCATTGTACATGGGGATAATCACAGATATTTTCATAATAATGGATGGGAAAGACTTATTATATATTCTTTTCCAATAATATTCAGGATAAGATGAAAATTATAACAATTATTGGAACCAGACCGGAGATAATCAAACTTTCTCCTTTAATGCCGATTTTTGATAAGGAATTCAACCATAAGATAGTTCATACAGGACAACATTATTCATATTGCATGGATAAAATTTTTTTTGAAGAATTGAAACTTAGAAAATGTGACTACACATTTAATATCATTTCTAATACTCCTGCCAGTCAAACTGGGGACATGATGAGAAATATAGAAGAAGTACTTTTAAAAGAGAAACCGGAATTGGTTGTGGTGCAAGGTGATACAAATTCCACACTGGCCGGTGCTCTTACAGCTTCAAAACTCCAAATTAAAATAGCACACATTGAGGCAGGGTGTAGATCATTTGATAGGAGAATGCCAGAAGAAATAAACCGTATTTTAATTGATCATTGTTCTGACTATTTATTTACCCCTGATTTAACAGCATTTAACAATTTAATACGCGAGGGAATTAATAAAGATAATATCCATATGGTGGGTAACACTTCAACTGATGCGTGTTTAAGGGCCAGGAATTTATTGAATTGGAAAGGATTAGATGAATCATTAGAAAAAAGGAATTATATATTGGTTACAGTTCACAGGCAGGAAAATACTTCTCCAGAAAATCTGAAAAGTATAATAAATTCATTAAATATTATTTCAAAAAATATAAAAATAATTTTCCCAGTCCATCTAAGAACTAGAAAAGTTTTAGATGAAAATAATATAAAAATAGACGAAAATCTAGTTTTAACAGATCCATTAGGTTATAAAGATTTTATAGGATTATTAGCAAATTCCAAATTTATAATGACAGACTCTGGCGGTATACAAGAGGAAGCAGCGATTTTAAATGTGCCTTGTCTGGTTTTAAGAGACAACACAGAATGGGAATATTTAGTAAAAATAGGTAAAACTGTTCTTCTGGGAACTAATGAAGAAAAAATAATAGAACAAGTAAACTACTTTTTAAATAATGAAAATGAATTAGAAAATATGCGTAATATGAAGGTTAAAATTAAAACAGGAGCATCAAAAACGATATTTTCTATAATAAAAGATATTAATTTATAAATTTTTTGAAATTTAAATTTTATTTAAGTTTTTAAGTTCTTCTGGAAGTTTTTTTATACGTGCAGGAGAACCAATGGCGAGGTAGTTTGGGGGTACATCACGGGTTACAATAGCCCCAGCGGCCACCATGGCTTTTTCTCCTATTTCTACACCGGATAAAAATGTGGAGTTAGCGCCTATGGATGCACCTTTTCTAATTATTGGGCCTTTAAGATCGAAATCTATTCTTATGGGATACTTATCATTAGTAAGACAAGCACAGGGCCCTATGAATACATGATCTTCGATTAAGGTTTTAGTTGGTATATATACACTGGATTGGATGCTAATATTGCTTCCAATCTTGCATTGTCCTTCTATTACGGAGTTAGTTCCTATAAGAACATTATCACCAATTTTGGTTTTTTCTCTTATAACAACTCCATGACCTGTTCTAAAATTGTTTCCCGCCTCTACATCATCATATATAATAGTATTTGAACGTATAAATGCATTTTCACCAATTACTGGGGGAAGAGATCCTCTCTTATATTTCAAGCCTAAAGTTACGTTTTCCTGAATTTTTGAGTTTTTAGGAATCGTTAAATCATCTGAACTTCTAAGAAAGTTTTTTAACTTGTTATCGTTTCCCGTCTTCAGAAAATTTTTAACTGGTGGCATTTTTCACCTCTATTAATTGAATATTCCTAAATCGTTATTTAAATTAATTTGTCAATATAAATAACTGAATTTAATTACGTTACTCTTTTTTTAAATTATTTGTTATTTAATATTAATCTATTTATTTAATAAGTATAATTATCAATTATTTGTAAATTTTAAAAAAAAATGATTATCATTAAACATTGGTCTTGATAAATATTAATTTTTTTTAATTTGAGTAAATGATTTATTCATTAATTTGAATTTGATTCTTTGCTGACGATTTCTAGTGAATTTTTGATTGAATCAAAATCTTTAATATTAGGCTTTAAAAATGGTATAAAATAGTAACCATCACTATTTTTTATGGGATTTAATCGTGTATAATTGTTTTCTAAAACATAATTGTAACTATTTCCGGGTGTGAGTATTACACCATTCACTGAAGCGAATATAACTAGTTCGGGATTCTTTTGTTTCAAATTTGCAGTAGTTACTCCATTTTCTGCAATAAATTTATCATTTAAGCCTTCTAAATCTAAAAAATTCCATCCGGAATAATAAGCTACAGCACCAGCATCTGCGAAGGCAACAGTATAGTTGTCATCTGAGAATGGGGAGAGAGCTTTACCGATTGGTATATATGAGTTGTTAAAGCTTATTCCATTTTTACAGGTGAAGTTAAATAAAAGTTAACATGCGTTTTGTAATAAAATAGTTTAAAATGTATTTTATGAATTTGACTATAAAATTTCAATTAAATAATAATTGTTTATATTCAATATGAGTTATATTAATTTTAATTTAAAATTAGTTTTCATCTACTTTTATACTATCATTCATTAAAAGAGAAATTAATATGTCTAGAAAGAAGTTATTTACGCAACTAGCCATAATATCAGCAATATTCCTCTTAGGATTTTTGATCAGGATAGATTCCGCATATCTCCCGGGAGTACCTGCAGATGAAAAATCATTTTATGAGGAAGCAAATAATCTTCCTTATATGTATGAGCTGGATTCTTACTATAACTATCGTTTAACAGATAATTTTATTAATCATGGTTATATGGGGGATGTTATAATTAACGGTACTGATTGGGATTTACATTCCTATTATCC
>JACWMK010000022.1 GCA_015661405.1 Methanobacterium sp.
ATACCCTAATTAATCCGGTGTAATAGTTTTAAAATAGACTCAATAGTCTGGAAATGAATATCAGCTGAACATGATGAATGCAGCTGCTAAGGTTTTAAAATAGACTCAATAGTCTGGAAATTAAATAATTTTGATGCAATTAAAAATATTGATATCAAAGTTTTAAAATAGACTCAATAGTCTGGAAATTAAGTTGTTAAGTATAATTTTTGATATCACCTTTTTTGTTTTAAAATAGACTCAATAGTCTGGAAATTCTGAAAAAGGGTTTCCTTCTACTTTTCCATCAACTTGTTTTAAAATAGACTCAATAGTCTGGAAATGCTACTGTAAAAGGAATGATGGTTGAAGAAATTGATGTTTTAAAATAGACTCAATAGTCTGGAAATAGATATTTATGTTTTATTGTGAATATTTATGTTCTAAGTTTTAAAATAGACTCAATAGTCTGGAAATTTCTTAATTTGTAAATTAGTGAGTAATTTTTAAAAAGTTTTAAAATAGACTCAATAGTCTGGAAATAAAAATGTTCATACTTCACTTGTCGGGCTACTGGTGAGTTTTAAAATAGACTCAATAGTCTGGAAATCCTCTACACCTGTAATAGAGGTTGCAGTATCTTTGCGTTTTAAAATAGACTCAATAGTCTGGAAATTCCGCTGTCTTTCATTGTTAAGATGTTGTGTTATTCGGTTTTAAAATAGACTCAATAGTCTGGAAATGATTATGATGATTTTATAATTTTGATAAATGATTTAGTTTTAAAATAGACTCAATAGTCTGGAAATTAAAAAATATGGTGATAGGAAAATTATATTAAATTTATGTAATGTTTTAAAATAGACTCAATAGTCTGGAAATTTACCTGGGTCCGCATCAGCAGCTGGTGGCGGACCTTCGTTTTAAAATAGACTCAATAGTCTGGAAATTTGATCTGGAAGAGTAGTGTCCCAAAGGTTCTGGATCTGTTTTAAAATAGACTCAATAGTCTGGAAATATTCAGGTACAATATCATAGAAATCGTCTAATAACAGGTTTTAAAATAGACTCAATAGTCTGGAAATAAATTGTGAATAATGAGGATACAGTTGAGATATACGAGTTTTAAAATAGACTCAATAGTCTGGAAATCATTTGGTACGAACCAGAAAGTGATAATCCAACATGAGTTTTAAAATAGACTCAATAGTCTGGAAATCCAAGTGCACAGGCTTCAAGTATTGAAGGATTAATGCGTTTTAAAATAGACTCAATAGTCTGGAAATTGTAATCCACCAAACGAACTACATAGCTAAACATTTAGTTTTAAAATAGACTCAATAGTCTGGAAATTCACAAACTACTAGGAACAGATCAGTATCACGAACACATGTTTTAAAATAGACTCAATAGTCTGGAAATCTCATGATCATAAATATCATGTTGAAGTGATGTAAACGTTTTAAAATAGACTCAATAGTCTGGAAATTATGTTGGCTATGCCAATAGACCCGATCAATTTAAACGTTTTAAAATAGACTCAATAGTCTGGAAATATAGGGTTTTTATACCCTAATTAATCCGGTGTAATAGTTTTAAAATAGACTCAATAGTCTGGAAATGAATATCAGCTGAACATGATGAATGCAGCTGCTAAGGTTTTAAAATAGACTCAATAGTCTGGAAATTTTAAAATAGACTCAATAGTCTGGAAATTTTCACGTGTTTGGTGGGTGCGTAGTATGTGTTTAGCGTTTTAAAATAGACTCAATAGTCTGGAAATCGAGACTACCCAGCACCCTTTTGCTAGTATAGCTTAGGTTTTAAAATAGACTCAATAGTCTGGAAATCGGTTTCACTTGTACTGGCTATTTGAATACCACTGAGTTTTAAAATAGACTCAATAGTCTGGAAATAGTCCTAGCATACTAAGTATAACTTGTTTGTAGTATTCGTTTTAAAATAGACTCAATAGTCTGGAAATAAATCAGTTGGTACAACTAAAGGCACTATTAAAATGCGTTTTAAAATAGACTCAATAGTCTGGAAATCTGCTACTATTATCTGTAGTTGTTGTTTTTGGTGTGGGTTTTAAAATAGACTCAATAGTCTGGAAATATCACAGCCTCACACGTGATGACAATATGCTGTTCCTGTTTTAAAATAGACTCAATAGTCTGGAAATTGCAACAGGCGGTAACTGTGTTGATATGTCTTGTATGTTTTAAAATAGACTCAATAGTCTGGAAATGTGGATAAATCAATCCTTCATCTATAACGCTTTTTTCGTTTTAAAATAGACTCAATAGTCTGGAAATGAAGACGGTCGATTCGTACTAATTGAAGGTACAGACTGGTTTTAAAATAGACTCAATAGTCTGGAAATATTTTTTTGTTCTTAATTCAGGTTTATTATCGTATGTTTTAACGAATATTTAATAAAATTAGACTTTATTGGATTGAATAATTTCAGAAGTTTTACTAAAGTTTTAATAGTATATTCTTGTTATATTATCAGTTAATGAATTTGATCTCTATAGTTATTTATTCCAATTTTTAAACAATGATGGCGGATGAGTGTTTTTTATGGGTTATTTGGTTTGTACGAATTGTAAAGGGTATTATGAGCTTAATAAGGGTGAATCAGCTAAGGATTTTTCTAAATGTCAGTGCGATGGTGATTTAAAGTATTATAATGATGTTGTTGATTTTATACAAGAGAATTTATCTTTACATCAGAAGACTTCTGCTTTGAAACTTAAAGTTGATGATTTGAGTAGTAATCATTCTAAGTTAATGTCTGAACATAAGAGTTTGAAAGCGAATTATTCTAATTTGCATACTGAATATAAGAGTTTGAAAACAAGTTTTGATGAGTCTTCTCAAAGGAAAGTTGATGGTTCTCCTATAGTTAATGTGAATAAATCTTTGAAATTGGAAAATAGGAAATTGAAGAAGGTTCTTTCAGAGTTGAATGATGATTATACTAAATTTGAATCTAATTATAATAATTTAAGTAAGAGTAATTCTGAT
Organism: Methanobacterium sp.; assembly: GCA_015661405.1. GTDB lineage: Archaea > Methanobacteriota > Methanobacteria > Methanobacteriales > Methanobacteriaceae > Methanobacterium_A. Next base: position 3,013 of record JACWMK010000022.1, read on the forward strand.
TTATTATTGGCGAAAGAGAAGTTAGTTGGTGAGAATTCTAAGCTTAATAATGAAATGAATCGTTTAAAAGCTGATTATTCTAATTTTGAAGATAATTCAGATGCATATGTTAAGTTAGAGTCTGATTATGAGAGTTTGAAGAGTAATTATAGTATTTTGAAGGATACTTATAAGAATTTAAGGAATAGTTATGGTGAATTATCTAAGGAGAAAGATGGTTTACAAGTGAAGTATTCCAGTATTAGTGAAGATAAATCTAAGTTAAAATATGAGAATTCTAATTTAAAATCATTGAATTATGATTTGGAAGATAAGTATTCTAAATTGGAATCTGATAATAGGATTTTGAAGAAGAATAATTCTGATCTGGTTAATAGTAATGAAAAGTTAGTTGAACTTAATTCTACGCTTGAAAATGAGAAGGATAGTTTAGAGGAGAGTTTCCTTTCAATTAAAGGAGTTAATTTAGGGTTAAAAGAGGAGAATCGGAAGTTAAAGGAGGTTAATTCTGAATTTGAATCTGAAAATCAGAATTTGAAGGATGAAAAAAGTCAGTTGAAAGAAGATTTTACTACTTGGGAGAACTCTCATTTGGACGTTAACTCTAAATTGGAGTCTGAGAATAAGAATTTAAAAGAGAATTATACTGTTTTGAATTCTATTTTGGAAGATAAATTCAAGAATTTAGGAAATAATAATAGTGAAGTATCTTCTGAAGTAGCTTATTCGTCTATTAAAGATGATAATATTAGTTTAAAGGATAAGTATAGGCCGTTTAGGAGTAAGAAATTGGATTTGAAGGATAAGCCCCTTAAATTGGAACCTAAGGATAAGAAGTTGAAGAAGAATTATTCTTTTTTGAATTCTATTATTAAAAATAAGTTTAAGAATTTAGGTAATAATAGTGATGATTCATCAACAGGTGAGGTTTATTCTTCTGTTAAGGGGGATTATTCTAGTTTAGAGGATGAGAATAATAAGTTAAAATTGATTAATTCTGATTTGAATAAAAAGAATTCTACATTTGAAATTGAATATAGTAATTTAAAGAAGAATTATTCTGATTTAACTAAAGTTAAAGAAAAATTATTTAAAGAAAATATGATACTTAAAAAAGTTAATAAAGCATTGAAAAATGAGTATTCCATTTCGGATGACATTGATTCTGGTGAAGGATCTTTAAATAAAAAAGAGCCTGTTGAACATTTAGATAATTCTAAGTTTAAGACGGGGGAGATTATTAATAGTGTTGTTGATTTAAATACTCCAGAAAAAAAGATTACTAAAGGGAATGTTGATGGGTTTAAAGCGGATTCTTTGGCATCTTGTTTATCTAAGTTATTGGAATATATTGAATTGGATGTTCCCTTCACATTAGATGATCTGAAAGAGAAATTTGATCATGATTCCTTTACTCGGTTTGAAAATTATTTATGGGAGTTACAAGAACGTGACTTGTTGATTTATCGGGATTCTAATGGTTATATTTTAAAGTCATCTAAGGAATTTATAGAATTTTGTAGTAAATATGACATATCAATAAATTAAAAAAAAATATATTCATCTTTTCATCTATTTTTCTATTTTTTTTATCTTAAAATAGTTAATACACTAAAAAAAAAATTAATTAGTGCTGTTATAAGAATTATTTGATAAATTTTTTTTATTAAGGAATTTATTAGTTTATTTTCTATAATGCTTTTTTTTAAAGATTATTTAGAAAAATTTAAGTATTAAAATATGATAAATTTAGTAAGTCGTGAGGGAATGGCTCTGAATTTTTGAATATTTTTTAGAAAAAAAATTTATGGAGAAATTATAATATGAAAAAATGGATTATAATAATTGCAGTTATCTAGGTTTTTGAAATTATACAAAATAATCTGGGATCATTTGTACTCTTCACCTTATTAGCTATTTTCTTTACATGATTAGTTAAATTCAGAAAAAGTAGTCTTCCAGGATATTTAAATTGAGGAAAGAATTTTTATTAGATTAATTATTTAAATTTAGTTACAATTTTACACTTTTAGAATGTTTAATAATCAATCAGATAATTATACATGATGGAGTAATGCTTGGAAGTGATGGGAAAAGAATATTGGTATGAGAATAGAGTATTTCTTTGTAAGTAATGGCTTTAAAGAACATGTTACATCTGTTTATATTTGTCATGATATTTATGGGTTGAATCATTGTCCCATTGGGATAGATGTTTCATATAAAATCTAATAGTTTCATAAAAAATTTAAGCATAAAATTTCTTATATAAAATTAATTTTTTATCTTAATTGGAATAAAACTCTATTGGAGGAGGTTTGATTAATTATGAATTCGTTATCTTTTGAGGATTTAAATTTAAGTGCTCGAATATTTATTAATCGATTGTTGCGGAGAGATTATAGGGGTGCGGTTAGTCAGTTTGATTATAAGATGACTACTGTTATGAGTAAAAATAAATTAGAGGAGTCTTGGCAAGGTTTGGTGGCTGATGCTGGTAAATTATTGCATTTAACTTTGGTTCGCACTGCGAAGATGGAGAGTTATAAGATTGTGGTCATCAAAGTGGAATTTCAACGGGTTATTATTGATATACAATTTGTTTTCAATGATCAAGGGGAGATCAGCGGGTTAAACGTTATGCCCCAGCTTATTGCCTACAATCCACCAAAGTATATAAATAAATCCAGCTTTCATGAAGTTGATGTTACAGTGGGTGAGGGTGAATGGATGTTACCGGGGACATTAACTATTCCTAATGATGGTGAATCTTTCCCTGGGGTGATTTTGGTTCATGGTTCCGGTCCTAATGATAGGGATGAAACTATTGGTCCTAACAAAATATTCCAAGATCTCGCGTGGGGTCTTGCTTCACAAGGGGTTGCTGTGTTACGGTATGATAAACGGACATTGGAATATGCTAAAAAGTTAACTCCAGACTTGGTGGCGGAGATGACTGTGAAAGAGGAGGTTATTGATGATGCACTACTTGCAATTAAAGTAATGCATCAAACAGATGGTATTGACCCGAAAAGAGTGTTCTTGTTGGGTCACAGTTTGGGTGCGACTGTTGCTCCGCGTATAGCTTTACAAGATCCTGATTTAGCTGGGTTAATCATCATGGCGGGGATTACTCGTCCATTTGAAGATACTATTCTAGATCAATTCACTTACCTTTATAATTTGGAGGGTGAGACAACTAAGCAGCAGAAGACGGATCTTGAAAGTTTGAAGGTGAAAGTGGATCGTGTCAAGGAATTAAAATTTTCGGATAATATTCCACCTGAGGATTTGCCATTGGGGATTCCGTTAGATTATTGGGTAGATTTGAATAATAATAAAACCTCGGATGCTGTGAAAAATTTAACTATACCAATATTGGTTCTTCAAGGTGAGCGTGATTATCAGGTTTCATCTACTAAGGATTTTGAAGGCTGGAAAACTGCTCTTAAATTGAATGAAAAAGCTTCTTTCAAACTTTTCCCGAATTTGAATCACTTGTTTATTGCAAGTAAAAGTAAATCAACTCCACAGGAGTATGCTGTTGAAGGTCATGTTGATGAAGATGTGATAAATGTAATCATTCAGTGGATTGAAGAAATATAAACAAAGAAATTTTTTGGATAGATATTTTAAAAATGCAGTTTAAAACCTTATAATAGTTATTAAAGAAAATTAAAATTAATCTTAAATAAAAAAAAAGTTATTGAAAATATTTCAACAAATAATTATTTAAGGTTTTTTTTATTTATTATTAAATAATGAAATATTTTCTTATAAAAATTAAATAAAAAAAAACGTGCTAAATGCGTAAACTCTTGTATTTTGAATATATGGGGTTTTTAATATTTGTTGAAAAATAATCCTTTAATACGCATTCTTTTAATAGAAAATAATATTAATTATGTTAATTTATTTGTTGAAATTTTAAATGATCAGGATAATTTTGAATTAATTATCGCTGAAACTCTTATAGAAGCTTTTACTAATTTTACTGAAATTGAATTTAATATAATAATTTTTGATTTACACCTTCCAGATAATAATGGTTTAGAATCGTTCAGTTTATTAAATGAAAAATATCCTAATACGCCTATTATCACATTAACAACGGTTTTTGATGAAGAACTGGGAATGCAAACTGTGGAACGTGGAGCAGATGATTATTTGGTTCATAGTGAATTCAATGAAAAGATTTTAATCCGTACAATTAAAAATACCATCAATAGAAATTCACCTTATTTTAAATCGAAATATTATAATGTTAAATTAATGAAGGAATATGAACAGGGTTTATCTGAGATTATTGAGTTTTTACCAGATGCAACCTTTGTTATTGATAGATTTAGCCGAGTTATTGCTTGGAATCGAGCTATTGAGGATATGACTGGAGTCAATGCAGATGAAATATTAGGTAAAGGGAATTATGCATACTCTGTCCCATTTTATGATACAAGAAAACCAATATTAATTGACCTAGTGTTAAATTATGATAAAGAAGTTGAAAAGGATTATGAGTTCATTAAAAGAGAGGGTAATGCTCTTTTAGCTGAGGTTAATGTTTTTTTAATGGGTGATACTCATATACTCGGAATTAAAGCTGTACCATTATATGATAATAATTATAATATTACTGGAGCAATTGAGTCAATCCGTGATATCACTGCATCTAAAAAGGCACAGGAGAAAATTAGTAAGGCTTTAGAGGAAAAAAATATTTTATTAAAGGAAATTCATCACCGGGTTAAAAATAATTTGCAAATTATCTCATCATTGTTAAGTCTTCAAGAAATTTACGTCCAAGAAGATGTAAAAGCTGTTAATGTTTTAAAGGAAAGCCAGAATAGAGTATTATCTATGGCTACGGTTCATGAAATGCTTTATCAATCCAATGATATAAGCCGAATCAACTTCTCTTATTACATAAAAAAACTAACTGCTAATATATTTCACTCTTATCACATCAACAGTATGCCCCAAATAAATGTTGACCAGATTTACTTAAATATTGAAACATCCATTCCACTTGGTTTAATAATAAGCGAATTAGTATCTAACAGTTTGAAATATGCATTTCCTGATGATAAAATTGGTAATATAACGGTGAAACTCTATTCTCATAATGAAGATTATGAACTGATAATTAGTGATGATGGAATTGGATTTCCTAATAACATTGATTTTAGAAATGTAAAATCAACTTTAGGACTTCAATTAATTAATTCACTTGTAAGTCAACTTGATGGATCAATACAATTGGATAGGAGTAATGGAACTAAATATATTATCAGATTCAAAGAATTAAAATACACTCAAAGAATCTAATTATAATATTTAATCAAAGATAAATATCTGTTTAGGTTCGTAACCCATTTTTTTAAATTTGGAATACAAGAATTCGATTTTTATTATCTTAATTTTAATAATATTCATATTCACTACCATATTATTGATAAAATTTAAGTTTAAACCTTTCCTAGTTATTACATCTTTATATTCATTCTCATTTTTTCCAATTAATGATGCAATACCAGTTATTTGCATCCCTGCTAAATTATTCATTCCAATGTAATCCTCATATACGGCAATAGAAACATTATTGTTCAGTAATAAATTAGCAAATTTTTCCCCACCTTCACTTATCAAATAAATATAACAGTTATTATAAGTGTATTCTATTGGTGTTGATCTAACTCTTTCTTTGTAGGATGTAGATAATGTGCAAGTATTATGACTATCTAAAAATTCTTCTATTAGATTTTTGAGTTGTAATGATGGCATTAATGGTATTAAATCATCTTTTAAGGATTTAAGTTCAAGTCCATAATTGATAATATCTTCTAAATTAAAATTATCTGTATCATCAAAAGTGAATCCTATTTTCTCACTGAATTCTTTTAAGGCTTGAGAATCCTCTTCATCTAACTTATTATGTTTTAATATTCCACCTAATGCTCTTTTGGTGATAACTTTTCCTAATATTTTCTCAAGTTTAGTTAAATTTTCATTTCCATCTTTAGTACTTATGCAGGTGCAGAATAGGGCAATTTTCTTTGTTTTCAACCAATTAATATTTTTTTCAATAAAATCAATTATTTTAGGCACGATTTTTCCACTGTAGATGGGAGATCCTAGTAGGATTAAGTCAAAATCTTTAAATTCATCTTTAAATTCTGATGTTTTACAATATTTTGCAGGTCCTAAAACTAGAGATAAATATTTAGCAATTTTTTCAGTAGTTCCATATTTACTTTCATAAATTATTAAAGTTTTTTGCATTTGAACTTACACCTCATCTATTTTTAAATTCTTCTGCACGGCCTTTAAGTCTTAATGATAATATGAACATTATAAATGCAACAATGGCTAAAAAGGTATAAGATGTGTAGTATCCACTGATATTTGACCCTTGAGATGTTATAATAGCACCTAATAATGCTGCACCGATGATCTGCCCGAAACTTGTGTTAATAGATAATAAACCTTGAGATGCCGCCCTATCCTTGATTGGTGCTTCATTTAAAACAATATATCTTAACGGAGCTCCTAAAATACCTGATAAACCGAAACCAATAATTGCACCACTAATTAGGAACATTATTAAGTTGTTGGCTGAGAAAAAGGATAATAAAAACAATCCAATGGTTAAAAAGATGGATGCTATGATTATTACGAATCTGGATCCCCGTTTATCTAATATAAATCCAAATAAAGGTGCACCTATAACAGTGGTCACCACTAAGGGTAATAGAGTGAAGCTGGCTATGGAAATTCCGAAATTGAATTCTAATATAGCTAAGGTGGGAATGAAAATTATACCTGCTTGTGCTAGTCCAATGCCCAATGCTAAGATCATAGATAAAAAGAATTGTCTACTTTTGAAGAGGTTAACATGAATTATAGGGTCTTTTACTCTTTGTTCAACAAAGTAGAGAATTATTAGTAGGATTAATCCGATTGCTATAATGATTGGAACTTCTAATGCCTTTAAACCTAGCAATAAATTGTTTATATTTATAGAATTTAAGCCATAGGCTAATGCAGTTAAAGCTACTGCTAATATACCCATACCAGCGTAATCAAATGGTGCGGGTTTTTTTAATTTAGTTTGAGGTAATATTAATAAGCTGAGGGCTATCAGAATTATCGCTATGGGGATGTTTATTATAAATAACCATCTCCAACTGAAAAGTAATAATATACCTGCTAATATTGGTCCAATTATGAAAGCCAAACCAAAAACTGATCCTATCGTTCCAAAAGCTGCTCCCCTCTTTTCCGGTGCAATAGTATCTCCTATAAATGCACTGGCTACTGGGAAAATACCTCCAGCACCAAATCCTTGGATAATTCTCCCTAAAAGTAAAACATTAAAATTAAATGAAAATGCAGTAATCAAAGATCCTAAACCAAATAAAACAATATTGAATATGTAAATTCTCCGTCGGCCGGAACGATCTGAAAGTTTAGCCATAAAAGGCGCTCCAATCAGATAACTTATAAGATAAACATTAAAAACCCATATCAAAATTCTAGTATTTACTTGGAAAAAACTTTTAATTGCTGGTAAAGCAGGGCTCACGATAGAAATATCCAAAGCACCCATCAGCACCCCTATAAAAAGTACTAATAATATTCTATTCCCTTTACCATCCATTCCAATATTGAAGGCCATTTAAAAACTCCATATTGACAACTAAGCTATACATATAATCAAAGTGAATCTTTAACAATAATTATAAGGCATGAATTGTTTTTACCGGCGATCTACTAGACGTTTTGTTCTTCCTTTTATTTTATAGAATTCCAGTTCTTCTGGTCCTGTAAAATTAAATAATATATTAAAATCTTCATTTTGATATGCTTCGCATAAATGTGGATTAATTAAGAAGGTCTTCAAAAAGTTTTCTTTTATAATCTCTTTTTCACATTTTTCACCGTTTTTAGATTCCACGGTTAGCTTTAGAGTTACTTCATTATCGTCTCCATATAGGAAGGCTTCGTATTCACCGGTTAAATACTCCATATTTTCCTTTTGGAATACTCCTCTTTCTATATCAACCCGGTTGAATGGTGTTCCCTTAACCCAAACAGTTTCTGCTTCGCGCTGGGGATTTGAGATTCTTAAATGACTCCTTCCACAAACACATCTTTCACGACTCAGAATTACTGAAGTATCCTCGGTATCATAATTTAAAAGTAATGTACCAGTTTTTGCTTTTTCAGGTAAAAGAGTGGTTAATACTATTCTACCACATTCACCATCTTCTACGAAGTTTTCCATCTGTGGATTGTAAAGATCTAAATGCACTAGATCTTCTGGAACATGTAAACCGGTTTTTGCATAACATTCACCACACATAGTCCCTTCAGTACTGCCATAAGTATTGTAAACTGGCACATCCCATAACTTTTCAAGATAAACCCGTGATTCTTCTGCAAAGCTTTCACCACCAGTTACAAGTTTTTGGATGCTGGATTCTTGAGGATTAAGGCCTTCCGCTTGCATTCTATGTGCTAATCTGATTAGTTTGAATATGCTTCCTACAATTCCTGTGGGTTGGTAATTTCTTATTATACGCACGGGAAATGTGCATTTACCTTCAGGTATAATGGCCATACCTATTTTTTGGGCAGCTAATGTCATAGTATTGGCTCCTATATTCATACCATAAGAAGCGCAGACTACAACTCTATCTCTGGATCCGAAATTCTGTGATACAAATGCTCGGGCGTATTTCTCTGCGTAGCGATTCCAATCGTCCCAGGTTAAAAAAAAAGATTTAGGCGTTCCACTAGTTCCACTGGTCTCATGGATTGTGAATATGTTATCCCATCCTGAGCATTTGAATTCAAATTCTTCAATCTCTGGCGGTTGTCTTTCACGCATGATCTTACTTGAGATTATTGGTAATTCCATTAAATCTTCATGTGATCTAATTTGGGAGGCTTTTATATTATTATCAAAGAACCATTTACGATAAAATGGGGAATTATCCTGAGCATACTTTACTGTATAACGAATACGTTCATCTACTAAAGCATCTAATTCATCCCGTTGTAAAGTCTCAGTTTCTTTATTGAAATATGCCATATTTCCTACCAAAAAATTTTTAATTTCTGAGTTGATTGTATAATTCTATTTTGAATTGGATAACTATGTTAAATAAATGAATGTCCACTAAGGATTTTAAACTATGCAATTAAACAATAATAAACAATCTAGGTTGGTGTGCAGTCATTAAAGAAGCATCTGATAATAGAAAAAACAAAAATGACAATTATTAATCCAGTTTTTTTAGAATTCATTCTTCATCACAGTTATATTTATTATTTAAATAAATTAAAAATTTGTGAATAGAATTTATATAAATAAATGTTTCAGGAGAAATTTTATTCTTGTATTATTTCATTATAAACTAAAATAATACTATAAATTTCATATTTTTTTTATTATTACCCAATTATATTTTATAAATATTTTTCATCCCCTTAAAAAATAGGAAGAAAATATTTTTTTTAGGTTGGTGCGAATATTCCGATGAATAATATCCAAGCTAGCATTGTTTTAGCGATGAAACTTAGTAATATATAAACTCTTTCACCGTAGAGGTAGTCTTTCCATCTTCCTACCTGAAATTAATAGAAATGAAGATAGTATAGCACCTAAATGGGTCAATGTATAAACTACTTGTGGATTGGGTAATACCTGAAATGACGGTGGAATTAGACTGACTACTTTGAATTTAAGATAGAAAGTGTAGATATCTCTATTCCAAGTGAGTAGATATCCTAATGCAATCATTACAATACCTTGGACAAAAAGAAAAACACCAGCACCGGCATTAAGTTTTTTAAGACCTGAAAAACTAATCGGCGATTTAGCTATAAGATCTCTACGCAAATCATTATCCATAAAATATCAAACTTCCCCCCCATTTATAATATAATATATGTATGTCTATACATAATGTATAAATTTTACGGATAAATTTATAAAAAATGATATAATTTTTATAAATATTTTTTGGGGAATTAAAATTTTAATTAAATTTTTTTTTATAATGATTTCAAATAATTTTTTTTGAAAAAAATTTTTTAACGATTATCAATATATAAAATTATAGGAGGTTTTTTTATGGCAATTGAAAGTCCAAATTATAATGTTGAGAGTAAGGATGAAAATATTGAGATTAGAAAATATGATGATTATATAGTGGCTCAGATAGATTTAACATCCGATTATAATTCTGCCTTGAATAAAGGCTTTCGAATACTAGCTAATTACATCTTCGGAAGTAATCATCAGAAATCTAAGATTCCCTGACCGCACCGGTAACTGGAGAGAATTTATCAGATAGTGAGAAAATCCCTATGACAGTTCCGGTAACCGAAGAATCCATTGATGAGAATGTATCTGAAAAGATTGCTATGACCGCGCCTGTAACTGAGGAAAAAGTTTCCGAATCAGAAAAAATTAAGATGACTACTCCTGTAGCTGCAGAAGAAATTGAAGGTCATATATATCGTATATCCTTCACCATGCCTTCTAAATATACATTGGAATCTCTTCCAATACCTGATGATGATAGAATAAAATTTAAAGAAGTAAAAAATAATAGAACAGCTGTAATCAGATTTTCCGGTCGTGCAAAAGAGAAATTAGCAGAAAAGAAATCAAAGAACTTAAAACATGGTTGAAAGACAAAAATATTAAACCAAAATCTAATTTCATTGTAGCACAATATAATAATCCCCTTGTACCTGGTTTCCTTAGAAAAAATGAAATAATCGTTCAGATTTGAGACTGTGAACTAGTTTAGAGAACTTTCTGCATTGAAAATAATTTTTTAAAAAAAAATGTGGACCAAAATGTGGACCTATATCTAGTCCATTTATAAACTTATCATTAATCTAATCATCATAAATATACTGTTAAATATGACCTAGTTATAATCTAAAATTATTGGAATAGATTTGATATAAATTTAAAGGTAGTTAATAATGAAATTTTTAAAATCGAATAAGAAGTTAATTCTTATCATAATTTTAGCTGTTGTGTTAATAGTGGGAGCATATTTTACTTATTATGTTTCTGATTATTATCATGCGGATAGTAGAGCTTTAGCAGCACTTCAATCAACTGATAATTATACTGTTGTTGATAATAGTAATTTCATTACATTTACCCCTACACATAACCTGAGTAGTACTGGTGTAATATTTTATCCTGGTGCTAAGGTTCAGGCTGAATCTTATTCTGGTATCGCTTCTCAACTTGCTACTAATGGTTATACTACTATAATTGTGAAAATGCCATTTAATTTAGCAATTTTTGATGTAAATAAAGCTGATCAAGTTATAGTTCAGCATAAAGAAATAAATACGTGGGTTATTATGGGACATTCGTTGGGTGGTGTTTTTGCATCGGATTATGCATTAAATCATCAAGATAAAATTAAAGGCGTTATATATTTAGGTGCTTATCCTGATCAAAATGCTTCAAAAGCTAGTTTTAAAGCATTATCAATTAGAGGCTCCCTCGATAATCTTACAACCAGTCAAGATATTACAGAAAATCTTAATAAATTCCCAGCTAATACAACTTTTATTACTATTCCCGGTGGCAACCACTATAATAACGGTGATTATGGAGTTCAAGCGGGAGATAATAATAGTACTATTAGTATAGAGGAACAACAGGATATAACAGTGGGTTATATAATTGAATTTCTTAAAAACGTCTAAAAAAATAAGTTTATTTTAAGTAAAAAAGATGATTTTCCATTTTTTTTTGAATCTTAGATAATAAATTTGGCAGTTTATAAATAAGATAAATTATTTATGTTTTCAGATAATAAATTTGGCAGTTTATAAATAAGATAAATTATTTATGTTTCTCAGATAATTTCATTTTTTTTATTTTAAAATAGGAAGAAAATAATGGAAACACATTTTATATAAGAATTTAATAATAATTTCATTAATAGTTTAAATTTATTGGATGGATGGTTTTTTTATATGGGTTATTTGGTTTGTGAGAAATGTAAAGGGTATTATAAGCTTCGAGAGGATGAATCTTGGGAAGATTTTTCTAATTGTGAATGTGATGGTAATTTAAAATATTATCGTGACATTATTGATTTTATTCAAGAAAATTTAATGTTAGAAGAGGAAATATCTGATTTTAAATTAAGATTTAAGGATTTAGAGAATAATTATTCTAAATTGAATACAGAAAATAAGAGTTTAATTGAGAATTATTCTTTTTTGAAAAGTGTATATAATTCTATGGAAGTGGATAATTCTAGATTAAAAGATGAGAATATTCAGTTAAATGAGATTAAATCTAATTTATCAAAGTTTGAATCTGAATATGAAAATTTAAAGGAAAGATTTTCTGATCTGATAATTATGAGAGACTTGTTAGATAATGAAACTTCTAAATTTATAAATAGAAACGATGAGTTTATAGACATTACCTCAGAGGAAGTGGATTTAGATTTTATAAATAATACTAAAAAAGAGTCTATTAATCTTATGGTTGATTCTATCTTTAAAACGAAGAGTAGTGAATTAGAAAACCAGCATAATGATATGAAAAATTCTGATAGTAATCCCGTTGTTCATATATCTAAATTGGATTTAAAATCTCTTAGGAAATGTATGGGATGTGGAATGGTTTTACCTATATCTAAATTTAATAAGACAAAAAATAATCTTGATGAGTTATGTAAAGATTGTGAAGGAAAAAGAAAACAGAAATTGGATTTACTAGCTAATTGAAAAATTTTAAATTTTTAGTAATGGATATCTAATATTTTTTTCGTTGAGTGTAATTTAGTTGAAAATAATAAAGAATATAATATATTAATAGATAAATATAATATTAGAAAGAATTTTAGATGGGAAGGTGACTTTTTTTTATGAAGTTATTTAAGTCATTGGTTTGTGGTTTAACAGCATTCTTAGCTTTGAGTTTATTAATGGGGAGTGTTTGTGCTGCAACACCTATAGCACCTAATAATATTGTGAAGAATGTTAAGGTTGGTCATGAATTCAGTATTGTATTGTCAGCTAACCCTAGCACTGGTTCTAAGTGGGTTACTAATTATAATCCTTCATATTTGAAGTTAGTTAGTCAGCGTTATCAGCCTACTCAACCGATTCGTGTTGGTAGTGGTGATAGTGAAATATTCACTTATAAAGCTCTTAAACCTGGTGAAACTATGGTTACTTTCCAGATTAAGTATTCTTCTGGATTTGAACCCATGTTTGTTCTTGGGTATTATGTTAATATAACTAAATAAAATTCAAAATTTTTTTGTATTTTCCTTTTTTATATTACTATTATCGTATATTTTTTAATTTAAACCAATATCCATCGGGATGCTGTAGATATATCTTATCAGGTCTTAATACTTTCTTTGTTACCCTTGAACTTTTATTTTAATGTATTTAATATAAAATTTAGGTTTTTTTATTATAGAAATGAAAATTTATGGTCGGTGAATCTTTGAAAATGAATTATAAATTATTTTGTAGTGATTATTTATGAGTAATGCTATGTTTTTACGGGTTGGTATTGATAAGGGGTGTGGTAGAGCTTTAGCTCCCATTTTTGAGGATGGTTCCTTTGAATATATACCTATACCTGAAATTGATCCTAATTCTACTGAATCAAGAACTTATAAGAATACTATAGGGCGTAGTGGACGTTCTTTTGCATATTATCTTCCTCAAAGAATAAGTAATAATCCAATGCATTATGATCCTGAATTTGAATTTTTTACTTATGGAGATGTGAAAAGTAAAAGAAAATATTTATTAAAGTTAGATAAGGATGATCTACTAGTTTTTTATGCGGGTTTGAAACCTTTTAAGAATAGTAAATTTGATGAAGCATTATATATTATAGGTTATTTCACAATAAATAGGATTATTGACTTTAACCAGTTAAATAAAAGTGAAAAAGAGGTTACTTCTTTTCTATATCAAAATAATGCTCATATTAAAAGAAGTTACAGTTATCAGGATCTGGTAATTGTAGTGGGTGATAAAAATAAAAGCTGTTTATTAGATAAAGCGGTGCCAATAAGCAGTAGAAAATTCGATAAGAGGGGTAGATCTTATCATGCGGTTTCACCAGTGATTGAGGAACAGTTGGGGATTACCGGTTCAATTCAAAGAAGCATACCACCTAGAATAATTAAAAATGATGATAATTTAATTAATTTAAGGAGAATACTCAAAATATAAAATATAAACATTTAGAATATAATACAAGAACTAATTCTCTAATTTAGTACTATTTTTTATTCGTTTTAAATTTAAACAATTCAGGAATTCAATAATTATTAGACAGCTACAAATATCAGACTCTTAAGAACTAATATTTTTTTTATTATTAAGATGATTTAATTTTTTTTATTTATATAATAATAACGGATTCTTATAATTATGTGAGAATATATTTTTTTGTAAATTAGGAAACATTAAAAATTAATAAGATTTATTGGGGTGAAATTTTTATGAAAGTAGTTACAATTAATTCACGTCCATGTAAAGATAATTGGAAACACAGCACTCATTCTTAATCCTTTTTTAGAGGGTATGAGAGAGAAAGGAACTGAAATTGTAACATATTATAGTAATGAACTTAAAATAGATCCATTTCAGGGTCCATGTCAGGGAGATATAACTTGTATGGGAACTGCTGGTAAATTTTTTCAGGATGATGATATGGAATGGCTTCTGCCGAAAGTAGTCAATCCGATAATCTTATATTTGCCTCACCGCTTTATTGTTGGCGTTACCGGGCATATGAAAATGTTCATTGACATACTTTCACCAATGAGATGTCTTAGTAGGGAGATCCGTGATAATCGCATCAGACATCCTCACAGGAATGGATGGACTCATCTTCTAAGATTTTTTTTAAGATATTTGAAAATTTTATTTTATGATAATATTTATCATTCCGTTTGCTGATTCTACTAATTTTTCTTCATCTAAGAGTTTTTGTATGGATGTTTTAATTTTATTAGATGTTTTTTTACTAGTGGATTTGAAGCCAAATAATCGTGCTACTTGTGTATATAAATCTTTCATGGGTGTAGCGTGCTGTGTTTCTAAAACTATTTTAACTGCTTCTTCTATTTCTTCGGGACTTATTAAATCAATATTGGCGGGTGGATCTCCAGTTCGTCTACGGACATATATTTTACCATTAATTGGGTAAAGGAAATTATCTTTAATAATGATTTGATCATTTTGTCCTGCGATCTCAGTTGCTGATTTGATGGCTTCTTTTATTCTTTTACCTGCTTTTTTCAGTCCCCAACATGATCGCATTCGTTTTATAACTTCATTAATGTTAATGGGACCTTCAATGTTTACTATTTGAATGATAGCTTCTGATAATTCAAGTGATGATTTTTCAGTTAAGGGGCAGCTTTTATCTATTGTAATTGTATTACAAATTTCATAATCTGAAACGGGATCTTCTATACTTAATTCTGGTTTATTGATTTCATTGTCAACTGTTGGTTGAATTATCTCCTGTGATGTTTCATTTAGTGGATTTTCTTCTTCTAATTCTGTTTCATCGTATATTGTTTCTTCTTCTAATTCTGTTTCATTTAGTGGATTTTCTTCTTCTAATTCTGTTTCATCGTATATTGTTTCTTCTTCTTGGATGTTGATTTCTGTGATATTCTCTCTTTTTTCAGCGTCTTCTATGGCTTTTAATAGTCTGTTTGTAGTTTCTTCTCGGTTTCGGTACCAGTCTGTTGACCAGATTCTATGTATTTTCCAACCTAATCCTTCTAATACTTGTTGACGTAGTCTATCTCTATCACGGGCGACTGGTGAACTGTGATATGTGGCTCCGTCGCATTCTATTCCTAGTAAGTATTCTCCTTGGGAGTTTGGGTCTACGATGGCTAGATCTATTCGGAATCCCGCGCATCCCACTTGTTTATGAACTTCGTATTTAGTATTCTTTAGGAATTCATAGACTGTTTCTTCGAAGGATGATTCAGTATTTTCTTTGGGTGATTCATATTCTATTAATTGACGGTTTTCAGCGTATTCTAGGAATGTTTTTAATGCTCTTAATCCGAATGGAGCATTGGATGCTAGTTTGAGATCGGAGTGTTTGAAGTTTGAGAATATTACACATTTTTCCCGTGCTCGGGTGAAGAGTACATTTAACCGTCTTTCACCACCTTCACGGTTTACTGGTCCAAAGTTATGACTTATTTTATGGTTTTTATCAAATCCAAAACCTACACTAACAAAGATAACGTCCCTTTCATCTCCTTGGATGGTTTCTAAGTTTTTTATGAAGAATTTCTCAAATTTTTTTTCAGTGAAGTGTTCTTCTATCTCTGGATTTTTTTTACGTTCGATTTCAAGGAAATCATCTATTAATCGTCTTTGATTTAGATTGAAGGTTCCTACACCGAGACTTTTAGTATTACCATAGGTTTGGTAATGCTCAATTATAGCTTTTACTACCTCTTTGGCTTCTATAATATTTCCTGAGCTTTTACCACTATCGTAAATAGCTTCTGGTAAGTGTTTAAATTTTAATCCTAGTTTATCTGAATCATTACTGGGTGATGGATATATGAGGAGTTGGTTACTGTAGAATAGATGATTGGATACTGCTATTAATGATTCATGTCTACTTCGGTAATGCCATCTCAGCATTTTAGTGGGGAAGCCACTTTTTTTACATAAGTGTAGAATACTTTCCATGTCTTTTAAGGAGCTTAATTCGTAATCTTCATCATCATCTGCTTCCACCATGTTTTCAAAGAATGATGTAGGTGGTAATTGTTTAGTGTCACCCATTACCACTAAATGTTTTCCTCTTAGGAATGCTCCGAGGGCATCTTCTGGTTTAACTTGACTGGCTTCATCAAAAATAATAACATCAAATAGTAGGTTATCTACATTTTCCGGTTCTATGAATTGAGCAATTGATAATGGACTCATCATAAAACATGGTTTAATTTCCTGAATTAAACCACCAGCGGCAGATAAAAGTTTTCTTATAGGCATATGTCTTCTTTTACGGTTGAATTCGCTTAGAAGTATCCCTAATTCTGATCTTTTAGTGGTTTCTCCGCCTATAATTGGTCTTTTTTGTGAAATTTGTTGAGTGATTCTCTTTCTATTAAGGATTAGTAATTCTTGGTCTAATTTAATGAATTTATCTATTTTATTCTCGTGAAGATCTCCCACGAAACCTGATAATACCGTGTTTTCCATGAAAATTGATTTTAATAGGTTATCTGCGAAGTTACCCTTGAAGCATGGTATTATATCATCTGAATCTATTTTATCATTTTCGAATAATTTTATTAAAGGTTTAGTTATTGTCGGTAATTCTCTTTTACGTGCGGAGTATTGAGACCATATTAATAATTTAGGTAATTCTGTTTGTAATAATTCTATTTCCGATTTTAAGTTTTCAAATGGTATGGATGTAAAATTAATATGGAAAATGGATGTGAAATCCATTTTTAAATATTTTATAAATCCTTCAATGTTATTAATTAGGTTTTGATAGTAATTATCTATGTTATTTATATTTTGTTGGATTTGCTCTTTATTTTGTCCGGAATTCAATACTTCAATGGATTTTTGAGTTATTTTACCTTCGGATAATAGTTTTCTAAATTTTAAGATTCTCCGTGTGAATTCATGAAGATTTTCTGGATCGGATTCTTCTCCTTTCCATTGTGAACCAAAGCAACTTAATGCTTCTTCTTTTGATGATCTTATATTATCTCTGAGTTTTTTACATTTAATTAATTCATTTAAGTCTGTGAGGATATCTTCGTCACTATGGGGTGCTTCTTTAAAATAAAATGATTCTATTTCTAATTTGGTTTTTTTGTAGTCTCCACTTAAAAATTTTAATCTTTTATTTGAAAGTTTTTTAAATTTAATTTGAATGGATCTGAGGTTTTTATCTAATGTGGATGGATTATAATCCTTTATTATTAATTTTAATTCTCTTAATTGTTTTATTAAATTGTTTGCTGTAGAGTTAGGGTCATCCCATTGTGGATTAATGACAATTTCTTCTTCTATTAGAATTGAGTTAGCTATTAACTGTGAGTTTTCAAGTGATTCATCTAATTCACCCATATTTTTAGGGGTTTTAACACCGGAAACATTCGTTAATAAAGTTATTTCATTATTAATGTTGTTTAAAATATTTATTGATTGATTTAGGAGATTGTTTATCCTGTTCTCGTCGGCTGGTAGTATAATGTCGGGTCTTGATAATCTCCAGGGATGTTGGGATATTGGTTTTAGTGTTTTTAGGAGTTCACTAATATCACTTAATTTGGTGATTGATTCACGCCATTCATCATTAGTGTAGGATCGAATATCCCCCATTTCCACATAGGGCATTTCTATTCCTTTTTTATGGAAGTGTATTAATGCTTCTTCTTTGATTCCGAATAGTTCGAATGGTGATAACTCTAGATTACCAATGCTTCCATGGATTATTTCAGCATATTTATTTAGATCAGATTTAATAGTGTCTAGTTTATCAAATTTATGTTTCAGTGAAATGGGAGGTTTTACGGGTTCATATAATGTTTTTTGTAATTGATTTAGTACTTCTAGTTTGTTTGATTTATGACTGTGTAATTCTAGACAAAATTCTCCTAAACCAATGTTGTCTAGTCGGCTTTTAACTACTTCTAGTGCAGCCATTTTTTCACTAACGAATAAAACTGTTTTCCCTGAGGCCATAATTTCAGCAATTAAGTTAACAATGGTTTGTGATTTACCAGTTCCCGGTGGACCTTCTACCACCAAATTTCGGCCGGATTTACCATCTTCTATTACGGCGATTTGACTTGAATCAGCATCTAAAACATTATAGACATCTTTAGATTTTAGTTTTTTATCTACGTCTTCTTCTAAGAACCCGGTATCGTATGGTTCATCACCTTTGTCAAATAGATCTTTTATAATTGGATTTTTATTAAATGAATATGTTTCAGGCCAACTTTTGGGGTTTAAATCTTGGAACATTACAAATTTGGTGAAACTGAAAAAGGAGAGATATGTTTCGTTTAAAACATTGAAATTCTTTATTTTAGATACAGATTTTTTTACTGCTTGTAAATATTTGTCGACTCCTTCTTTCTCTTCGGGCATTTCGAAGTCTGGTAGATTTATTCCTTGTTCTTCTAATTTACTTTGGAGTGATATGTTTGTTAGGATGTCTTCACCAGTCCAATTTAATTTAAAGGAGTCTCCTAATTTTTTTCTCGTTAATTTTATTGGTATTAGGATTAATGGTGCTTTACGTATTTTCTGAGAGTCTGCGTATTCTATCCATTCAAGAAATCCGATAGCTAAATATAGGATATTATATCCTTGTTCTTCAAAAACACTCTTTGCTTGCTGATTTATGTATCTTAAACGTTTTTGAAGTTCCATTGGATTGAAGTTAGTTTTTAGAAAGAGATTATGTTGACGTTTGTCCTCGGTTTCTTCTGGTGTGGATAATAATATTTCTGCTTCTTCTTCTGTTAAATTAGGATCTTCTTCAGAGGATGATTCTTTATCTGGTTCTTCTTCTTGTTTTGTTGGTAGGAATTGTAACTTTTTTTCTTGTAATAGAAGTAGATCATAGATTTCTGGGGCTATTTCGTTTATTACTTGTATAGATTTGGCTCCGGGTCTAAAGTTTAGTAGTGGATTTCTCATTGTTAAATCCAGTAAATTTTCTCTTAAATGATCTAATTGTTTTTCTAGTTTGACCTTGTGACTAACGATTATAATCATCTCCCACTTGTATTTCTAAGAAATGTTTAATATTACAATTAATTAATTGTAAGATTAATATAAGGTTAAATTTTTCTATTTTAGCTACTAATAGTTGTGAATTTTAAGTATATCTCATTTTATTGTGTTGGTTTGATATTTTTTACCATTTTTTATCTAAATTTTTCTTATAATAACTTTACTTTATTTATTTGATGAGACGTACACTTCAAGTGTAAATAATTACATTTTTTAGGAACTAATAAATTATTAACATAATTAGACAAAAAAATATGCAGTAAAAATGAGAACTATACAGTTGAAGTGAAAAGTTATTTATGCCTTAGGGAAGTATATGGGTATGCTGTGTAGTTTTTATATTATTATAAGAGTGTTTAGTAGCTGTGAAGTGTAAATAAAAAGCAGTTAGAAATATTTTTTTAGTATAAATTTATTTTGATTAAAAAAAATAGGGTTGTATGAGATTGATGTTTAAGTCGTTTTCATCTGATTATTCTTTTTTTTATATTCCTCTTTTATCTGGTAGTCTTTGAATCTCTGAATCACCTTTTCCAGGTTTTTTATCTACATTCTGTTTAAGTAATTTTTCAGATTCTTTAACGGGTATACGTCTTATAAGTCCATGTTCAAAAACATAATCTCCTTGTGATAATTGACTTAAAACTTCTTGAAAATCTTTCCTTGTTAAACTGGGGAATTCCATTTTTAAGGTGGTATATAATCTTTTTTCAAGATAAACATTGTTATGATCTTTAATTATAATATCAGCTCTTTCTTCTATCTGTGATAGTTTATCTTTGTCAGTCATTTTTTTTTATCCTTCCCTAAAAAAAACCTATTTTTTTTAGAGGATTTTATATTAATTCTAAATTATTTTAGTTTAATTACTATATATTTTTTCTAAAGAATATATTTTATCAAATTTAATTATTCAAAAGAATTAGAAATATATAATCGATAAATTTTATTTTAAGTGATAATATATTAAGTTCATTAAATGAGGCAATAAATGACTAAATATTATATTAAATTGATTAATTATTTAATTTCAGTGGAGGATTATTTTAATGACTGATATCAATTTTTATGGTGGGGTTGATGAAATTGGTGGGAATAAAATATTAGTGAAGGATAATAATAGTTCATTATTTTTAGATTTTGGCATGAGTTTTTCAATTGCTAATAAATATTTTTCAGAGTTTTTACAACCTCGAAAAGCTAATGGTATACTAGATTTTACAGAATTCGGTCTCTTACCCAAAGTTAAAGGGATTTACCGGGAAGATTATTTAAATCACTGTGGACTTACTAGTGATAGTGAACCTTCGGTTGATGGGGTTTTAATTAGTCATGCTCATATGGATCATTCCGCGTATATTCATCATTTAAGGGAAGATATACCTATATATATAACTTCGGAGTCTTATTTGATTCTTAAGACTTTAGAGGATACGGGTAGCACTTCTTTTGGTGAAATGCTTAATTTAAAAAAATCTTTTAATTTAACTCCTAAAAAGAATGTTAAAAAAGGTCCGGAAAATAGAAGATCTAAAGGTGCAGAATGCATTGTAGAGCGTGATATTCGGGTTATAGAACCTTATAAAGAATTTAATGTAGGTGAAAGTAAAGTTAAAAGTGTTCCAGTTGATCATTCACTTCCCGGTGCAACTGCCTTTCTTGTTGATACAGGTGATGAAGCTATAGTTTATACTGGGGATTTACGGTTTCATGGTCGTAGACGAGAATTTACTGAAAAATTTGTGAAGGAAGCGAAAAAATTCAATCCTACCACTGTCATATCTGAAGGAACTAGGATAAATAAAGTTAATAATGTGGGAGAGGAGTCTATTGAGAGGACAGCTACCAAATTAGTTTCAAATATCAAGGGTTTGGCTATTGTAAGTTTTCCAGTTAGGGATTTGGATCGGTTTTTAACATTTTATAATGTAGCTAAGAATACAGATAGAGTAATGGCTGTTAGTTTAAAACAAGCTTACATGTTAAATCTTTTTGATGGGGTTGGTTATCCTCGTGTTGATGAAGTTGCGGTTTATATTCCTCGTAAAGATTGGGGTATGATGGGTGATGAGTGTTTAGCTTGTCTGGAGGGTAATTGGCTGCCTTCTTCTAAACTTCACAGTTATCATACCGAGCAGGATTATAAGAATTGGGAAAGAAAATTTCTTAATTGGGATAACTCTATTACTTATCGGGATTTACGTGAAGATCCAAAAGATTATATTTTTGGTTGTGATTTCTTCGAGTTAAAAGAACTTATAGATATAAAACCTGAAAATGGAATTTATTTATATTCTAAAACTGAACCATTTAACGAGGAAATGGAATTTGACTTCCATAAAGTTAGAAATTGGATTGATCACTTTAATTTACCATTGATAACTGAGGGTATGCATGGCTCTGGTCATGCTAATGGAGTGGAATTATTAAATATGATTAGAGAGATATCACCAGAAAAAGTTTATCCTGTACATACGGAGAATAAAGAGAAGTTTAATGTTTTAAATGATGATGGAGTTAAGGTTGTTTATCCTGAATTAAGTAAAAAATGAGGAGAATTTTTTTTTATGTTTAAAAAATCTGATGAAGACTTTATTGAAAATTTAAATTCTAGAAGACCAATTAGATCCCAGTTTGTGATTGCGGATAAAGTGTTTAAGAAGGCTAAGACTGGACGTAATTATATAGATGTGACTCTTACGGATAAAACTGGTCGAATCGCGGGGAGGATATTTCCAAAAGAAGATGCTGAGGGAAAATTTGAGGCTTTATGCATTGGAAATATTTGTAGAATTTTAGGGAAAGTAAATGAATTTCCCTCTGGTTCTGGAAGATTTAATATCGTTATTGATAACTTTAAAGAATTATCTGAAGATGAATATGAGTTAGATGATTTTGTTATAATTTCAGATAGAGATAAAGCTGAAATGATAGCTGAAATAGATGATACTATAACGGGTATGGAAAATATTTATCTTAAAAATTTATTGAAAGCTTTTTTCAGTGATAAAATATTCACGGATATGTTTTTTAATTCTCCATCTGCGAAGTTTTATCATCATAATTATATGGGTGGATTATTGGAGCATAGTGTAGAAGTTTTAAAGCTTTGTAAGACAGCTTGTGAAATATTTCCTGAGCTTGATAAGGATCTTTTATATGCGGGTGCATTGTTGCATGATGTGGGTAAATTGAAAGCTTATGAGTATGATTTAGTGAAAATAGAATTTTCTGATGAAGGTAGATTACTTGATCATATCTTTATATCCTGTGATATGGTTAAGGAGAGAATGAATGAAATGGAAATGCCTGTTGGTCTTTCAATTCAATTGTTACATCTTATATTGAGTCATCATGGTGAAGTTAAGAATGGTTGGGGTTCATCGGTGGATCCGAAAACTCCGGAAGCGGTGGCTTTGCATCAAGCGGATAATTTGGATGCTAAAGTTAAAGGATTACTTCAAAACTTATAAATGAGCAATTTTCAGGTTCATCTATAAACCTTATCATAAATTTTTGTTATTCTTTACTCATTTTTTTTTATCTTTACTTTTTAATTCCATAAAAACAAGTATAATATACTAACTTCCCCTCCGAGGAGGAGCTCTAGAATTGCTAATTTTTAACACTCTTTGATTTTTTTTCTCTTAATTTTAAATAAACAGATTTTCTTTTGATTAAAGTCTAATACTATTTTAAATTTATTATGCTAATTGGACTTTATCTCAACTGCATTGTTTACAGGTTTTTTTAGATTATTTAATAAAATATGAGTTTTTTATTAAGAATTGAAAAATATTCCCTTTCAATCTTTTTTTTTTTAATGAATAAAAAAATAGAACTTTTTTAAATTTTTTTTTTTTAAAGTATAATTTTTTATGAAATAAAGACTATAAATATTAATTGTGAATATTATGGGGAAGTTTGAGAAATGGATGTTGGAGAGATTATTTTAGATGCAATTAGGTATCCTTCTTCTGATTGGAAGAAGATTATAATTTTAGGTGTAATATTAATTATTCCTATAGTTGATTTTATTGGTTTAGGTTATGTTTTGAGGATAATTAAGTCAACTATATCTGGAGTTGATGATCTGCCTGAATTTAATGATTTGGGTAATTTATTTGTTGATGGTCTTAAAGTGCTGGTTGTTAGTATAGTATATCTTATAATTCCGTTCATTGTTCTTGGATTGGGAGTATTCGGATCTCTAGCTACTTTTAGTGGTCTTGTGAATATTACAGTTGTAATTGGTTTAATTTTAGCTATATTATTCGGATTATTTGATATTATCGCATTAGCGAATATGGCTTTCTATGATGAACTTGGAGCTGCCTTTAAATTCCGTGAAATATTTGAGAGAATCTCAGAAATTGGATGGGGTAAATACATTCTATGGTTCATAATTATGATTATCATATGGACTATATTTGGAATTATAGCAGGTATTTTGAATGTTATTCCTTACATAGGATTAATAATTGCTATTATAATCTTCTACTCCTATTTTTATATGTTTGGTGGAAGATCAACTGGTTTAATATATTCAAATAACCTTGAAACTCGAAAAACTTTAAACCCACCGGATAAGTCTGTAAAAGAAACAAGTGTGACTGATGAATCTGATAAACCTGCAAATTAAAGGTTTTTTACAATTTTTTTAGTGATATGGGCATCTATAATTTATCTTATAAAAATTTACGCAGAAACTGGTTGAGAAACACTTTAACTATTTTAAGAATAGCATTTGGAGTTATTGTGTTTTTAATACTGGTTAGCTCGGGGATTGGGATTAGTACGGTTCTTGGTCAAAATCAAGGTTTGAGTGGGAATATTTCTACTCAGACGAATAATAAAAGTATGGTTGTTAATAATATAATTAATACTCTTAATGAGCATATAAATTCTATATTAGGTACTACAATATCTAATTCACAGTTATTAACTGGTATTAAAGGAATTTTGAGGAATATAATATCATTATTAGATGTATTAGCCAGTATTGGATTTTTAGTTGGTATTTTCGGAATCAATTATGCTATGAATCTTAATTTGCTTGAAAGAAATAGAGAAATAGGATTATTTAAAGCTTTAGGTTTTACTGAACTTCAGATAATGTTAAGTTTATTTTTTGAAGCGGGTTTATTAGGATTTATTGGTGCTGTAATTGGTGCTGTACTTGCAGTCCTGGGAATAACTGTTTTATCCAGTTTTATTAAAATTCAGCTTTTTTCTATTGTTATGCCAATATGGCTGCCTTTTACAGCTATATTTATTACAACTATTCTCAGTGCATTGATCGC
Organism: Methanobacterium sp.; assembly: GCA_015661405.1. GTDB lineage: Archaea > Methanobacteriota > Methanobacteria > Methanobacteriales > Methanobacteriaceae > Methanobacterium_A. Next base: position 28,161 of record JACWMK010000022.1, read on the forward strand.
CACAATTTCTATATATTATTATGTTAAAGAGGATGCTGTGGAGGCTCTGAGATTATGACTGACAATGTTTTAGAATTTCATAATATATTTAAAACATTTGGAGTGAGTAAGACTAGAATTGATTCTTTAAAAAATATTAATCTTATTATAGAAAGTAAATCTTTAAATCTTATTTTAGGTTCTTCAGGTACGGGTAAGAGTACTTTACTGAATATTGCAAGTTTAATTGATACTCCTACTAACGGAGAAGTATTAATTAAAAATATAAATACTAATAAATTGTCGGATTCAGAAAAAAGTAGAATAAGACGTGATGAGATTGGAGTAATATATCAGCGGGATAATTTGTTTCCATATTTAAATATATTGGAAAATGTAATGGTTCCCCTGGTTGGAGATGATAAATTAAAAGCTGTAAAGTTACTTAAAATAGTTGGTTTGGAGGATGTAAGTAAATTTCCAAATGAAATTTCTATTATGGATCAGCAGCGAGTTGCTTTTTCAAGGGCGTTGATTAATAATCCTTCTCTTTTGTTAGCTGATGAACCTACAGGTGAATTGAATTCTGAGGATGCAGAAGAATTATTAAATTTAATTAGAGATGTTGGAGGTAAATGTGGTGTTTTAATTGCTTCTAATAATTCTGATTTAAGTGAATATTGTGATAATACATTTTATTTGAAAGATGGAACATTAACAAGAAAATAAATTTTTATGAATTTATATTTATTATTGTGTTGTATTTTTATATTTTCGGGGTTTCTAATTTCTCTAGTCTTTCCTCGATTGTTTCGAGTTTTTTATTCGTGGATTCTTCGAATTCATTTAAATTACTTTCTAATTCACCCATATCCTTTAATACATTAGTGTATCTCTTTTCAATGTCTATAACATCGTCTTTGGTTGCAAGTTCCCATTCTTTAATTATTCTTTTTTGATTTTCTTCAAAAAATAATTCTATATTATCAGAAAATTCATCCGTTCTTTCTGGAACTCCCTTTACTGTGCCTTTTAATTTCTCGCTTACTCCTGCTACTTTTCCACTTAGATTATCCATAGTACTATCGATATTTATTTTTTTACTTGCACTAGAAAATGCAGAACTTGCTTTTTCACTCATTTCAGACATTTATTCACCAACTCCCCAACATTAGTTTAAATATAAATTTAAATTATTAATAACTTCAATAGAGTAATAGAGTTTATTTATCACCTTTCTTTTTACTTATTTTCTTTCCAAGTTTCTGACTTGTTTTATCTAAGTTAGTGAGTAATTTTTGGATTTTTACGTATTCTTTATCTTCTTCAAGGCTATCTAACTTCTCATTTACTTTATTGTTGAAGTATCCTATTTTATGCGTTAGATCAGAAGTGTTTTCCCGGATATTATCCAATTTTTTCTGTTGTCCATTGGACAAAACTACATCACTTATATATTGAGATTCAAGATCTCTTTCAACAATATTTATCTTCTTCTGTTCAGTTTCTTTAGCTAAATATTTAGGATTAGATATCATTTCGTTTCCACCACGTGTTCTACGTAGCATAAATACAATTATTAGTCCAATAATTACTATAACTGCTATTATTATGTATAATAAGTTTTGTGAAATAGCTACCATATTAAGAACCCATTTAATATTTATCAAAAGTTGTTTAAATATTTATGTAATTTAATTTTATGGGATTAAAAGCCTTTATTGCCAATTTACGGTTATCTGGAAATGTTTATAAATAAATTTTTAACTGAATAAGTAATTTGAATTATTATTTTTTTTTATCAAAAATAAATTCTTATAAAAATATATGTTACAGTTGATTTAAATGATTCATACTTTTTTTTTTATATATTAAAAAAAAAATATTATTTAAATTTTTTTGTAATTAATATGTAAAAAAAATATATTTTTAGTCGAATATCAGATTATATTCTTCTTCAGATATAACTCCTTTATCTTTCAGGAGTTTGGCTAATTTTTCTAATGGGTCTGAGTCGCCGGATGTTTCAACTTCTTCAGATGGTTGTGCTTCATTACCCGCCTGTTCTCTTGCAGTCATCCGTCTTCTGGTTCTTCTTCTAGCTCCGCCTCTTCCCATTGGTCCTATGCCTGGCATATTAGTGAAACCTCCACATGTTTATTAATACTACTTTATCTTCCTTTGTATATATTTTTTTTTAAACTGCTTATTTTGAGGTTAAACTTACAGAAGGTGATATTCAAATGGTAATAATTTTATGTTACTTAAAACAAAATATTAATTTATATTAGGATTAAAAGCCATGTTTAACAGAATCTATGGTCATATACTGTTCATTTCTAATTTAAATCAAATAAAATCTGGGGAGGATTTATTATTTATGTCAACGGATTTAAACCTAAGATCAAGAGATTATTGGAAGCGTATGGGTTGGGGATTGTCTTTAGGATTGCTTAGTGCTATTGGGGCATTTATTTTCATCTTTTTAATGACTCTTGGCCAAAGCTTAATCTTACCCAAATTAACTGATTGGACACCCTTCACCGGACCATGGTGGATAATAATTGTAATGACAGCTGCCGGGTTTCTAGTGGGTTTAATACATCGACACACTACAGCCCAGCAAATGGATGTATTTAAAGCAGTAAAAGATGGCTATTTAGATCCTGAGCCTGTGCCATCATCACTTTTGATATCACTTATATCACTAATCACTGGTTTTTGTCTTGGTCCTGAAGTACCGACGGGTATGCTGTCAGCCGGGTTGGGAAGTTGGGTCTCCAAATTGCGTGGAATGAACTCTGATAAAACAAAAATCAACGTCCAAAGTGGTATTGCGGGAGCTTATGCTGGTCTGTTTTCATCACCAGTAGTAGTATTGCTCATGCTTCTTGAATCTGACCATAAGCAATCTGTTAATTACTATGGAACTTTATTAATCGCGGGATTAGCTGCTACAGTTGGTTTTGGTCTTTTTTATGTTCTTAATGGGATGAATGTATCATCACTTCTTGGTATTTTGTCACCGCCCGCTTATCATCTAAGTATTTATGATTTGGTTGCTAGTATAGGGTTGGGTATACTCGCCGTTCCTTTTGCTCTGCTTTTTGTAATCATGACTAAAGCTTTCAGTAATATTGTGAAACCACTTAACAATACACCGATTTTACGTGGCGTTTTGGGCGGTTTTCTGTTAGGTTTACTGGCGTTTATTCTGCCCACCACGATTGGTTTGGGTACTACTCAAATGCCTATAATTACCCAACAAGCCGCGGAAATCGGAGTCTTACTTCTCATAGTATTCGCTTTAGCTAAATTAGTGGCTTTGAGTGGGGCATTGAACTTTGGTTTCATCGGAGGTCCTATTTTCCCACTTCTTTTTGTTGGTTCAAGTTTGGGGTCTGCAATTCATCTAATTTTTCCTCAGATACCTCTGGGTTTAGCGTTGGGTTGTATGATTGTCGCTGTTCCGGCAGCTATTGTACCTATTCCACTTGCATTAGCAGCGATAGGTATCGTGATCATAGGACTGCCAGCGAGCGACATCCTCCCTGTTTTTATAGCGGCTTTGGTTGCATTCTCTATAACTCATGGATTGGGTTTGGGTAGTAGTAATAAAGAGAAACCGGTACAAAAAGTTTAAAAAACTTTTTTTTATAATTTTTTTTCTTAGGATTATTAATAATGAGAGTCTGAAATATTTGGAAATATAGTCAGAGCAGTCCATCATGTTTTACTTTATCAGAAAATTTATTCTTTCACAGCTTTGTGAAATGTGAGTAATTAGGAAATTTTTTTAATGATGTAGAACAAATAATTAGTTTGATAAAAAAAAATTTTTTTAGGGGGTAAGGATGCATGAATAAAAACACAACAGCCATATTGTTGATAATTTTAGGTATAATTGTTTTGGCACTACCACTGTTGGGATTAATAGCTGTAAGTATTTTAGCCGGTTTTGCATTGGCCTTGTTAGGAATTGGACTTATAGTTGTCGGTAACGGTGATTTGAAAGAAAGCTTTGGTTTGGGACTTTTAGAGATGATATTAGGAATAATAGCCCTGATATTAGGTTTGGGATTCATAATAAACCCTGCTCTTTTCAGCTTCGTAGCCGGATTGTTAATTTCCTTAGCTGGTCTATTCTTAATAATTGTAGGTCTTGTGAGCATATTCACCAAAAAAGGAGAATACCGTTGGAATGGAATTATAACTCTTATAATCGGTATTATATACCTATTATTAGGTTATCTAGTTAAAAATCCATTCATATTGGGAATATTAATCGGAATCTGGCTATTATTATTAGGTATAATGCTATTTTTACAAAGAGACTGAATCTAGTCTTCTTTTTTAATTTTTTTTTTAAATTCTATAGAAGTTTATTTGTATATTAAATGCTTTTTTTTAATGTGTACATCATTTTTTTTTTTATTCATTTTAAATTAGAATTTAAAGTTTAGGTGTAATATATAATTTATTAATTTTTAGAAATAAATATTAACTATTAATTATAAATTAATATATAAATTTCTTTTTTAATATAAGTGAAGGGGGATGTTGATGGTTTCTATTGGTAAAAAATTTGTTGCTGAATCGTTAGGAACATTTCTTCTTGTTTTTTTCGGAGCCGGTGCAGTAGTTATTACACGTATGATAGTCTTCGGTGCTGCTACGCCTAATCCTTTTAGTATTGGGATTAGTATGGCTGATTGGCTGGGTATTAACATTGTTTTTGGGCTGGCTATTGCTGTAGGTATTTATGCTTTTGCCCGGGTTTCTGGGGCTCATTTTAATCCTGCAATTACGGTGGCTTTATGGGCTGTTCGTAAGTTTCCTAGTAAGGATGTGGTGCCTTATATATTAGCTCAATTAGTAGGTGCAACTATTGCTAGTTTATTATTCGCGTTATGTATAGGATCACGGGCAGTTGCACTTAAATTAGGAGCTACAGCACCATTTTATGGTGTTGGTTATGCTCAAGCTATAATAGTGGAGGCTGTGGGTACATTCCTTTTAATGTTAGCTGTAATGGCTGTTGCGGTTGATAAGAGAGCTACACCAGGTTTTGCTGGTTTAATAATTGGTTTATCTGTAACTGCATCCTTAACATTAATATCAAATATTACAGGTGGTTCTATTAACCCTGCTAGGACATTTGGGCCATATTTAGGGAATACTCTTTTAGGTGGTGCTAATCTCTGGATTTATTTCCCAATTTACGTAATTGGACCCATTGCAGGAGCATTGGTCGCAGCGTTCATCTATACTTACGTTAATAGTGGTACTGAATAAAATGAAATTTAAGGAAAAATTAATTAAAAAATTATCAAAATATTTTTAGTTAATGCAGTATATAATTTAGGCTATAATCCTGGGTATGTTACAGTTACGTTAACTAACACTGGTAATGGGACTTTAACTGTACAATTACTTCATGGTGGAAACATTGTTGAAAGTCAAAACACTTAGGAGAGTCAGGGAATTATAAAAAATTTGGATAATAAATTCTAAATTTTTCCTTTGTTTTATTCTTTTTTTTAGATTATATGGATTATTAAGTATCAGAATACTAAAAATAACCAATTAACCGGCTTAATTTTTGGATTACTCCCTATAGAAAATCTTTGGATGGGTCAACTTTTCTGCCCATTTGATTCAAGATGTGAAATATTACTATAAGATATCAGACATATTTTAAGGTGAAATATACGTTAGGGAATTAAATGTTGTTATTAATATTTGAACTTGCATTAATGTAACTAAAACTGAATAAAATCTGTTGAAAAGATATATTAAAAAGAGAATGTGCTAAATATTTACCAAGATTTGCCAGATATCGAAATAAATGCTGAAGATAAAAAGAGTTGTATTTTCAAATAATCTAAAATTTAATGTTTCTCTAAATGTTTTGATATTAATTTAAATTTTTTCTAATTCTTTCTTAGACACATCTAATTCCCATAGTTGGGCCTTTATAGTTAGTATGTGTTCTTTTCTGATGACTTCAGGCCAATGTGACCGGTTACCAAATTGATATTCATTCAAATGTATTTTAAGATCTTTAATACTTTTTTTTACCATTTCATTGTAAAAGTTAGCTTCATATTCTCTGGTTTCAATCATTTTTTACATCTTTAAATAAATTTGTTATTTATTAAAAAAAATTTTATTTATCGTATTTCTCAAGATATTCTGCTATAGCTATTCTGATATGGTGACTTATTGGGCTTCCACCTTTACGCTTAGCAAAAGTTCTGAGAGCTTTTAATTGTGTTTCATCTAATCTTAAACCAATCGATACTTTAGACAATTTTATCACTTCAATTAATTATGGGCCAAAAAAAGATTTATGATTTTAAGAAATTGGCTGCTAAAATTTTATTTTCTATTATAGTTTTCCTGGTATCTAATAGTGGGAAAAAATGTTTGTATGTTTTTATTGATAATTTAGTTTTCATATTTTTTATGCTCCTATACTATTAATTTGTATATCATAGTATATAAAATGTTGGATAATGTTATACAAATATAATTTTAAAACTTTTTAATTAAAATTTATAAATTAGTCTTTCAAAAAAACAATAATTAAATTTGATAATTTTTAATTTTGAACTATTGAAAAATAAAAAAATTCTTATTAAAATCTTGTAAAACTAAAAATAAAAAAAAGAAATTAATAATTTTAGAAGTTTTCTATTACTTCTCCTAATAGTTTTATGGATTTTTCTTTGTCAGGACCGATTGGTGAACCAGCAACGTACTGAGTTACACCCATTTTTCCGAGTGCTTCGATCTTAGGTACGAAATCTGCAGGTGTTCCCACAACAGAAAATGCCTCCATAAGTTCATCAGTTACAGCTCCGATAGCTCCTCCGAAGTCCCCTTTACCCAG
>JACWMK010000002.1 GCA_015661405.1 Methanobacterium sp.
ATTAAAAATTAAATATGGAAAATGATTTATTATGATAGGCATAATTGGTGGAACAGGTATATACAAGATTGTTGAATTGGGGGATGAAATTGTATCTCGTGTAGTGGATACGCCTTATGGTCCTTCACCGGAAATGTCAGTTTTCCAGCTTCATGGTCGGGAAGTAGTTTTCATGCCTAGACATAATTTGGGTCATGCTAAACCACCGCATATGGTTAATTATCTCTCTAATATATATGCTTTGAAAAAAATGGGAGTAAAACGGGTTATTGCAACTAATGCGGTTGGTTCTATGGATGAATCCATTAAACCGGGGGATTTTGTGATTCCTAACGATTTCCTGGATTTCACGCGAATGAGAAAAGGCACGTTTTATGATGATAGAACAGTTCATATAGATGTTACCGAACCTTACTGTAGCGAGTTGAGAGATATTTTAATATCTTCCGGGAAGGTTAAGAGAAATGGTGTTTACGTGTGTACTGAGGGTCCTCGATTTGAGACTGCAGCTGAAATTCAAATGTTTAGACAGTTAGGTGGTACGATTGTGGGTATGACCGGTTTGCCTGAGGTTATACTTGCTAGGGAGCTTGAAATGTGTTATAGTAGTATTTGTACAGTTTCGAATTTTGCAGCCTCTATTTCACCGAGTAAGTTAACTGTGGATGAAGTATTTGAAGTTGTGGAGACTAAAAGAAAGGATTTAATTAAACTTTTATCTGATTCTATTGCTAAAATTCCATCAGAGAATCAATGTGATTGTGGAAGCACTTTGGATGGTGCTGAGGTTGGTGATCTTTTGAAACCAGAGGATTTATAAAATAATCCTATTATTTAGAAGTTTATTTATAAAAAAAAGTTTAATAGTTATTAAACTATTTTTATTTTATAAATCTTAGTTTGATTTAACTTTTATAAAAAAAAAAGATTAATTAAATAATTATTTTTTTTTTAATTCAAAATTTTTGTATTTATATGAGGATAAGGGTTGATTATATTATGTTGAATATTTTACAGAAGGAAATTATACGACTTAAAGAAGAGAAGAATGCTATAATATTAGCTCATAATTACCAAACTAGTCTTATTCAGGAGATAGCTGATTTTGTAGGTGATTCTCTGGAATTGTGTATTAAGGCATCCCAAATTGATGATTCAGATCTGGTGGTTTTCTGTGGAGTGGATTTTATGGCGGAGACTGCTGCTATTTTAAATCCTGAGAAGAAGATTGTGATACCTGATCGTGAAGCTGAGTGTCCGATGGCGCATATGTTACCTGCGGATGCGGTGAGGAAGGCTAGATTGAAGTATCCTGATGCTGCGCTTGTTCTTTATGTGAACACTCTTGCAGAGGCTAAAGCGGAGGCTGATATATTATGCACGTCAGCTAATGCAGTGGCGGTGGTGAAGAGTCTTAAGGAGGATAAGATACTTTTCGGTCCGGATATGAATCTGGCATGGTATGTTTCTCAAAAGTTGGATAAGATGATTATTCCTATTCCTGAGGAAGGTCATTGTTATGTTCATAAAATGTTTCATGAGGGAGATATTGTCTTTTTACGGGAGAATTATCCTGATGCAGTATTGTTAATTCATCCGGAGTGTGATCCTGAGGTTCAAGTTGAGGCGGATGAAGTTTTGAGTACGGGTGATATGATTCGTTATGTAGCGGAATCTGAGGCGCAGACTTTCATTATAGGTACAGAGGTTGATTTGGTTACTAGACTTAAAAGGGAGAATCCTGGTAAAACTATTATTCCTCTTTTAAGTGAAGCTATTTGTAAAACTATGAAGCTTCATACTTTGGAAAAAGTTAAAAATTCACTTTTAAATGAAGTTTCCGAAGTTAAAGTGGATGTGGAAATAGCAGATAAGGCTAGAAATGCTGTTGAACGTATGCTTGAAGTTTCAAAACCTAAATAAACCTTATTTTTTCCTCTAAAAGAAATTATTAAACTTATTTTTTTTATAATAAATAAAATAAAGTTTCCAGATAAGTAATAATAACTGAAATGTTTGGTGATAAATATTTTATCTTTGAATCGTCTTAGTATTATTGGCATTTTAATGATGATAATAGCGGTTGTGGTGTGGAGAGTGAGTGTTCTACATGGGGTTGTGACTTCTATTTTCTGGCCATTGACTTTGGGTTCTGATGAAACTAAAGCTGTAATGTTCTTAATAATTATGGGTAGTTTTTTATTGTTCAATTCTTTAATAACGTCAGACAGGTTTACTGGTAGATTCGCGTCTTTAGATTTTAAGGGTAGTAAAAAATATTTGAAGTATGCAGTTATTTTAGTTTTATTCACGTTGATTATAGGTCAAATTTGTGAAGTATTGTTAAGGTTAGAGTATGGTGTACCGATTTTCTCAGTATTTGTATCAGTGAATCCTAGTATAACCTCAAGTAGCATTATACATAGTCATATATTTAAATCAGTTTTGGGTTATACGGTTACTCAAGTATTGGGCGTGGGTATTCCCAGTTATATAGGCACTGGTGAATCCTTATTTAAATATATTTCACCTTTAAAATATGTTGTAATTGTTACTTGGCCTTTAATTTATGTGACTTGTTTATTATCTATGGATAAACGGATAGATTTGTATAAACTTATAATAGCCTTTGCTGGTACTCTTGCATTAATTGGAATACTTGATGGTGGTTTATTTTCAAATCCAGCTCTTATTGGATTCGCGGGTTTAATAGGCATGTACTTTATAGAGAAACCTTTTTCTCCACGTAATCTATTAAAACCAACCTTAATAGTACTTATAATTATACTTACCGGGTTGGGATTAGAGATTGGTGGTAGTAATCCTGATTATCATCAGATAACAGTTATTCACCCTACTCAACCTATTGATTTAAGTGGATATGATGTTTTAAGCATTAAAAATTATGGTAATGAAAGTATAATAGATATCAAATCTACTACTAATGATAAGGAAACTTTATTAAATCTTTATCATACTTCTAAAGGTAAAGCGGATGGATTTTTCATGACTTGGAATTTTTATTCATACTTTTAAATTTTTGAACATTAAATTTATTTATCCTGAAAGGTAAATCTGGAAAATAGATATATTTACAAATAAATATTTTATAAGAGAGAACTCATGAAGCTTAGTATTATAATACCTACATATAATGAAGAGAATTATCTTCCCCAATTACTGGAAAGTATTGATAGGCAAAATTTTGATGACTATGAAGTTATAGTGGCTGATGCAGGGTCAAAGGATAGTACTCGGGATATTGCACAGAAGTATGGATGTGTAATTGTTAAAGGTGGCATTCCTTCTGTTGGTAGGAATAAGGGTGCTGAAGTGGCTCAGGGGAAGTATTTACTTTTTTTAGATTCTGATGTTATTTTAACGGATGGATACATTAAGAATGCTTTGGAGGAGTTTGAGGAGAATGAATTAGGTATTGCTATCACGCAAATAGCTCCCCTTAGTGATAAAACTTTTGATAAGATATCCCATGATTTTGCTAATTTTTTCATGAGGAAAGTGGAATCAATTAAACCTCATGGTGCAGGATGTTATGGAATTCTCACCACTAAAAAACTTCATGATGAGGTTGATGGATTTGATGAAAATCTTGATTTTGGTGAGGATACTGATTATATTGAGAAGATTGCATCTATAAGTTTTTTTAAGGTATTAAGAACTCCTAGACTTTTTGTTAGTACTAGGAGGATTGAAGAGGAAGGTAGAAAAAATTTAGCTATTAAGTATGCTAAAAGTACATTGTATCATTTCACTGGTAGAAAAATTAGTGCTGATGATTTGAATTATAATTTTGGTCATTGTAATAATAAGAGAATCCTGTACAGTGTATGTGGGGAGGGTATGGGTCATGCTATACGTAGTGCAGTTGTTATAAAGCATCTTCAAAAGAATAATGATGTAGTTATATTTGCTAGTGATCGAGCTTATCAGTATCTTAAGGATAAATTTGAGGATGTATATGAGATTGAAGGTTTTAACACAGTTTATGAGTTCAATCAAGTAAATAATACTAAAACATTTATAAATAACATTAAAGATCTTCCATTAGACTTAGGATATAACCTACGTTTAATGTATAATATAGCGAAAGCATCCAAACCTCAACTCATTATATCAGATTTCGAATTTTACTCCAATTTATTAAGTAAAATATTAAGAATACCCTTAATTAGTTTAGATAACATGCATGTAATGACTCAATGTGACATTAAAGTATTTAATGAATATTTAAGTGACAGAATCAAGGCTGCAGGGGTGGTGCGTTCATTTATCCAAAGACCACGTCAATATTTAATTACCAGTTATTATTTTCCTCCCGTGAAAAACCCGAGTAAAGTGAAAATGTTCCCACCTATTCTACGTGAGAATGTGTTACAACTTAAACCGGTTGAAGGAAACCATATACTAGTTTATCAAACGACAGATTCAAATTATGAACTTTTAAAGCTTTTAAAAGAATTTGATGATGAATTCATAATTTATGGTTTTCATAAAAATAAGAGAGATGGTAATTTAACTTTCAAAGATTTTAATGAGGATGAATTTTTTGAAGACTTAGCTTCTGCTCGTGCAGTTATAACTAATGGTGGATTCACTTTAATATCTGAAGCATTATACTTGGAAAAACCTATTCTAAGCATTCCCGTTAAGAAACAATTCGAACAGATACTGAATGCTATTTATCTTAAAAGATTGGAATATGGAGAGTTTCATGAGGATCCTGATAAGGAGGATATTAAAAAATTTCTGGAAAACCTTGATTTTTATCGAGATAATATAAAATCTAAGTTTAAACATGATAATAATCAATCTATATACGATGAATTGGATGAAATAATTGAGAATATCTCATAATAATGTTAGGTAAATTTTTTTGTATAAAAAATTTTTTAGGTGTGAATAAAAAAAATTATGCAGTCTCGCAGAGGAGTGGTTAATCTTCCTTTACATGGTGGTCATGCTCCTAAATGGCTTTTTCAGAGGATGGTGACGTTAACTAAAGGTATAACTGAGGTTATACTTTATGAGTATGGTTCTAATGAGTTTTTAAGACGTATATCTGATCCTTATTGGTTCCAAGCATTATCGTGTGTAATTGGTTTTGATTGGCATTCATCGGGAACTACTACAACCACTTGTGGAGCAATGAAGATGGCTCTTAACCCTGAAGAGCATGGATTAATAGTGGCTGGTGGTAAAGGTCGTGCATCACGTAAGACTCCGGTTGACATTGAAAAAGCGGCTGATATTTTTTCATTATCAACTAATAAAATAGATGATATGATTCATTCCAGTAAATTAGCTGCTAAAATAGATAATTCTTGCATTCAGGATGGTTATAATCTTTATCATCATTCCTTTCTTTTAAATGAGAAAGGAGAATGGGCTATTATCCAACAGGGAATGAAAGCGGAAACAAGTTATGCTCGTAGGTATCATTGGCTTTCAGAGAATGTTATAAAATTTGATGAAGAGCCTCATCAGGGAATTTGTTGTGATAAAGTTGAAACTGAATCTTTGAATATGACTGCACAGGAAAGTGATGATGCTCGTAATATTAGTGTAGATCTACTCTGTGATAATCCGGATCATTTGAAGAAGTATTTTAAGGATAAGACTCCTTTAATTAGTGAATCTCAGAGTCAATTGGATGATTACTTCACTGAATTTAAAATGCCTAGACATCATCCTGTATTAGATATGGATCTTTCAAACCGGGAATTTGAGGTTTTGAAAAGAGCATGGGAAATTCAGCCATCTAATTATGAGGAACTGGTTTCATTGGAAGGTATGGGTCCTAAGAAGATTAGAGCTTTAGCTTTAATATCTGATTTAGTTTATGGATCACAGCCGAGTTGGAAGGATCCCGTGAAGTATAGTTTTACTCATGGGGGTAAAGATGGTTATCCTTATCCGGTTGATCGTGAAGTTTATGATAATTCAATTCAAACATTGAAAGATGTATTGGATGAAGCTAAATTGGATAAAAAGGATAAATATAATGCAGTTAAAAGGTTAGAGAAATTAATTATGTAATAGATCAATTTTTTTTGGTTAGTAATGTTTTTTTATAAATATTTAGATAACTGTTCATTACTTGATTCCATGAAAATTTTTTATTAACTCTATTTAATCCATTGGTAGCGAGTTTTTGTCTTAATTCTTTATTATCTATTAAATATTTTATTTTCATGGATAATTCTAGTATATCTTTCTCATTAACTAGTAAACCTGTTTCATTATCGATTATTATATCTGGGATACCTCCCACTTTAGATCCGATTACTGGTAATTCACATGCCATAGCTTCTAGTAAAACTACACCAAGTCCTTCAGTATTGCCTTGAGTGTCTGTAATGGAGGGGAGAATGAATAGATCAGATGAGTTATATAAATGTAATAATTCATTGTCGGAAACATTCCCGATTAACTTAACTTGATTTACTAATTTTAATTCGGTTATTAAATATTGGAGTTTATTCTTTAAGGGTCCTGATCCTATAATCTTTAATGTAACATTATTATATTCTTTTAAAACTTTTTTAACAGCTTTTATAAGGTATTTAAATCCTTTTCTTTCTATTAAATAGCCAACGGATAATATTTGGAATACTTCCTCATTTTTTGGAGTATTTAATGGTTTAAAAAAATTTATGTCCACTCCAAATGGTATTACCTGAAATTTATCTTCATTTAAATCTAACCGTGAATAGGAATCTTTAGTTGCTGTACTGTTAGTTATGGTTTTAAATGAATTATTAATTAGCCATTTGAGTGCGAATAGTGTATTGTAACGTTTGGATAAATAAAATTCTTCACCATGGACAGTGTTTATATAAGGTGTTTTATAAATTTTTTTCAAAAAATAGGCGCCTAAGCCATTGGGTATGGGCCATTGCACGTGAATAATATCCATATCTTTCATTTTAGTAGTAGAATATAAAATATTAAAGAATAGAAAAGTTAGAACCTGAAATTTGACTAGAAATCCCTCTTTAACATTGTCAATCATTCCTGATCTGCCACATAATTTTTCAAATCTCTTAGGATAAAAGTAATGAAATTTTTCTACTTCTACTCCATCTAGATTATATTTAGTTAATCCTCCTGTATGTGGAGCAATCACATGGACTTCATTACCTTGTTTAATTACTTCCTTCATAAGGCGGTGCACAAAAATACCATGGGGATCATCCTTAAATTCAGGATAAGCTGAGGTTATAACACCAATCTTCATTTTATAATAAATCCCCTTAAAAAAATTCTAAATTTTTTCTAATTATCATTTAAATATAATAATTTAATCAGTTTTATCATCATTCATTGAAGTATAGTTCATTATTCATTCGGGGTATCATAGCCATCAAAACACATTGTTCAGTGTTAACTCTGCGATTTAGCATTCCTTGGGAAAGATAACTTACTGCACCCATTTTCTCGCCTAGATCATTAATACCTGTGAATTCATCCATAATATCTCCCACTTCTCTACCCTTCAACACTTCTTTCATGACTATTGGAGGATATTCAAATCCAGCACTTACTCCTAAACTATTTTTTTCACCGTCGAAGATGGCGCACCATTGCAAATCTATATAACCTGTAATAGTATTGGGAGTCTTCAAAAGTCCGGATTCTATACCTACACTCAAGTCAAAGGTTTGAGTATAAGCATTCTTAGCCCGGTTTATAGCACCTTTTATGGTTTGATCTAACCCTATAGGTTGATCAGGCACTCCAGAATCTACTTGGGTTGAATTTACTTTTACATTCTCACATATTTTCTTTAATACATTCCGGGTGGCTTGGACTTTTACTGGATTTTTTGATCCTACATTTACTTTCATAAATATCATTTTTAATGAAATAAAAACTAAATAAAATTTAAATCTTTTTAGAAACCTTTAACTATCCTTTATAAGCATTCCTTTTACATCTATCTCTCCTTTCCGTATCCTAGTGGAGGATATGGGTTTACCATCTTCAGATAGAACCATTGTCATAGTTATTATATCCAGAGGTTTCAAACCTTTCTTAATTCGTTCTTTATTTATTTGGAGAGCGGTGGGTTTAGTCTCTTCACTTACTATAATAGCCTCAATATCATCCGCGTATAATGTTGGACCGTATGGATCCTCTAAACGAGATATAATATATTTACCATCACATTTATTTAATATACTCTTTAATTTTGACATCCTAACTTTGCAAGATTCAATATTACCCTTTGATCCTGCAAATTCATCAGAAGTAACTCCTATTAAAACTTCCTGACCAATCTCGAATGCTTTTTTTATAAGCTTTAGATGGCCTTCATGGAATTTATCAAAGGTGCCTCCTAAAGCAACCTTTTGGTACCTTTTTGCTATCATATTTTTTTATTCCTGTCTATCAGATATCTTGATTATGTTCTAAGTTAAATTATAGTTATGCTGCTGGAACATAATGTAGTTATCAAAGATCTCCGCAAAGTAGATCTACGGTTTGCATCCTGTTATCCTAACCTTTACCGCAGCGCAATGTCATCTCTTGGATTTCATATCATTTATGATTATTTAAATTCAAGGGAAGATGTTTACTGTGAAAGGGTAGTCTACCCTTACTTTAACAGTCTAGAGTCAGGAACCAATCTTAAAGATTTTGATGTGATTAGTTTTTCCTTACAATACGAGCAGGATTATTTTCATGTATTGGAGATGCTTAATAATAGTGATATTCCACTTAGAAGAAGAGATCGTAATGGTGATGATCCATTAATTATAGCTGGCGGGCCCTGCGCTAGTTCCAATCCTCTGCCTATGAGTGATTTCATTGATTTGTTTATAGTAGGGGAAGCGGAGGTGATTTTAGATCAAGTTTTGGATACTTATAAAGGGCTTGATGATCATAAAAAGGAGATTGATGCTTTCTTAGAAATTGAAGGTGTTTATATCCCCAATAATCCTGTGAAAATGATGGTAGTTAAGGATATGGGGGATGCATGGCATCCTATTAATCAGGTTTATCCTGAAACTAATGATAAAAAATTTATACCAGCATTTGGAAAAGCTTTTTTACTTGAAGTTTCACGTGGATGTTCGAGAGGATGCAGATTTTGTATGGCGGGTTGTATTTATCGTCCTAGAAGAGAGTTAAGTATCAATAAAATTTTAGATAATGCAGAAAAGTCTCGTAAAGCCACTGGACTGAATAAGGTAGCACTTATCGGGGCTGCTGTTTCAGATTACTCAAGATTAGAGAAACTTTGTAAAAATCTTTATGAAAGAGATTTTCAAATTACTACTCCTTCTTTAAGAATAGAATCTGTTTCAGAAGATCTTTTAAATATTTTAAGTAGTAGTGGTCTTCGAACCATTACTATTGCTCCTGAATCAACTTGGAGAGTTAGAAAAGTAATAAATAAACCTATTACTGATAATGATATATCTAATGCTATTAGTAAGGCTTTTAAACTTAATTTAAATGTTAAACTTTACTTTATGATTGGTTTACCAGCGGAAACTTGTGAAGATTTGGAGGATATAGTTAAACTTGTAAATGACTTGAAAAAAACTTATTCACAAGAAAATAAATTGAAAATAAGTGTGAATCCGTTCATACCTAAGCCTCACACTCCATTTCAATGGGAACATTTTGATTTCAACACTTTAAAGATTAAAATGGATTATTTGAATTCTAAACTTAAATTTAAATCTTTTAAAATGGATAATATTAAAATTTCATTGATACAATATGTTTTAGCTATGGGTGATTTTAATGTGGGGGATTTGATAGAAAAAAATGTGATTGGAAGAATTCCGTTAACTGTTTGGAAAGAAAATATGCCACATTATAATCTTGATGATACTTTGCCATGGAAAAATATTGAAGTAGGAGTTAAAACAGAATTTTTGAAGGAAGAATTTCAGAAGGCTTGGGATGGTGAGCTTACTCCATGGTGTGAGACTTTTGGATGTTATCAGTGTGGAAGTTGTGAAAATGAGAAAAAATTTTAATGATATATTCTAATTTAAGTTTTTATGATTTTTTTATGTAATTCTATTAATTAATTTTCTTATCTGTCTAATGAAGTTAGCTAGAAATATCTCATCCAGTCGAACTTGTTTTGAAAAATAATCTCTTCCTAATCGTATATCCTTTTTAACAGTCTTTATTTCAGTTCGTGGGGCGTATTTAATGTATATGGGGATTCCTATAAGTATTAGAATGCTTCCAATAATAATTTCACTAATGGCTGTTTGACTTATCATATAAATGCAAACTATAATACCAAGCACTGGCACTATGCTGGGAAGTTTTATACCGCCACTGAATTTCTTCCTTAGGGGGAATACAGAGATACAAGTGATTAAGTAACAGAATAGGATGGTGAAAACTGAGAGGATGATCAGTTGACTTATAGTGCCGAATATGGCAGCTATTAGTGTAATAGTATTTTGGATTATCAATGCAATATAGGGGGTTCTGTATTTAGGATGTACTCTAGCGAAGAAGTGTGGTAATAATCCATCACCAGCCATAGCATAAGGAATTCGGGCTGAAGTTAAAATTCCAGCCTCATCTGACCCTGATATTGAGAATAGAGCACCTACTGCTAAAATAAGTGCTCCGATAGATCCCAATAACAAGTATCCTGCAAGAGCCAGTGGAGCTGATGCAGCGGAAAGATTCATCCAAGGTACCGTTCCTAATACAACGAAATTAGTAATCACGTAGAAGAGAGTGATTATACCCATTCCTAAACCTATAGCTAATGGAATTATTTTTTTAGCATTAATTATCTCATCAGTAGGAATTGTTACTAATTCAAATCCTATATAAGCCCAGAATATAAGTATTAATGCACTTCCTAATCCTCCGAATCCTAATGGTGTGAATGGTGTAAAATTAGCAACTAGTAATGTTGGTTTTATAATGAAATAAGCGATTCCTATGATGGTTAATAATATTATTGGTGTTACCTTTATAATGGTTAATACATCATTAACTCTACCTGCTTCTTTTACACCAATATAATTTATTATTGTAAGTAACAGGACAAATAACGCTTTAATTATTATTTGGATTATTTGAGGCATATGTGGGTAGAAATAAGCAATATAAGCTACGAAAGCTAAGGGAAATACAGCGATACCACTCCATTCAGCAATGATGAGGGACCATCCCACCAGGAATCCCCAAAAATCCCCAAATGCTTCTTTTGCATAGGCATAGGGGCCACCAACACGGGGAATAATAGATGAACATTCAGCGAAGCATAAAGCTATAGTAATAGCCATTAATCCTGCTATAACCCAAGCAAGTATTGCTGCTGGTCCTAATAAACCTGCTCCAAATGCTGCGGCAATATAAATATCTGCACCTACGATGGCACCAATAACTAAATTCATTACATCGAAAAAACTAAGAGCCGCTTTTAACTCTGACATATTATTTTTTTATATTATAGAAGATAAAAATAGATAATGGTAATTTTCATGGAACCTTCAAGAAGAGTTAAACTAATAAATCTTTCCGGAATAAGAAAAATGTTTGAATTGGTTGGAGAGGATTCAATTAACCTAGGTTTAGGGGAACCTGACTTCGACACTCCTCATCACATAATAGAAGCTGCAAAAACAGCGTTAGATGATGGATTTACTCATTACACTGTAAATAAAGGTATTATAGAACTTAGAGATGCAATTTCAACTAAATTAGAAAAAGATAATAAGATATCTGCTAATCCAGAATCCATAATTGTAACTGTTGGTGCAAGCGAAGCACTTCATCTAGCTCTTCAGACATTAATTAATGAAGGAGATGAAGTATTAATTCCAGATCCTGGGTTCGTATCCTATGATGCATCTGTAAAAATTGCAGGTGGAATATCAATTCCAGTAAGACTTAAAGAAGAGGATGAATTTAGAATGACTCCTGAAAGGGTTTTGGAGAAGATTACACCCAAAACTAGGGCTATAATATTAAATTCACCATCAAATCCCACCGGCAGCGTTATGAAAAAGGATGATGTAAAAGTTATAGCTGAAATAGCTGATGACCTAGACTTAGCTATAATATCTGATGAGATATATGAAAAAATAATTTATGATGAGAAACATTATAGTCCCGCTAGATATTCTGAAAATGTTGTTACAATAAATGGTTTTTCTAAGTCTTATGCAATGACTGGATTTAGAATAGGATATGTCACATCTACTCCTGATTTAATTGAGGAAATGTTGAAGGTACACCAGTATATCACGGCCTGTGCTAGTTCAATATCACAAAAAGCTGCACTTGCTGCCTTGCAAGGACCTCAAGATAGTATTCATACTATGGTAAGTAAGTTTAGTAGAAGAAGAGATCTCATTCTCCGCAGGTTAAATGCTATGGGAATTAGCTGCGTAAAGCCTCAAGGAGCATTTTATATTTTTCCTAAAATTAAATATCCAGAGATTTTTGTGGCAGATGCATTAAAAAAAGGTGTAGTACTTGTACCCGGAAGTGCATGTGGAATTTATGGGCAGGATCATGTTAGATTATCATATGCCACATCTTATGAAAAAATAGAGGAAGCTATGAATAGATTAGAAGATATATATCCATAATTTAATAATTAAAAAAAATCAAACTGGATAATTTTTATTATAATTTTTTTTTGTTGAGTAAACAATTCTAAAAAAAAATTTAATGAATCATTAAAAACAAATAATATGAATTGATGAAAGGATTGGTGATGATAATATGGAAAAATTTGATAAAGATAAATGTAACCAATTATTTGATGAAATAGTAAGATCAAGACATTCTATACGAGCTTTTAAAGATGAAAAACCTCCCAAAGAATGGATAGAAGATATAATAGAAGCTGGGATGTTGGCACCATATGCTGCTGCTGCAGTTGGTGATACAATAGAATTCAGGCGTTTCTTTGTCTTTGAACGAGACACTATAAGTATTAAAACTTTATCTAGCCAAATGAAGAATAAAGCTGCAGATGGAGTACAACATTTTGAAAGTTTAATAGATGAAAAACCGTTCATGAAATCCAAGCTTCAACCTTTCTTGAACAGGCTTGAGATGGTCGTAGAAAAAGGTGTTCCCGGAGTGGATACGGCTCCTTACTTTATTATAGTTGCTGAACTTAGCGGAATTCCACCAGCTGAGCATGAATCATTAGCTCATGTATTGGAGAACATGTGGCTTAAAGCAACTGCATTGGATCTGGGATTTCAATTAATATCCCTTACCAGTCAAATGGCGGAAGAAGATGAATTAATGAAGCTTTTAGGACTCCCTATAAAAAAATTTGCATTAAATGGCTGTGCCATAGGATACCCTGCAATTACACCGTCTGCTACACCACGCCCGGATTCTCTGAAAGCAACCCGATGGATGGAATAAAAAAAAATTTCAGTGTGGATTAAAAAAAAAACATGTCATATTTAACCAATATAAAATTAAAGCCAATAGCTTCTTACAATTTTGAATTAAATGCGAGGATATTTACTGGTGGGGACCCTCAGATTAGTGGATATGATAAAGGTAGATTTTGGCAGGTTATAAATGTAAACAATATATTAATCCTTATTATTGTAAAATCATCAGGAACGGTTGAAGAACCAGAGTTATCAATTACATTAAAGTCTGATAGTAAACTCGCTGATGAAGACTTAAAATTAGCAGAGAATATTATTATTTCTATGTTTAATTTGGATTTTGACCTTAAAAAATTTTATGAATACATGAAAAACGATGGAGTGATGTCGAAGTTAATTCAACAACTTAGAGGACTGGATAGCCGTACAACTCCAACTGTTTTTGAATCTCTTGTGTCTTCCATAATTGAACAACAGATTTCACTTAGAGCTTCCCAGAGTATAGAGAGACATATGATTAAAGATTATGGAGACCGAACTTCATCTTGATGGTGAAGTTTATTATACTTTTCCCACTCCAAAACATTATCAATACTAAATAAAGAGAAATTACTTGAATCTGGATTGAGTTTAAGAAAATCAGAGTATATAATAGATATTTCAAAGCTCATCGTTGATGATAAATTAGATTTAGATCATTTGAAGGAATATAATGATGTAACTAAAATTATCGACGAATTAAGTCAGTTAAGGGGTGTGGGTGAGTGGACAGCTCATCTTACAGTATTAAGAAGCATGCACCGTCATCGAGCATTCCCGGCTGATGATTTAGGTTTAAGAAGATCTATATCCCATTTTTACTGTAATGATAAAAAAATTACTGCTGATGATGCACGGAAAATTGCAGGTAAATGGGGTAAATGGAGAGGTTTAGCAGGTTTTTATTTGATCGCTGGAGAAATAAGAGGCATAATAATTTAAATTTTTTTTTACTGTTGAGGTATGATTACTGTTTTTTGTTTTTACAATTAATTTAGACTTTATTGAACTTGGCAGACTATGAAATCTTTATTTTCGTATACCACTTTTATGTAGCTGGGTAGTATTTCATTAATATTAGAGTGAATGTCTTCACTGTAATAATATATTTCATAAAATTCAGCATCATATCTCACTTTATATAGAGTTCCATTAGTTGAGTTGAAGGATAATCTTTTATCTAATACAATGTAACCAATTCTATTTTGTTTAAGAGTTGATTCGGAAGTAGTATTATTGAAATTATCGAAACTAACGTCACTAGTAAGAGGCATTCCTGTTTGTGTAGTCACAAAAGTCATTGGAAATAAATCATTAGACATTATAGATTTACTCTTATCACCATATTCGTTGAACCACCTTGAAAGATCTACCTCTGAAGAAGATGGTGGTGCTATTTGAAATGTTCCATATTGATTTGATATATCGAATGAAAAATTATTCGGATTATTCATAATTATAATTCCACTTATGGTAGCTAATGTAAAGGTTAATATTAAAAATCCGGTTCTGAATTTTTGGGATGAAAATTTTTTATTATCCTTGAATTTCTTGTAGACCCAACTTACACCAAATCCTCCCAGAATGGAAAGGGGTATTAATATGTAAACAAGTAAACGATAGGAGATAACATTTACACCGAACACGTAGGCGTTACTCACTAAAATCATGAGTATTGTCCAGGTAAGTATGAATACATCTTTTTTTCGTCTTCTTTTAATTGCTACAATAGTTCCTACTAGGGCAAATATTAAAATTAGATAACTTAGATTCCATAGATAACTTAATATTCCTAAAGGTTGACTATTAGGAAGAGATGTAGCATAACCAGTCGCTGCTTTAATTCCTTCATTTATAATATTGTGAATAAAGTTTGGAGATATTAAAAGTAGTGTTAAAACTCCGATGATCAATATTATTATTGGTAAAAAGAAAAAGGCACCATAATTTTTTAAAACACGGATATTCCGATAAAAAATTAATTCAATCAGGGTAAATACGGTTATTATCAAGAATAAAATTAAAGTAGCAGCTTGATGGATTAAAGCAACAATCATTAATAATGATCCTGCTAAAATGGCGTATTTAAATGATTTTACTTTTATAGAATAGTAGTAGAAATATACAGATAAAGGAAGGAATATTAACGCTAGGTTTTCTGGCAGAGGATAAATTATACGGTTTCCTATTAATAAACTTGATATCATTAAAAATCCAGCAGATACTCCTGCAATGGTTCCATAAAACTTACGACTTACAAATGAAACAGATAATACAATGAACATAACTATGAATGGTTGTAGATACCTAGCGATTTGGAAGTAATTTACGTGGATTATGTTACTTAAAGCAACTATTATAAAATGGAATAGGGGAGGATAACCTATTTCCTGCCCAAATGGTGCATTTAAGAGAGGATCTTTTAATACAAATCCATATTTTGCATAGACTTGGGCATATTGTATATGATATATTATATCCCAACTTAGTGGCCACTGATATTTTAGAGTAGGAATTAATGCTAAAAAAAAGACTATTATGGCTGGTATGATCCAAATTAGACTCTTTAAAAGATTTTTGTTAATATTCATTTTCTATCACAATTTAGATGAATAATTTTTAGATTGTAGAATAGTAAGATTATGTAATTGAAAGTAAAAATTTTTTACTTTTTTATTATAAATCACAGTTTTTGTATATTTAATTTAAAGTTTAGGGCTAGGGGAAGGATATAAGTAATTTAATTAAAAAATTTTTTTTTAGATTTTAAGTACAGAATATAATACTAATTAATCTAAAGCACGTTGAAACGAGAATATTTAAAGAAAATAGTATTATTTAATATAAAGATTAATTTAGTTCTTTAACTAGATTTTTCTTTCTAATTTAAATCCATTTTTTCATATTAAAAAGGTTTTAGACAATTTTTTTATAATAAAAAGAGAGATTAATAACTATTTTTAACTGATAAATTGTGGATAGTTCTAAACCATTAGCAAGCTGTTCTCAAGTAATAGGACCAGTAACCCTTAAATTTACCATAACTATCTGCAATCTTATCTAAACTTTCGTCATTTATATCAGGTCCATAAATTTTCTTGGCACAACTCATAAGCATTTTATCATGGTGTACGGAAAGTTCTTCCATTCTACCAAGAGCTCTTACAAGTTCTAGATGAGCTGAATATTCTCCAATTCCTTTTATATTTAAAAGCCAATTTTTTACTTCCTCTATGGGGGCATTTATTAAGAAATTCTCATTTACTTCGTCAAAAGCATTAGCTACTGCTATTAAATATTCGGAT
The DNA here is from genome assembly GCA_015661405.1 of Methanobacterium sp. Lineage (GTDB taxonomy): Archaea > Methanobacteriota > Methanobacteria > Methanobacteriales > Methanobacteriaceae > Methanobacterium_A. The sequence continues at coordinate 16,727 of JACWMK010000002.1, forward strand.
TTTCTTTTATTCTTTATAATGGATTGTAATTTTTCTACACCTAAATTTTTTACCTGATGTGCATCGGGAAAAGTCCAATAATCGACTTCATCAACCTGAATATTATCTCCAACAGCTTTAGTAAGCCTATCCTTCATTAAGTGGGCTACTTTCATTGAAATCCTCTGACTCAATACTGCCCAGGATGCTCCCTCAAAGGGAGTTAAAAATTTAACTTGATGCAAGCCATAAAGATCTTCTAAAATAGGGTTAAACTTAATATCATCCATTCCCAGAGCATTAAATGCCTTTAAATCATCTTCCAAGCTTAGATAAAATTTAATTCTTTCTAAAAGTTCAAATCTTATTTCATCTCTTATTTCATCATAAGCATATAAATTGTAAGATAAAACAGGTTTTTCAACTGTTCCAATATCTTCAACTTTAAATGCCATGGTCCTGTTTTTGATATAAACTGCCTTAGTTAATGATAAGTTAGAAATAGATTGTTCGTCACTTGTTGGTGTAAACATAACGGCAAAATTTAAAGATTTAGAAAAATCGAAGGGAGGATTAGGAAATAGTTTTCCACTACTTTCATAAATCGTCATATACTATCTCATTGGATTTTTTAAATAATATTATATATTCAAGAACGCCGGGGACGGGATTCGAACCCGCGAGATCCAAAGGATCATTGGCTTAGCAGGCCAACGCCGTACCAGACTGGGCCACCCCGGCATAATAAATTTTATTTAATGATTTTGATTCAAATAAAGTGTTAATCAAAACTTCTGTATATCTTGAGATAAAAGTCTTTTGTATTTAAAATTAAGGGATCAAATATTTATATAAATTTTTTTTGTTATTATTTATTTTATCTAAACTTTTTTTGAATATTATTTGAAGTTTATAATTTTCTATGATAATTATGGGCGTGTTCAAGAGTGGACAAATCTTCCAGAAGTTGGTGATCCAGAAATTCAGCTCCGCCCCGTTGCTCCACAAGCATCAGCTGTCCAGAGTAGAGCTGCTTCTTCCCAGATCTGACACGTTCCCCTGGTTAAAATAGTTAATTCCGACCCTACAGTCGAAATCCGATTACCACTAATCCTGCGGGACAGGGTTTCTACGCTAAATTTTTGGGCCAACAACCAGTTAATCTGCCGCCTCTTGAACTTCGACCGCGCCGTATAGGGGATATGCGCTTACAGAGGACCCCTAACCCTCCAGTCTAGCCTATTATTAGTTTAGACTTTTTAGTATTTTAAGCTTACGATCATCATTCCCAACTCTTAGAAGAAATATTATGATTTTTTTAATAAGGAAATAAAATTAAGCTTTTTAGGGTTACTAAGATATTTCTATATTTGATAATCTAAATTATATATATGGATCGGTTACTGATATTTGGAGTCGTTATAAGCTTTTATATGGCATTTACTATTGCAGCAAATGATATTGGTAATTCTGTTGGCACTGCCGTAGGAAGTGGGGCGTTCAAGATGCTGAGAGCCTTGATTTTAGGCGCTGCAACTATGTTTATTGGAGCGATCTATTATGGGTGGTAATGTTACGCGAAACATTGGAAATGGGATTATTGGTTCAGATGCATTAACAACTACTGGTGCCTTTAATTATTATATTAGCTGCTACTATTTGGATCAGTTTTACTTTACTGGGAAGATTCCTATCTCGGGGTCGGGTGCTGTTGTAAGTGCTGTTTTTGGTTTTGGGTTAGCTTCTGTTGGTCCGTCACATATACATTTCAATGTATTAGCATTTATTGTTTTAATCTGGATTTTCTCACCTATAATAGGTTTTGCTTCAGGATTTTATTGTATATTACATTTTGAAACGAGAATTTATACGTAATATATTTACTATTGGACTTAAAGATAGGATAGAAAAAATATTTGATTATTTACAAATTGGAAGTTCTGGATTTGCCGCGTTGAATGTAGGGGCTATAGATGTTGCGGCTTCAAAGGGCGGTGATCTATTGTGTTTTTGTTTTTGGATTTAGTATGGATATAAAGATTATAGGTGTCATTGGGGATGGTTTTAGGTGTATTACTTGCTGAGGGAAGGATTACAGGTACTATTTGGTAGACGTATCACGAATTGATTCCACGTAGAGGTTTTTCAGCTCAAATATCTATGGCGGCTGTTGTTTATATCTTCTCGTTTTTAAGAAGTCCTATTAGTTATTGGCTAATTTTTTTTATTGTATTTAGTAAATTTTTTACTCATATAAATAAAATTAAAATTTTTTTAGGACCAAAAAAATATAACACTTTTACTACATAAATAAAGGCAACGTGAAAAAGAATTTTTTTTTATTTTATTATATTTTTGGGGGAAGATGATAATGAAAGCAAGTGCTCGGAAGATTAAAGATGGTGTATACTGGACTGGTGTTTTTGATTGGGATATAAGAAATTATCATGGATATACCTTGAATGGAACCACATATAATAGTTACCTAGTTTTTGGTGCAGATAAAGTGGTTTTGATTGACAATACTTTCCCTGGAACATCTTCTCAGATGTGGGGTAGAATTGAAGATGCTTTCAACAGGGAGGGCAGGGAATTAAAAGTTGATGTAATAATTCAGAATCATATTGAAACAGATCACAGCGGTGCCCTAGTTGAGATTCATAAAAAATTCCCAGAAGCACCTATTTATTGTACAAAAATAGCTGTAGAAGGACTTAAAAAACATTACCCTGCACTGGAGGATGCTGACTTCAGAACAGTTAAAACAGGATACATTCTTGATATCGGAGATAGACAGTTTGCATTCCTTGAGGCCAAGATGTTGCATTGGCCAGATAGTATGTTCACATTACTCATGGATGAAGGTATATTATTCTCTAATGATGCATTTGGACAACATTTATGCTTTAAGGATAGGTTTGATGTGGATATTCCTAACTATTTTTTAATGGATGCTGCTAAAAAATTTTATGCTAATTTAATAACGCCATTATCTATGTTAGTGTTGCGTAAATTTGAAGAAATCAAGGAATTGGAATTATTAGAAAAAATAAATATGATAGCTCCTTCACATGGACAGATTTGGACTGATCCTATGCAAATAATTTCTGCTTATAGTGATTGGGCTACTGGAAAGTGTGATAATATGGCAACTATTGTCTATGATACTATGCACTCTTCCACCCGAAAAATGGCTCATTCATTAGCGGAAGGACTGATTCATGAAGACATTAAGGTTAATATGTACTTTTTACATGAAGATGAACGAAGTGAAATGGTTAAAGATATTTTAGAGAGTAAAGCATTATTATTAGGGGTGCCTACACTCTTCAATGAACCATATCCCAGCGCTGGTGACTTTATATATTACTTAAAGGGTTTAAGTTTCGCCAGAACTGGTATTCGTAGATTAGCTGTTACCTTTGGTTCTAAAGGTTGGAGCGGTAAAACAGTGGATAAACTGGCTGAATCCCTGGAAAAATGCGGATTCCAAGTGCAAGATAAATATGAAGTGGATTATGTTCCTACAGAGGATGAATTGAATAAATGTTATCAAATAGGTCGTAAATTAGGGGAAAAAATAAAGAAAGAATGGTAATTTAAGTTAAATTTTGATCTTAAGATATGAGGATAAAAATAAAATAAAAAAAAGTTAAGGTGGAATTTTAGAAAATGAAAACATTGGAATTTGAAAGTGAATTGGATCCTAGAAAAAAATTAATGTTAATTCTCTTCTGGACTAACCGTAAAGCAGCCCGAACAGAAGGTTGCGCTCCATTTACTTTAAAAAAAATAATAACCCCCGAGAATACTTACACTGCTGGGGAAACAAAGTTACTAAAATTAAATAATGAAATATTAAATGATTTGGAGAAGAATATAGAAGATAGTAAACCATTATACTTTGAGATGATCATGGGTGAAGAATTAATAGAAGCTTCATTGGAGGGTAATGTGTTTTCAGTAAATGCTAAAAAGAGTAGTGAAATCGAAGAGGAAATTATTGATAAGTTAAATATAGAATTAGGAAAGAAATATCCCAGTGTTTGCGAATCATTTGAACCTAGAGTAACACCTAATGAATGATTTAATTTAATTTTTTTTTATTGTATTTCCCTTATTATTACGAAATAATATTTTTTTAATTTATTTTTTTTGTTAAAAAAAAATTAATCTTAAATATTATTCCAGACTTTAAAACGGATTTTTTTTAACTTTTTTTAATTCAAAATATATTTCTTCACTTTTATTTTTGGATTTTAAAAATAACATATTAATTATCTAATATTATCTTTTGAATCAAAATAGCAATGTTTTAAAACTAGTTTATTCAATTCCTTAATTAATGGTTTTGAACATGTGATATTATGCTAATTAACCTTAGAATAAACCTGCAAGAGAGGGGCAGAATAGTTGTTATAGTATTAACTCTTGTGTTATTCTCATTTTTAACCTGTTATTTTCAATTTTATTTTGGTAAAATCCCGATCTCGTCTTTATCAAGTTTATATTATTTACATAATTCATCACATCCATCTTATTTATCCTATATCTCTATTTTTTTAACTTCTGTTTGGTGGAAAAAGAAAAGAATATGGTTCGCACCAGCATTTTTAACTATACTTTTGATTTTTATTCAACTTTTATTTATTACATTTGGATTTAAGAGGTACTCTGATTATTTCTTGTTAGTGATGTTTATTTTTGTGATCGTTATAGTTGCATTTTTGGGTGAGAGAATTGAGAAGGTGAAAAGCTTAAGTGACTTGAACGAAAAACTAGACAAAGAAAGAAGTAAATTAGAGGATGCTAATAAAGAACTAGATGCATTTGCATATTCAGTTTCACATGACCTTAGAGTACCTTTAAGAGCTATAGATGGGTTTTCACGTATTTTAGTCGAAGATTATGAAGATAAACTTGATAAAGAAGGTAAAAGACTCATAAATATCGTTAGAGGAAATACTATGAAAATGGGTCAATTAATAGATGACATTCTTCAATTATCCCGAGTAGGACGCCAAGAGATGAGAATATCTGAGATAAATATGGAAGCTCTAGTTAAAAATGTTTATGAAGAATTAAAATCGTCAAGTAATAAGAATATATTATTAAAAGTTAAATCTCTTCCACCAGCTTATGGTGACAGAATATTAATACAACAAATTTTGATTAATCTTCTTTCCAATTCCATTAAATTCACTAAATCAGGTGAAACTGCAGTAATTGAAGTTGGTTCAAAAAAAGGACATGATGAAAATATTTATTACATAAGAGACCATGGTGTGGGATTTGATATGAAATATGTTAATAAACTATTTGGCCTATTTCAGAGATTACACAGTCAAGAAGAGTTTGAAGGAACGGGTGTAGGACTTTCTATTGTTCAACGTATTATTAGAAGACATGGGGGGCGTGTTTGGGGGGAGGGAAAGGTTGATGGAGGCGCAACTATTTACTTCACTTTGCCAAGTGAATTATAAAGTTTTTAATATGGTAAACATTTTTATACGAATTTATATGTAATTAAAATTAAGATTAAATGATTTGAATAAATTTGTAAAGGAGATCCCATTTATGGATTTAGATGAAATAGAGATTTTACTAGTGGAAGATAATCCCACCGATGCTGAACTTACTATCCGGGCTTTAAAGAAGAAGAATTTAACTAATAATTTAGTTTGGGTTAAAGATGGTGCAGAAGCATTGGAATTTCTATATGCGACAGGATCTTATTCTAAACGGAATATAGAAGGAATCCCAAAGTTAATACTTTTAGATTTAAGAATGCCTAAGGTGGATGGGCTCGAAGTTTTACAGATAATAAAAAAGGATGAAAGAACCAAGAAGATTCCTGTAGTAATTTTAACCTCTTCGAAGGAAGATAAAGACATCGTGGAAAGTTATAAACTAGGAGTAAACAGTTATGTTAGCAAACCAGTAGAATTTGATGAATTCACAGAAGCTGTATCTACGTTAGGTTTGTATTGGATGCTGTTAAATAAGCCGCCAGAATAGAGTGAATATTTATAATGGGGGATAAATATGGGAGGAGAACTTAAAGTATTAATATTAGAAGATGTTCAGTTTGATGCTGAGTTAATGGAGTATGAACTACGTCGTGAAGGAGTTAAGTTTTCATCTGAAAGAGTGGAAACTGAAGAAGATTTCATTAATGGAATTAATAATTTGAAACCGGATGTAATATTAGTTGATCATTCCCTCCCAAGTTTTGACGGCATCTCTGCACTAGAAATCGCTAAAGAACATTCGCCAGATACGCCATTTATTTTTGTAAGTGGAAAGATAGGAGATGATTTTGCTGTTGACGTGCTTAAGAAAGGGGCTACAGATTATGTTTTTAAAAATAATCTCTCAAAATTAGTGCCAGCAGTGGAAAGAGCTTTAAAAGAGCGATCAGAGTTTATTGAGCGTAAAAAGGCAGAGGAGGAACTTAAATCAACTTATGCTCAGATGGAAGTTAGGATAAGGGAGCGGACCAGAGAATTATCATTAGCTAATCAAAGGTTACGAGCAGAAATTGCAGAACGTAAACAAGTGGAAGAAGCTCTGCGTGATAGTGAGAATAAGAATCTTATTCTCATTGAAGCCATTCCTGATTCAATGTTCATACTTAGTAAAAATGGCACTTATCATGATTTCCGCTCTAAAAATGATGGTTTATTATCTATACCTCCCGATGAAATTATTGGAAAAAATATTAGTAACATTGGACTTTCTCCAAATGATCTTGATCTTTTCTTTAAACACATTAAAGGTGCACTAAAAACTAATACCTTACAAGAGTTTGAATATGAACTATCCCCATCATCAGAAATGTTCCAATTTGAATCTCGTATAGTTAAATTGAATAATCAAGAAGTTCTCTGTATAGTCAGAGATATGACTGAGAAAAAACGGATAGAAGATAAAGTTAACCGATCACTTAAAGAGAAGGATGTACTTTTACAAGAGATTCATCATCGTGTAAAAAATAATTTACAAATAGTATCAAGTTTGTTAAGTCTTCAATCAAGATACATTGAACAACCAGAGTCTATTGAAATTTTCAGGGATAGCCAAAGCCGGATAAAATCAATGGCGCTTGTCCATGAGAAATTGTATCAAAGTGGAGACTTAACTAGAATTGATCTAGCAGAATATATTCCAGATTTAGTATCAGATCTTTTCAGGTCTTATGGTGTAAATTATAATATAGTTCAATTTAAAATTAATTCTGAAAATATTTCACTTGATATTAATACAGCTATACCATGCGGACTAATTATAAATGAATTAGTGACAAATTCAATAAAACACGCTTTCCAGGGGATAATTAAGGGTGAAATTATTATTGAACTCAAATATGAAGATGACTATTTGAAAATGAAGGTACAGGATAATGGTGTAGGATTTCCAGAAGAAGTGAATTTAAATAACATAAAAACCTTAGGATTACAACTAGTTATTAGTTTAACAAAACAATTAGATGGTTCAATTGAGCTTATAAAAGGGAATGGAACATGCTTCAATATTATATTTAAAGAGCAATCAAATATGAAGGAAGATACTTAAAGTTAATTTACAAAAATTATTTTTATATCTTCATAAACTTCATTAATAATTTTAATATATGGGCTAAAAAAATTTAAGTCTTTATAGCCTTTATTATATCTCCATCTGATATTACTCCTATTATATTTCCTTCATCCATCACTACTAACTGGTTTATTATCTCATTTGAGTCTGATTTATGCATCTTTTCCACTGCAGTAAGCAAATTTTCATTAGGATTAATAGTAGTCACATCTTTAACCATAACTTTTCCCACCACTGTACCAAGTTCATATTTATCTAAGATAAGATTGTGGCCTAAATCTGTTGCTGTAACAATACCCACTAATTTATCATTATCAACAACAGGGAGTGAGCTTATTTTGTACTTCATAAGTTTTTCAAAGGCAAAAACAACGTCTTCCGTGGGTGAAACGGTTATAACATCCTCAGTCATCACATCTTCTACTTTAAGGTTTTTTAGCATCTTCTTCACTTCCGTAAGTTTTAGTAATCTCTTCTATTATAGAGTCAATGGTAGTTGTAACATCAATATTCTCAATTACTGGCACATGATACTTATTAGCCTGACTTTCAAAATATTTATGAGTTCTACGTATGGCTCCAAAATAATTCATATAACGTTCAAGGGGTCTCCTAGCCCATAATTGCCTGCATCTTGAATAAAATCTTCCTTTATGTACCTCCTCATCTTGAAGGGTTAAAACGAACATGATCACGTTATTCTTAGCCACTAAATCCTTACGAATGAAGCCGGGTACGATATGTACACCTTCAATCACAATACTGATTCCTTCCTTAAGTGCTCTTTCAATAACTGCATCCACACCTACACTAACCGTATCTACATGATCTCTAAATCCGATTAAAACTTCATCCAATTCAGGAGGTGGTGGAATACGCAGTGAACGGTAAGCAGAGTAACTAGATTCATATATAGTAGGTATAAGCTCCTTAGAAACTATTTTACGCATTACCTCACGAATCATATCAGTACTGATCATATTCCTAATTCCAAGACGATTAGCCACCTCAAATGCAATTGATGAAGTTCCTACACCAGAAGAACCACCTATGAGTATAATTAAAGGTTCTCTACATTTACGAATTTGTTTCCACATTCCATATTTTTCAGCTATCTCCACATCTTCTTCTTTAAGTTGTTCACGAACTATTCTCACCAATTCATCCAATTCTATTAATTCGATGCCTAAACTACGCAGATGAGATTCTATCTGGGAAGCGAATGTATATGCTTCACTAGGATCCATCTCAGCGCGAGTTAAAGACCTAGTTAATACCCCTTTAGAAAATGGTTCCCTGTATTTCTTGCCGCTTACTTCACCTTCCACCATTATAATTTTCAATTTCTCACCTCAAAAAGGGTTTGGAACATAAATATAGCACACTAATAAAAATTGGTTTTGTCAATCATACTTAAAAATATTTTCCTATAAAAAAAAATTTTAGAACAGAATTATTTAATTTAACATTAATCTTACTAATAAAATGTATTTAATATCCTTAAAATTTTATATTTTCTTGATTTAAAATTATATGTAATTAATTTATTTTATATTGTAATTTTGGTATAAATTGGAAATTAATTGGGAAAAAATTATTTATAAGCATCTTTTTAGAATAAATGATATACTTATGAATTTAATTATTTTCCCAATCTAATAATCCCTCTTAATAATTTTCTATTATTGAGGGTATAAATATCAATATAGAGGTTATAAAGTTGATTAAATCATTAAAATTAAATAAGAAATCTAAAGTTAGAAGTAAAAGATTTAATCAGAGATCATCTAAACAATATGGTTTACTTTATCGATTTAAAATTTTCCTGCCTTTATCTGTTTTATTAGTGATTTCAATCATGATCATGGGAACATATGCACACACTTCAGTTCATAATGGAACAAATGATAAAGTCATTAAAGTATTAATTTATGATGGACCTGAAGCCGATTCAAATTGTACATTACAAACTGAGATTATTCTAAATAATGCTAATGAAAATAAGTCATCTAATATAAAATTTGAATATAATACTACAAATGTAATAACCGCTGACACATTAGCTGATTATAATGTTTTATATATGCCTGGCGGTCAAGGTGGAGAACAATACGTGGATAGTGAAAATATTAATAGTGATGCAATAGAAAATTTCGTTGCAAGTGGTAACGGATTCGTTGGGATTTGTGCAGGCGCGTACGCCGGTGCTAATTACACTGATGGATTAGATTATAATGGTTGGGGAATTGCACCAGACGTTAATACTGAAGCTGATTATACGGAAGAGAATTTATCAATTCAAACCACTAATATTGGCCAGCAAGTATTAGGAGATTCCCGTTATTTAACAATGTCTCATGAGAATGGACCAGCATTTTATGGTAATGAAAGTAATTATATCACTTTTGCAACTTATGCTGATGATAGTTCAGGTTTCCAGGGTTATGGTGCAATAGTAGGTGATTATTATGGTAACGGACGAGTAGCTTTAAGCGGAGTTCACCCTGAGCTAAACCCACAACATCCAGAAATACTTACTAATCTCATTATATGGGCCGCCAATGCTTAACAACACTTTTAATAATCATATAATCTCTTTGATAATAATTTTTAAGGAATTCATATTGTATTCCATAAATTAGTTAGTATCAATAGGTAATCCACTAGTATAAAAAATGGTAAATAGAGTTTTGATATAAAAAAAATAATTAAAATTACCTATCAAGAGGATATTACAGGTAAATGCTTTCAAATATATGTAAAAATAATAAGTTTTTCTGTTAAAGTTTTATAATTTCTGCCTTTACTTCTGGATTCTCTTTTATGTCATCTATATTAACCAGACAACCATATCCATCAGATAATTCACCAGGATTAATTACTTTTGTTATCCCGATTTTATCCTCTCCCTTTGATTCATGAACATGACCACAAATATTTAATGTGGGTTGAAATTCCTCTATTACCCTACGGATGCTCTTACTTCCCACATGTACACCAGAGGCAAGTTGATCAGTTTCAGTTCCATAAGGAGGAGCATGAGTTATAAATAATATGATTTTCTGGCTAGATACGATTTTAAATACTTTACGAGCTTCTTCATAGATTTGAATCTCCTCAAATTCCAGAGGAGTATTAAATGGAGTGGGATTAGACCCTCCAAATCCACAGATACCTATATCTTTAATTATCACACCTCTACCATGAATATTAACTGCCTGAGAGTTTTCTATTTTACTATATATAGTTATTGGATCACAATTACCCGGAATAGCCAATACTGGAATATTAAACTGGCTTATCTCATTTAATATCTCTTCCCCTAATTCAGCAGGACCAAAATCAGTGATATCACCCGTTATAATGATTAAATCTAAATTATTATGATTCAAGTAATCTAAAACTTTTAGGTAACTACCATGCAGATCACCAAATGCTAGTATTTTCATTAGCAATAAAACCTCGATTATATTTTTATTTTTTAAAAAAAATTTAGGTTTGTTCAGAGAAAAAAGATGATAACTCCTTTAAACTTTTTTTAATATTATCTTTATCACCAAATATCATTATAATATTATCTTCCTCAAATTCAAGAATTATATTATAATACTCCGCAATCTCTTGTAATCTCTCCTCTAATATCGGTTTTTTAAAAGTTAAACGAGCCATTGAAAAACCAGAAGGAGCACCCACAATAAATTTAGATTTTTTATCCACAAGCTGATACACTTGTTCACCACGAGAAGCTCTCCTAAGTTTTTCAAGCCAGCTTTCCAAGTAATCCTCACCAACATCCTCAGCCAAAGTAAGCAGCATATCTTGAGCAGAGTTCATGAAATCATTCATTCTCTTCAACTCTTTCATCCGCTCCGGGTCATTAGGATTCACCTTATAAAAGTTAATAGTAGTTTTAGCCATCTGAATATCCTTAGTTACATCGTTAGGTATACTCACTCCGTTTTTTCGGAGGTCTGTTAAAAGTTCCACTAGAATCATCCAGGTTTGTTCGGCGGGTAAAGAACTCATAAGTGTTCTTCCAATATTTTCTTGGTACTATAATTCAATTTAGCCTCTGCAATTTTTAATTCTTCTACTATCTCATTTATACTATTATAAGAATTTATGAAAAGGACATGATAACTTTCAGTGCCACTAATATTTAAAATAGCTATCTCATCATCATCTCCAATATCTTTATTCTCCAAAGAAGCCTTGTATTGTACATAAGGATTGAATTTTTCAGGTAATTCATTATATTTAAATATTCCCACCAAACTAGCGATAAACAAAACCATACACCTCTTTTTTTAAGGATTTTCATAAAATTTGTCAAGAATTGATTTTATTTGAATATGAGTAATAGTTATGTGCTTAAATAATATTTAAAATTAAAAAATTTTAGAAATATAAAAAAATTATTTTAAATTAAAAAAAAAGAAAAAAAAGAATGTAATAGGAGAAAAAAGTGTTATTCTCCGCCTGTTATTTTATCTAAATTCTCAATATCCTCTAAGGAACATTTCTCAAGTGCAGAGTCTACACATACTTGATGTGCATCCACAGTAAGATCTTCAGGTTTTAAACCCATAGATAAACCATAAAGTTGTGCCAAGTGGAATACGGGTATGCCGAAATTAGTTCCATACTTTTTATTCACTTCTGTCTGTCCTACATCGAACTGTAAGTGACAGAATGGACATACGTTAACTATAGCGTCTACACCAGCATCAGTCATGTTATCCAGTTTTTCCTTAGTATAATCAAGTGTAACATCCAAATCACGGGAACGTAGACCTCCACCAGCTCCGCAGCACATTAATTTATCCTTGTAAGGAATAGATTTTGCACCTGTAGCCTCTACTAATTCATCTAGAATAGTAGGTTTTAGGGCATTATCAATGTTTATTTCTGCGCTTGGTTTAAGGAAGTGGCAGCCGTAGTGTACTGCAACGTTGAGATTTAATGGATTGGTAACTTTTTCTGAAAGTTTAGCAATTCCCACATCATTATAGAGGATTTCAGCGAAGTGTCTTACGTTGACTTCTCCTTTGAATTCCCTTCCAGCTTCAGCGAGTATTTTATTTATTTTTTCTTTCTGCTCTTCATCTTCACGTAAAAGATGATTAGTTTCAAAGAGTGTTCCAAAGCATCCATTACACTCAGTCATTACATCAGCACCCATGTCTTCGGCTATGGTGATGTTACGGGCTGCTACAGCGGCCCAAGTAGTTAAATCAAATGATCCGAACACACCGGGTGCAGGGCAGCATGATGCTCCTTCCATGTCTTTGAGTTCGATGTCAAGGTTTTCCATCATAATCCTGGTTGCTTTTTCAATTCCAGGATATCTGTTGTTCATTATACATCCTAAGAAATATGCAAATGCCATATTGGGTTCCTCCTTTTTTTTATTCTAATTCTCCGGTTTCCCAGTTGTATCCTATTAAATTATCGAATTTAGTGGCTTTTAAAATTGTTCTTACTTCTTCTAATGCTTCTGGGAATTCGTGGGTGGTTGGTGGTAACTCATTTAATCCCACTCTTTTCCTTAATGCTTTAGTTGCATCGTTGATAGGTACACCGTGTCCCGTTTTAATAACGTAGGATCCAGTCATTTTATGAGCTTTTGCCATGTAACCAGCTTGGGCTGCATAATTTCTGGCTATTTTCACGATGTCCACAATTTTAATGCCTCGAGGGCATCTTTCTTGGCATTCGTAGCAGGTTGAACACATCCATAGAGAATCGTCAGATATTAAGTCATCTTTAAATCCCATTAATGCTCTTCTGATAACTGTTCTTACACGGTATGGAGTTCTTCTTCCAGATGGACATGCTCCTGTACATGTACCACATTGGAAACATAATGATAATGTTTCTGCACCAGCATCAATCACTGCTTGTTTGAAATTTACATCTATTTCTGCACGAGTTATAGTTTCTGCATCTCTTCCTTCAAGTAAAGTCATGCTATCACTCCTTGTTGTTTTAGGTTTTTCTTCAACTTTTTTGGGGACTTTTAAAACCTTCTCTTCAGCCTCTTTCGGCTCTTCTTTAATTAACTTTGGAGAGGCTGGTTCTAATCCTTGTTCAGCTTCTTTTGATTCATTTTGCTCTTGCTTTGGGTCTGTTTCACGATTTTCTATTTCAGACTTGGGTGTTACTGTTTCCTTAGATTTTGTTTCGATCTCTGACTCTGATTGTTGCACTTGTTCGTCTGTTTCCTTCTGCTTCTCTTCCCCTAACAACATATTTTTTAAGCGTTTAAGTTGTTTCATTTATCTTCACGCCCTAGTAAACAATACCAGCCTATGTGAAAACTTATAATTTTCATAATTAAGTGTGAGAGTTGGACTATATAAACGTTGTGTAAAAATCAACAAGTGTAACCTTTTTGATGACACTAATTAAATCCCTTTAACACAAATAAAGAATTAGATAATGAAAAAAATATAAAAGATTCATTTAAATTTCGTATAATGTAATACTTTCATTAAAGAAATTTTCAAATTATAAAAATTGTTAAGGTACTGTTAAGGGTACTTTAAGAGATATGAAAAACAGATTACAGACGTTATTTTAACGTTTATTGGATTCAGAATACCGGTTTATTGATTTTTATTTATTCGATTTTTTACATTCAATAGTAATACTTTTCGTAAATTATTCCCGAAAATATTTTTTCTAAACATTTCTACTTTTAAACTAAAACTATTATTATTATTATTATTATTATTATTTTTATTCATCGTCTAATTTTTGTAAAAAAGGTTCCTTTAAATTTTTTTATCTTATCTCTTATTCTCACCGTTTTTTTTTATTCATTACAGATAAAATTAATTTATTTGGTCCCTAAAAAAATTCTCGCAATCAAATGTTTCATTTTTCATCCACTCAAAAAAAATCCAATAAAAAAAAACTAAAAAAGAAAGTAAATATCATAGGGGTTACTGCTTGGTTAGCGTAAACAGGCCCTTCAGACCATAAACTGCAATAGCCGGTCATCCACAAAAAAATACTTAAAATTTGATTAAACATGCATTTTAAACCCCACCTAAAGTTTTTAAAATAAATGTTTTCAAAGTTTCAAAATCCAATTTTTACAAACTCTTCGTATACATTATATATATTACGCTTATGACACATTGCTTAACATACTCAGAAATATCTTTAAATCCATAATATTATCTTAATAATGATATTCAGTTCATATTTACTATTTTTCATGAATTACAACTCTAAAAAATAGAATAAATTCAATATAAATCATAAAAAAACAAAATTTACTAGATTCTTAATATATAACAGAAGAATATTCATAATTTTAAATAAGAATTTTAGGAATAAAATAATAAACTGACTCTAAAGGAATATTCTGTGGAATAAACAACCATTGTACAAAAACAAATGGAAAATTGGACACAAAAAACAAGTAAACACTTCAACAGCAATAACTTTACAGAATCCATCCAATGAATAATTTTTTATATACAATACTCAGATTTTTTTTCAGAATATTATAATAATTTTAAACTATCAAATTAGATAATTTAGAACAAAAGCTTTTAATTTCATAAAGATCCATTAAGAATAATATGATTGAAATAACAGTACATGACGGCCCGGCACGTATGGGTAAGTACAAAGAACTTAAAACACCCAACATATTAAGAGCAGACCCTTCATTACCATTTATAGAAGATGAACCCATGCCATACGATGTACCAAAAACCCTTGCCGAGTATTCAGTTAACAAAACCATTCAAAAAGCACAGGAAAGTAATAAAACTGGAATTACAGTAATACACGGCTCTAAATACTCTGATCTACGAGTTCAATGCGCACTTCAACTTGAAAAATTAGGTAATAATATATTAATGATAGCAAATTCCGAAGAACTCCTAAAACGACCCAAAGACCTCATTAACATAACAGTAAACATCCGAGAGAACATAAACCCCAACAATGCACTCTATTTCCCATTCGTTAAAACATCATTTATCCCTTTATTAACCTATCTAGGTATTGATTTCTTTGGAGATTTTAGCTGCAATTACTATGCTCAACTAGGATTAATAATGACTACAGACAATATTTACGAGCTTGAAAACTATCAAATATACAACTTTACCTTGGAAGAGTTAAAAGAATATAATCGAAAAACTATGGATTTTGTTTTAAGAGAAGTAAGAGAAAACATTAAAAATGGAACTCTCAGAAACCTAGTTGAGCAAAGATGCTGCTCTTCACCAGAGGCTATGTCCGCCCTAAGAATAGCAGATCGGGATTACACTGAATATTTAGATAAATACACTTCACTATATTAAAAAAAAAATAAATATTAATTCAAATTATTTTTAAATTTTTCAATATCTCCTGTGACGACCAAATAATGCACTTGCAATGATCAATAATCCCACAAGAATTATCACTATAGGCCATAAGTATCTCCAAATATCAATTCCAAGCAATGCAGATAAACCTAATAAAATTAGGATTACACCAATTAACAACGGCCAAAACATGCGAAATCCAAACAAGCCATGATAATGTTCACGATCATCCATTACTTAAATCAACCTCCATCTTCTAAATTTTTTTTATAAATTAAATTGATCAAGGATTTTTCCTAGCAGTAACCATATAATGATATTTACCAACCTCAATAGTCTCTGTTACCGTAAATCCATATTTTAATAGTAAATCCTCAACATCTTGTGAATTTAATCGAACATCAAATGGAGGTCCAGGTAATCCCTTAATTTTCTTGAACTCAACCACTGAAAAAATCCCACCTAATTTAATAACTCTTTTAATCTCTGTTAAAACTTCATCTAATTTATCATTTTCCACAAAACCATGAAGTACATTGGCCATAACACATAAATCAACTGCATCATCTATTAAAGGAATTTCATGTGTTAAATCTGCAACAATAGCCTCTAAATTATTTATTCCATTCTTTTGAACATCTTTTTTCACTAATTCAATCGATTCAGGATACACGTCAATAGCATAAACTTTTCCATCCTCTCCCACTAAAAAAGAGGCAGCTATGGAAATGAAACCATCCCCACAGCCTGCATCAAGAAAAACATCGCCAAATTGTAATCCTGCTGTAGAGAGAACTTTATCCGCACTTAAAATATCTCTTGTTGATCTGCTGTGATGAACATGTCCCTGATTTTCGTTTGTCATATTATATTAACTCCTCATAATTTATTTAATTTTTAACTTTCAGCCCGTAAACTAGTCCGAGAGAATAATGCCACCCCTATAATGAACAATATGATGGTAAGCAAGACACTTAAACCAACTTGATAAGAAATATCATTCCAACCACCACCATAAGTGAGAACAGTTCGTAAAGCATCGATAGTATGAGTCCACGGTAAAATATCATAGATCTGGAATGATTGACCCATAAATGTCCCGATTGATGCTTGAGGTAATTGGAAAAATGCCCCTGCCAGAAAACTGACGGGAACAGCAATTAATGTACCTAAATTAGCAGCTTGCCGATCATTTTTAGCAAAAGATGCAATTATCATTGCCAGAGAAATAGAAGCGATTCCACCAATAACACCCACAAGAATGGCTAAAAGAATTGAGTTAATACCACCCTGCCAGTTAAATCCTATGGCTATGGCCACTATCAAAAGGATCACTACTTGAGCCACAACAATTAGAGACCAAGGGATCATACCTCCAAATAATAAGTCAAATCCTCGCATTTTTGATAATCTCAGTCTGGCTAATGTTCCTCTTTCAATTTCTCTAGTGAAGCTAATGGCAATCGTGGTTGCTAAAAGTATTATAGCGAATACTATCAATCCTGGGGCTTGATAGTCAAAGGTTGTGAAATTAGCTGTTCCCGCAATAGGTTCCACCGTACTAGAAAGATATTCTGTTGGTTGTGCTCCTGGTGTTCCCCTAATACTGTTTTGAGTACTAATGACTATTCCATTCTTATATTGGGATAGTAATCCCACTAAAATACCTTGAGTAGTGCCAAAATCCATTGATCCAGTATCACCACGAATTATAAGTGTCGAGGTAATATTTGGAGTATTGGAAGATGATGCAGTAAGAGGGTTAGTAGTTTCTAAAATAGTATTATTAATCAAAGAAACAGTTGCTTGTGAGAAATTTTGCGGTATAATAAGTTCAGCGTCTATTTTTTCTTGTTTTAACTGTTGATCAGCATTACTTTCACTAGGTTGTGAAACGTTAAATAAAGATACATTACTATTCGAATACTTAGCATTCTCTAATGTTTGAGTAAGATTATTTCCAAAATTAACACTTTGATTATTCAAAACGAAACCCTGATCATAATTGATTACAGCAAGGTTATGAGGAGTGTTACCTCCAGATCCACCAAAGGCAAATCCAAACACCACAATTAATAACATAGGAAAGAGCAAGATAAAAAAGAATCCTCTTCTATCACGTAATATTTCCCTCAAATCCTTAATGGCTATGCTTAAAAACTTCATATTAATTTACTCCCTTAAACTGCTTCCTGTTAACTCGATGAAAACATCCTCTAAAGTATTCTGTCTTACAGAAAGATCTGATATTTGAACTCCGGTGGACTCCACTTTATCCATTATCTGTGGAAGCTTACCTACAGCATCCATGGCTCTTAAATTAATAACTCCATCAACTTCAAGCACTGATATGATTTGTTGGATACTTTTCAATGATTCAATAACTTTCATATTCATCTGGGGTTTAGAAAGTTTCATTTCTACTACATCTCCTTCCCCAATCTCTTTTTTAAGGTTTTCAGTAGTGTCTAATCTAATAAGTTTTCCGTGATCTATTATGGCAACACGATCAGATAATTTATCAGCTTCATCCATTAGATGGGTAGTTAGTATTACTGTTTTACCCTCATCATCTCTTAAGGATTTAATGTAATTCCAAAGTACTCTTCTTGATTGAGGATCTAAACCTTCTGATGGTTCATCTAAAACTACAATCTCTGGCTCATGGACTAATGCTAATGCTAAATTTAAACGACGTTTCATTCCACCAGAAAGTTTAGTAACCACAGTATCGGCTTTATCAGTTAAGAGAAGATCTTTTAAGAGTTTATCTACTCTTGATTTCAATAATTTCTTGGGAACCTCATACATGTCTCCCATTAACTTAAGACTTTCCTTACAAGTGAGATGATCCCAAAGAACCAGTTCCTGTGGACAAATACCAATTAATTCTTTATCTATCTCCTGCACATCTGCACCGTTAATTAATATTTTACCACTAGTAGGTTTGAGAAGACCCACCATTATATTAATAAACGTGGTTTTACCAGCTCCGTTAGGGCCAAGAAAACCGAAAACTTCACCCTTCTTAACCTGTAAACTCAAACCATCCACAGCTTTAAACCCATCAAAATCTTTGGTGATGTTCTGGGCAATTATTATATAATCCATTTATTAATCCCTTCCTCCTTTTTGTAAAACTTAATTCCTTCAAAACAATTGAGCAAATATTTGAAAAATATACATTTTTTTAATAAATTGATGTAATATGACAGATTCTCTTATTCCTTTTATTATTTTTTCATTTAAAAAAATTATGATTTACCTCCATTTTTTTTTAATGAATCAACAAATTTATGCAATTAATTAAACAATTCTATAAATATTGTGGATACCATAAATTTTTTTAAATTATGTTAAGTTTCTTTAAAGTACTTAGAGAAAATTTTGAACCGGGAAATCATATGAATACTGAATAAAATCATGAAAACTATTAAGAATATAAATATAGTAACTGTATCGAATGGTAAATCTTTGATGTATATCCGGAGCACGTTCCAGATTATTACACTTATTATAAGAAAAATGATGGCGAATCTTCCGATATCTTTTAAAGTATCTAGTGCTTTGTCTGAAAAAGTCTTTTCTATTGGATACATCGCAGCTACTTCTTCAGCAGAACCCATCCTTAATATTACTTTGCGGATGATAGCTTCATCAACTTTCACATTTTTTTCAGCAGCAATAGCATCTACACTATCAAGAATATGAGCTTCCAACTCTTTACTAACTTCTTTTCGCTGATCTGAGCCCATATCCTTCGTTACTTTTTTTATATATTTATTTATAAGGTTATTGTGCATAGCAATGAACTCTCCTTCATTTTCCTTGAATATTATCTTCAAGTCGCTTCACAGCTGTGTTAATTGATTTATAAGAAATTAACCATTTAAATCTAATTTCTTTGCCAAAATCGGTTGTTTTGTAATATTTACGTGGGCGCGGGCCACTGGTCTCCCAGTGACTTGATAATAGTTCATCTTTTTCGAGACGTCTAAGTAGAGGATATAAAGTGCCTTCTTCTACTTTAAGTCCAACATTATTGAGATTTTTGATGATTTCGTAACCGTATTGTTCTTTATCCAAGAGACATATTACACCTAACTGTAATACTCCTCGCTTCACTTCTGTCTCGAATTTTTCAAATACTTTACCCATCAATAAATCCCCTATTATAATGTCTGATATAATGTATATCATATACTATACTGTATCATGCAAGGTATATTTAAAGATTACTAAAATAAGCATATTTACTAAGGGGAAAGGGAAAAGTGTTATTTCAAATAAAACACATATTAATTAGCTGCAGAGGTGTTTAATTATGACCAAAATGATTGATAAAATTGAAATAAATATGATCAATGAATCCGTACATAATTTTCGTATAGGTGAATTCGGAGTAAAGAACATAGAAATTGATGAAATCCGGGGATTTATAATAGTTGATTACGGTACAATGGAGATTGGAATGAAAAAAGTATTAATCCCACTTCAAAATGTTGAAAAATGTGAATTCATAGATAAAGGCGATTTAATCAATGAAAATAGTGGAAAAAAAGTATTGAAACTCTAAAAAGTTCACTTATAAAAAATTTTTCAAAAAATAAAGTATATATTATTTATAATGAATTTCTAATGATTTCAGGAGAAGCACCTCCAAGTACTACCAAAGCTTCCGCCTCCACAAAATGTAAATCAGAAGGTATAATAATTGAATGCAATGGGCCTCCAAAATCTTCTTCTAAAAGATTTCTTATCTTATCAGCCCGCACTACAGGGTTTGGTGCACCTGCACGAGCCACAACAACAGCTAATGTATCTAGTGTAATAGTATGCTCGCTACGTTTCTCACTCACCAACATCAAATATTCTAACCCCTGGATAGCAGTCATATAACGTTTTAAATGAGCTTGAATATCCAGAAGCACTAATGTATGCATTCCATTTTCTAAATTACTTTTAATATTAAGGTAAGGTGAATAAGGGAAGTAATTAGCTTCCGTGAAGGGAATAGTAGTGACTTTTCCAAACTTATAAGCTTGTAATCCAGCTATACCTGGGGCAGCGGATAATATAGACGCAGAATGAACAACTCTAGTTTTTATATTCATTTTACGAGCCTGAATCATCATATCTGAATGAGTAGTAGCAATCAACGGATCTCCCGCACTTAAAAATGCTACATCCTTGTTTTCAGCTTCAATTAAAAGAATATTCTCATCTTCAACTTCTTCTCTATTTAAAATGTCAATCTCCACACCTAAAAGTTCCTCTAGAGAATTAATACTACCTCCGAAAAGACTAGCAGTGTAAAATTCAGCATAAATAACATCAACTGTCTTTAAAATCTCAGCTCCCCTGAGTGATATGTCTTTTTCATCAAAAAGTCCTAAACCAATAAAATAAAGCATAAAATCACCTATATTCTATTATAACTATAATAAATTTAAATAAAAAATTTTAGATTAAATAAAAGTTTCATATAATATTATATTAATATTTTCTTGAATAAAGTAAATAGTAAAGTGTGAATAAAATACCGTCACAATAGGGGGAAATTTTCGAATTGATTGGTTTAAAAATCCCAAAAAACCATGCAGATGAAATACGGAGAATATTATTAAAATATTCACTAATTAATCTAAAATTTAAAATAAAACGATCAAAAGATTTTGTCTACATACCACTCATCAAAAAACTCGAAGCTGAAAAAATAAAGGAATTAAACTTTCCATCATTTGAAATCATAGAAACAGAATTTGAAGCACACAATAAACAACCTAAAAGTCTTAAAGATTATTTGAAGAATAAAATCTCCTCCGATAAAATAATAGAAATTAAAAAATCATTTGATATAATTGGGGACATAGTAATTCTGGAAGTGCCTGAGGAATTAGAGAATGAAAAATACTTGATCGGCAAAGCAGCTTTGAATTTCACTAAACGAAGAACAGTTTATAAGAAGAATAGTAATATACAAGGAGTTATTAGAACCCGTGAATTAGAATATCTCGCGGGAGAAGATAAATCTGAAACTATCCACACGGAATACGGATCCAGATTAATGATAGATGTACGTAAAGTTTACTTCAGCCCCAGACTCGCCACGGAACGGGAGAAAATTACTAATCAAGTGAATAATGGTGAAACAATTATTGACATGTTTACAGGAGTAGGACCCTTCTCTATTGCAATTTCTCGCAATAAAAAGGTGGAAATCTATGCAATTGATATCAACCCGGATGCCATCCATTATCTAGAAAAAAATATCATACTTAATAAAATTCAAGGAAAGATCATTCCAATATTAGGTGATGTTAAAGATGTTTTAAAGGTTAAAAATATAATGGCTGATCGAATAATTATGAATCTACCCGAAACCGCTTATTTATTTCTGGAATCAGCTATCAAATCCCTTAAAGAAGGTGGAGTTTTACATTACTATGAATTTTCACATGATTATGATAAACCAATTCAAAGTGTTCTAACTGCTTCAAGTCCTCGTAAAATTAAAGTATTAAATAAAAGAAAGGTTAAATCACGAAGCCCGGGAATATGGCATATTGGTTTAGATATTATGATAACCTGAAATATTTTTTTTTATCAATTATAATTTAATAAAAAAACCAAATAATATTTATTTTTTTATAGCTTATAAAAGTAAATTAGAACTATAAACATTTTTTCATAGAATAAAGGAGCAAATATATAATGTCTAGAATAACTTTTTTAGATAACGCCACTGAGGGTAAAAATAATTGGTGGAGATACCTTATAACAATTATTTTAACATGGGGCACCCCGGTAGTAATCCTCACTATTATTTTTTTATTATTAAGTAAATTTAATCCAATTAAAATTCTTTCAATCCTGTCGCAACCCATAGCACTCATTGTACTTGTAGGAATATCCGATATACTTTCACTTATATTCCTATATATTGGTGTACGTTATATACATGAGAGAAAGTTTATATCATTAATAAATACTGATTTTAAATTCAGTTGGAGGAGAATTTTAAAGGGTTTCGGAATATGGTTTGGAATACTAATCTTAGGCTTAATAATAACATTATTACTCACTCCCATCAACTTAAACGTAACTTTTAATTCTCAACCGTTTCTAACTCTGCTTATCATAAGTTTAATAGTGTTTCCTATTCAGGCGTCTTTTGAAGAATTATTCTTTAGAGGATATTTAATGCAAGGGATAGGATTACGATCAAAGTATCCAATTATACCTTTAATCACCACTTCAATCATTTTTGCTCTTCTTCATTTCCCTAACGGAGGAAATACCGTTACAAGCGTGGATATTGTAATACAGGCCCTGATTTTAGGATTAACTCTCGGTATAATAACTTTAGGGGAAAATAGATTGGAAACAGCTATGGGTGTGCACATAGCAAACAATATATTCGTAGCATTAATTGTTAACACTCCAAATGGAGGACTTGGTAATATACCATCCATATTAACTGATAATTCACCACCCAATATCTTATCAGACATTCCTATAATTGCCTTATATGCATTAATACTATTAGCAATCATCTTCTGGGGTAAAAAAGAAAATATAATCAGAATATTTAAATCAAATACAAATAAGACTTATTAAAATTTCATATAAGTAATACTTTCATTAAAGAAATTTTCAAATTATAAAAATTGTTAAGGTACCGTTAAGGGTACTTTAAGGATTTTGAAAAAGAAATATTAAATCTTATTTTTATGTTTATCGGATTCACAAATCCCCGATTCCTAGATCTTTTTTTATTAGATTTTTAACATTCAATAGTAATACTTTTTCCTAAATTATATTCCAAAATATTTTTTTCTAAACATTCATTCTTTAACAGTAAATATTTTTTTATTTCATCCGTCTAATTTTGTAGAAAAAGTTTCTTTAAATTTTTATTATCTCCTCTGTAATTATACTTGTAAATTCCTTCATCTTTCTACTACTTGCATGAATTTTTATATAATATAATAGGAGTTTATTTATTTTTAAAAAATTAAATCTAAAAAACCTTTTTAAATATTGTCATTGGTTCACTGCTTGGTTGGCGTAAACAGGCCCGTCAGACCTAACTGTAATAGCCGGTCATCCACAGAAAATAAATCTTTTAAATTTAAATTAAACAAACATCTTATGTCACCTCTAAAGTTTTAAAATAAAGTTTCAAAGTTCAAAATCCAATTTTTTTTACAAACTCTTCTCTATACTATATACATTACGCGTATGACACATTGCTTAAACTACTCTAAAATACTCTTAAATACTTAATATTATCTTAATAATAATATATTCAGTTAAAATATCCTCATTCTAGAATTAACACAAAAAACTAGAAGAAATTCAAATGGAAAAATGTATAAAAAAACATGGAAAGGTTTCATATAATGAGTTGAAAAATATCCAATATATAAAAATAATTATCTAAAAATTTATTTTTATAATAAAAAAAAATAATTAAAAATAATTCAAATCGCATTCTTTAATATTATCATATCTTCCTTTAATAATGGTAAAAGTGCACGGGAATACAATGCAGCAGCAGGATGAAAAAGAGCTATATATTTTCTACCATTAACTTCATAAGTTTCTCCATGAATCTGTTTAATATTTTTTTTACCAATTAAAGCATAAATAGCACTATTTCCAAGTAAACCGATAATATCCGGATTTATTAAATCTATCTGCTTTCTTAAATAAAGACTTATACATTTACTATACTCTAACTTCCTAGGTTTCCTATTATTCTCAGGTCTACACTTTACGATAGACGTAATATAAATGTCAGACCGATCCAATCCTGCATCACTTATAATCTCGCTTAATAATTTACCAGACATCCCCACAAAAGGTTTACCAGTTTCATCCTCAGTTTTACCAGGAGCTTCACCAATAAGCATTATATCAGCGTCACAACGTCCTTCTCCAAAAACAACATTCATTCTACTCTCATATAAAGGACATTGAATACAATTACTTGCAATTTCACAAAGTGCTCTAAGATTCATAATAATTTTATCATTAAATATTAAAAAAAATGTAAAATTAGATTATATAATTAAATTGGATCTAAAATTCCATCCTCAGTAATAATACCAGTTATAAGATCCGATGGAACAATATCAAAAGCAGGATTTTCCACTTCAGTCCCCTCCGGTGCCACACGGCACTTCCCATAATACAAAACCTCAAGAGGATCCCTTTCTTCTATTTCCACATCATATATTGAAATTTCATCATCAAATGTACTTTTAGGCGCAGCAACATAAAAAGGAACCTGAAAACGTTTAGCAGCCAATGCAACCATAAGTGAACCAATTTTATTAGCAACACCACCACATGCCACACGATCCGCCCCAATAATAACTTTATTAATTCTACCTTCCTGCATAAGTCTCCCAGCAGCACTATCCACAATTAATTTCACTGGAATACCTTCATCCTGCATTTCAAAAACACTAAGTCTCGCACCCTGACACACTGGTCTAGTTTCATCACAAACTACTCTTATATTTTTACCTTCATCTACAGCCGCCCTTATCACTCCTAAAGCAGTTCCATAATCCACACAAGCCAGAGCTCCGGCATTACAATGAGTTAAGATAGTATCTCCATCAGCAATGACTTTAGCTCCAAATATTCCAATGGCTTGATTAGTACAAATATCCTCATCATACATTTTAATGGCTTCATCTAAGGCTGAATCAGCTTTTAAAATTCGATCCACCGCCCAAAAAAGATTCACAGCAGTCGGTCTAGATGCTTTAATTTCATCAGCTACTTCTTCCAAATTATCTCCATTTAATTCAGCTAATGCCATTGCAAAGGCAGCTGCAACACCTATAGCTGGAGCACCCCTAACCATTAATGTTTTAATAGCATGAATAACATCTTGATGAGTTTTACATTCAATATACACTATTTTATCCGGAAGTTGAGTTTGATCAATCAGGAAAAGATGATTATCCTTCCAATACATAGTTTTCATCATTATAACCTTTTTTTGAACTCTTAAAAAAAACTGAAGACAATTTGATCCTAATTTTGATTCTTTATTTATAAAAATAAAAATAAGAAATTTAAGATTTAAAAATAAAATATTTTTTTTTCAGAAGTGACTAGCAGGAGTCATATCCAAATGCTTATCCTTTTTACCCGGTACACCATAAGCATCAGCTCTGCATTGGGTGCAAGCTCTAAATACTGGTATTACTTCTTCAACAGCATCTCTAACTTCACTGAGTTCAGCACAACCCGGTCGTGCAGTATCCTTAAATTTATAAAGTGGTATCAATGGTATAACATTCATGAGAGATGCACCCTGTTCTTTCACTTTCTGGGCAACCTCAATAATATGTTTATCATTTAAACCCGGAATAAGGACACTATTAACTTTAACCACAATATCTCTATCAGCTATCATTTTTATTCCTTCCAACTGATTTTTCGATATAATTTTAAAAGCATCCTCACCCCGATAAACTTCTCCATGATGAACCGCTGTTGAATAAATTTCTTTACCTATATCCGGGTCAATAGCATTAACAGTTACAGTTATACTATTTAAATGTATTTCCGCTAATTCATCCGCTTTATCCGGGAGGAGAAGTCCATTAGTACTTATACATTTTATGAGTTTCGGGAATTTTTCATCCATTATTCTGAAGAATTCAAATGTTTCCGGGTTAAACAATGCATCTCCCGGGCCAGCCACACCTACCACTGATATAGGCATTTCCTTAGTAACTTTATCCACATGTTTAATTGCATCCTCCACGCTCATGATACATGCGGATACACCAGGTCTCATTTCACATTTATTAATCTCTCGAGTACAGAAGTTGCATTGAATATTACATTTAGGTGCAATAGGAACGTGTATTCTACCTACTTTATCATGCATTTTTTCATTGAAACAAGGATGTACCCGAGTTAAATGGGCGAATTTAGATTCTTCCATAAATTATTTCCTCCATAAAATAGATTTGTTTATAAAATCTGGTTGTTATAATATTAAAATAAAATTAAACTATTTTTTTATAAATATTTATTCATTCTTTCAATTCATCAACAATACTCATGGTTTTATCAAGCCATTCTTGTTTAATAACTTCATCAGAAGCTGTTAAAGCAATAATATTCCCTTCAGAGTAATGCTCCACCACCCGGAACCCTTCAGGTATTATACGGAATAAAGCATCATAAATTTTCTTTCTAAGATCCTCTTCAGGATTATGCACAACTAATTTTTTTAGATCCACTTGAGGATCATCTATTATAACCTCAGATCTACTTGTTTGATGTATTTTATTCCTACCCTCCAATTCCCATAATTTCCCCAGGAGCTCTGGAAGGTATTTCTCATCTTTAATTCTTAAGAATGCTTCATTAGATTCTTTATCAAATTCGTATTCAGTGAAATCTTCTAAGTACACATCTGGCGCGGCTTTCTCATAACTTAATACAATTATAAATACTGGTTCACGAGGATCCACATACAATCGTAAATCCTTTATAGCTCTTATCAGCTGGAGATCCTGGAGTATTTGTCTTACAACCATTTCATAAACTTCTGCTCCAGTCTCATCATAACATTCTATCTTCATTTCTTTACACCTAAACCAGAAACTATCAGAGCAGAACCCACAGCCCCAATATACTGTGAATACTCAGGGACAATTACATCTATATCCCCCAGAACACTACTCACAGCACTAACTAATCCTTGGATTAATGAAGTTCCACCTACCTGTATTAGGGGCTCACGAATGTCAATCTCCTGAAGTTGCTGTTCATAAACTTGTTCCGCTACACTATAACATGCTGCAGCAGCTGCATCTTCTTTACTACTACCCGCTGCTAATGATGTCACTAAATCCTGAATACCGAACACTATACAGTAACTGTTTAAACGAGCTTTCTCATGATTACCCTTCAATGCAAGTGGTCCCAGTTCACTGATATCCACACCTAATCGGCGGGCAGTCATCTCAAGGAATCTGCCCGATGCGCCTGCACAAATACCTCCCATAGTAAAGTTATCGGGTATGCCATCATTTACAGTGATGACTTTATTATCCATTCCACCAATATCCAGAACCGTAGCCTCACCTTTCTGATGTTTAGCTAGGAAAACAGCACCTTTAGAATTTACACTCAACTCTTCCTGAATTAAATCTGCATTTAAATATTTTCCTATACTTAATCTACCATAACCAGTTACTCCAATACCCTCAATATCTGATTGTTTATATCCAGTGCCTTCTAGAGCAGCGATCATTCCATCTTTAGCATTTTCAATCACATCAGTAGTAGTTAACCATGCTGTTCCGATAATCTTGTTATTCTCCATGACTGCTACTTTAGTGGTTGTGGAACCAGAATCTATACCCATAGTTAATCCTTCTTGTTTTTCACGAGCTAACAAACTTTTACGAGCTACAATAGTGGATAATGCTTCCATTCTAATGAAAAGTTCATCTGCCTTGGTTTTTTCAGTGAAGGAGTAAGTAACCACAGGTAAACTAGTATTCTGCTGAATGAATCGCCGTAATTCATTACGGATAAGAGCTCCTTCCGCACATCTAAAACAAGTTGCAATAAAAACAGCGTCAGCATCACTTTTACCCTCCACTATGGACATTGCACGGGCAACCATCAATTTTAAACCAGAACTTGCAGTATTGAAACCGAATTTCTTATAAGCTTCTTCTATATAATCTAGATCAGCCTCAGGAATAGTTATTTCAGCACCAAAAGTACTGGCTGCTCTTTCAATCTCCTTCTGCACACCACTGTACTCTGTTCCGCAAGATATTTGAGCTATTTTAACCATTCTTCTCCTCCAGGCTATCTAAAAATGTGTTGATCTTATTAACCACTTCTTTAGTCTCCTCTCTATTAGTGGGATATTTAAGTTCAAGTACCGGAATATTCTTTTTACGAAGATTGAACATACATAATTCATTAGTACGGGCACAACCCACACATCCAAAACCGAATGGTGCATCTTCCATTATAATAGCTGCATCTGCCTCTTCAATTAATGGGCCAAGTAATGCCATTCTACCCCTAACACCTGAAGGTACTTCGATTGCTGCATATTTAAGACCTTTTATGGGATCTTCTTCTGTCATATTAAGTGGAGGTGAATCTATCTCAGGAGTGGTTACTCTTTTTCTAATCTCTCTCTGGAGAACTAGAGGTTCATGTCCTCTACGCTCCACCAAATCTGCTAATATCAGAGAGTTAGGTGGAAATATAGCGATTTTCACAAATTTTCCTCCTTTAACATGTTTTTTTCTCTTGATGGGGGTCTTTTAGTGATTTCCATTAAATCACTGTAAATTCCTTTAGTTACATCCACAACGCCAATAGCAGCTATAACTTCATCATTTTCTATTAAAGGAACAACAAATACTGGTATACCTTTATAAGGACCATTTTCTGGTGTTTCACTGCATTTTTCACCATTATGAAGTACTTTCTCTAAAATAGGGCCAGTGTAATCATATTCCACTACAATACCATCCTCTAATCGAATTCCCTTAAAGTTTCTAGTGCGCATAGTTACGGGTAATTCATTTACAAGTTTATGTATAGTGAGGGCTAATGATTCTATCTCCTTTCCAGTCGATGAAGGTGTTATTCTCATTTTTTCAATTCTCCTCTGCTATTTCCTTAAATTCTTCAGGTGACACTTTTTTAGCTTTCTTGAGACTTACCTTTTGAGGATGCTCCAAAGCATTACTCACAGCATCTAACAATTCAAATTCCTTCTCCAATTGATGAAAACCCTCTCTAGCTCCTCCTCTTTTAGCCCTGCATCTTCTAGGATCTCCTGGTGGAAATCCCCTATCCTTAGAGAATATGTTATAAGGATCCAGTTCCCGGACACCATCTATAGCTTTCTTAACAACATCTTCTTCGCCACTGACAGCAGCTCCATAACAGGTGGATTTAATAGTAAGTGGAAGTTCCATCATATGCAATTTCCTTACAAGTTCAGATTGACTTATATTAGCTGAAGGTCCTAGAATAATCATTCTAGTGACTTTAGAGTTTTCTAGTGGTGACATAAACCGTTTCACCCTCCTTATATTTCTCTAAATTTTCAATTCCTTTCACAACTTTCCCTAAAATATTAGTACCTTGAAATGGTTCTCCGGTAGGGCCGAATTCATTATTATCCTCAAAACGCACACCCAGCATCCCAATAAACCTCTTAGACATGTTAGTTAACCCTATCTCTCCGGCTTTCACTTTTTCTTTGGGAGTGTTTTCAGGTATTAAACCTTTAGAATCCTTAGGGCTTCCCTTAAACATCATAACCTTACTGTTAGGGTAAGCAAAATGTACTTTAAGGGAACCTACAGGTGAATCTATAAGACCAGTTATCTTTTTAAAGTACCAGGATGAACGAGGAGCATCCTCATTAATGGTAATGTAAATCAAATCTTCTTCATTAATACCAACTGTTTTAACCTGCTTCTCTCCAATAATATCCATAGTGAAACGAGGTTCCTGGCTAATGATTATTGCATCATCATCCAAAACACCATCCCTCACCTGTTTAATATCCTGACCGAGTAATAATTCCTCAGCTTTCTTCTGAGTTAAAGAAAGAGTCATTATCCTCTCCGGCTCAGTTTTAAATGTAACCATATCACCAGTTCGAGCAATATCTAAAAGTTCTATTCCCTTAAGAACTTCACCCACCACTGAATGAGAAGGAGTTGATACACGATCCTCCCGATAAATATACACTCTCCCAACGCCTTTACCAGTATTTCTAAGAGTAACAGTTCCTCTTTTCCTTTGATCTACATATTCCTGAGGACATTCCAATCCCTGTAAACCATAAAAACCTACAAATGAATCAGATTCATAATCAATATGTAAACTACCATCATCTGAAAGAGCAAAGAAATGCTCAGCAGATTGAGGAGATTTATTAGTGGTTTCAACTAAAGTATAAGTGAATATCTCATTTCCATTGGAAATAGATGTATCCAAATTAGTTATAGCTGCACTTTTAACTATACTCTTCCTCTCCACAACAGGTTTCACCTCTTTTATAACATCCTTATCGGTGAGTTTCATAACAGTTCTTTTACCACCTATAATACGGGCGAAAACACCTTTATGGTCTTCCGGTACACCATATACAGCTCGATGTTTGTCTTTACTAAATATAATATGAGTAGCTTCAGAAGTAAATCCAGAAAGACTTAAAATAACATCCCAACGTTCATAATCATATTCGTCCCGTGTAGGTTCTAAATCTGTTTTTATAGGGCCTAATGCTACATCATTACTAGTAGTCCATCTAATACGTAGACCATCAAAATCCTTATACCTCTTTTTCCAAGTTTCAACTATCTTCTCAGAAGCACTGTCTAGCAGTTCAATTATAATACTGCCTTTACTTGTTTTCAAACTATACTTATTTACATGGCTTTCTATCTCTTCCTTACCCTGTATTAAGCTTAAAACACAACCTTCAATATAAGGTGCATCCAACGCATCTATGGCATTTCTTATGGTTGAACCCTCAGGAAGTTGTAATTTCTCCCCGTTAATCTTAACTAGCATAAAAAAAATCCCCATTTTTAAAAGATAATTTTATTATAAATTCATTAATTTTTTTTTAAGATATTTTCCTCTTTAACACCCATAATCTTATCTTTATCAAAATCAAATAAAACCTCTTTTTGATTTCTATAAGTTAAATAAAATTTCTTATCCTCAATAATCTTCCCTACAACCCTCGAAGTTATATTAACATCTTCTAAGAGTTTTAAACATTCATTTACATTCTTTTCTCTAGAAGTTAAAACAAAACCAGATCCAGGGTAAAGTTTAAGCCAATCAAACCAATCTACACTATCATTTCTAGGAATTTTATCTAAATCAATAAGGGCACCAACATCTGACGATTCCAGAAGCATCCCTAAAGTACCCAATGTTCCCGGGTTGCTTATATCTCTTCCAGCTGTAACCAGATGCTTACTTGCTATACGGTTCATAACAGCTATCTGATCCTGCACTAACTCAGGACTCTTCATAGTAGTGGTATCCCAATTTAATGGAAATTTAGGATGAGGTTTACCATCCAAGTCAATACCAATTATCACCCAATCACCGACTTGAGCACCTCCACTGGTAATAACATCATCCCGACCCACTATACCAGTTATAGAAACATCTAGGGCATTATAAGGAGTATCAGGATGAACGTGACCTCCTACCATGGGTACTCCGAATTTATGGACACCTTCTCTTACTCCTTCCATTATAGCTTTACATACTGTATGATCTTTAACTGATAATATGTTAGTCATACCCATAGGTATACCACCCATAGCGGCTATATCATTCACATTTACCAGAACAGAGCAATAACCTGCCCATCTTGGATCAGCATCCATTAACTTACCCCACATTCCATCAGCTGCCAGAAGTAGTAATTGATTATTTTCTATATCTATAGCTGAAGCATCATCTCCAAATCCTAAAATTGTCCTTCCAGAAATATTATAACTATCCTTGAGCAAGTCAGTGACATCTTTTATAAGATTTTTTCTTTTAATCCCTTCAAAATTTCTTATAGAATTAATAAGAGCATTTAAATCCAAATGGAGCACCTCAATTTAGAAATATTTCATAAATTAAATTTTTTGATCAATATATAATTATTAGCTTTATAATTCATTTGTATTTAATATTATAACGTTCAGTGGTGTTGTTTATAATTTGTATTAATTCATTTTTAAAATTTTCTATATTTTCTATTTTCATGGTTTCTTTCCCATTAAAAAGTTCAAAGAGGATTTTTTTACCAACATAATCATCACATCCACTCTCAAGCTCCACTATCACTGATCCAGTAGCTATGAAACCCTTTTGAACAACTTTATCTAAATCACCATCAGTAATTCCAATAATAGGTACATTAAACCGATATAATATATCCGCAGCGACTAATGTCGTATCATCACCTACAGTTACTACCATATCCATATTCTTAAATTTATAAATATCCTCTGCAGCATGATTCAATAAAGCTACATTTAATGAGGAGTTACACTTATTTAGTGATTCTAAAACACGAGGTTTAACCACAGATTTCCTAAGTAAGCCTGTTTTTATGATTGATTTTCTTAAATCAATTTTACCCAGCTTTTGAATTCCATGTCCTTTAATTTCACCACCATTTATACCAATTATAATTCCATCCTCAGCTACAATTGTGACTTCACTAGAAGTGGATTTTCCCACAACTATACCATTTACAAACAGGTTCTCTTTAGGGGATACACCGGCAATTTTACGATAAGATTTAAGATTTTCTTGAGTACAGCGTGACTTACTATTAATTTCAGTTACTATTGCTTTAGGATTAATCATCTCTAAATTAAGTTCTTTAGCAATAATTACTGCAAATTTCTCAAGATCGGAACTCCACGCCACTAAACTTCCATCATCTTCACCTGGTCTTTCAATTTGAATTAAAGGTGTATTAACAGGGCAATTATTCCATACTTTGAATCCAAAAGTATGTCCAGTCAAACTTGATTTCCCATAATTAATTAAAAAAATTATATCTAATCCTTCCTCAACGAATTTATTAATGGATTGACTGGGCAATAACTTCTGACTTATATCTATTATACTCTCAAGTTGAGCATCTAAAACAGCAGTCCTACCCATAGTCCCGCCTAATCTAGCTTTAACCTCCCCATAATTCTGTAGGATTTCAATTATTTTAGCCGCGTATCCTGAATCCACTATTTCTGGTCCATGAACCACTAAACCAATAAGCAGGGGTTTATCTTTTAACATGGATCGTTTAGTACAATTGTTCTTCGTCATTAAAATGAATTCTCCTGAAACTTTATACTTTTTTTATTTTTCCTTAATTAATTTTTTTTTAGATTATTATTGGTCTAATTTCTTTATTCTTTTTCGATGGATGGGAGAACCACATATTTCACATTCTGTTAAAGAATTGTTTGAAGGATACTTCTTTTTACATCCTTTACAAATCTTAATCCATCCAACGATATTTTCTATTCCCTTGGTTAAAACACTCCGATAGGATATTCCTATGATTTTAAGAACGTTTTGAATAGAATAATCATCAGTAACCACTATGGGATTCATTCCATCTCTTTCAATAGTTAAAGCTAAAGCTATAACCAATTGATCTACATCAGATAATCTTAATAAATCACCTGATTCTGTAATAACCTTCTTTACTTGTTTAAAATCTTGAGATTCAGGTTCCTTAATGGTTATATATCCATTTTCCAGAGCAGATTGTAGGAATAACTCTGATTTTAAATCCTTAATTTCAGTTATAACCTGACTTGTAGTGAAATTAGCAAACTTCTTAGACAAGAATCCTCCAATAATTCCAGAACTATCCAGAACGTAAACATCATTTTTTATCATAATTGAAACCTGTTAAAAAACGTTTATATTAAATTTCATGAATTTTAATGACGAAATATGTGAATGTTAGATATAAAATTTATCAATTTCTTAATTTAATCACTAAAATAACTTTTAACATATTTACCATACCACTTACAAAAGGTTTTTATGTTAAAAAAAATAAAAGTAATTGTTGAGGAAGGGCGTATTTAGACTCATCGTTTATTCTTTCGCAAAATTATAAACCGCCTCCGTTATGGAACCTAAGCCCTTCCTCCACTCCGTTTTAAATAAAATAAATGAAATTTTCCTGTTTTTTTTAAATTATTAGAAATACTCTAACATCAACTTTTTAAAAACTTAATTTAAATTAAATTAATTCAAGTTAAAACATCTTCATAATAACATTATAATAATGTTTAATTTAAATCAACTTAAAATAAATTTATTTTTAAAAAATCTTAGAATTTACTATTTGGTGTAAAAAATAATGAAAAGTAAAAGTATGGAAGAACATAGAAAACAATCTCCATCAAATATAAAAATTGGAGTTATCACTTTAAGCGATTCAAAATATAAGGATAATCTTCAATCAAAACAAACTGATATCTCTGGAAAGATTATAATAGACGCTGTCGAAAATAAATATGAATTAGTATCCTACATTATAATACCAGACGACTCAAAACTTCTTTTATCCCATGTAATAAATATTATAGAGAATCAAAAGACTGATGTAATAATCACTACAGGTGGAACTGGAATAGGAAGTAGAGACATAACTATTGAAACATTTAAACCTATATTTGACAAAGAACTTATGGGATTTGGAGAAATTTTCAGATATGAAACTTATAAAGAACTTGGAACAGGGGCTTTATTAACTAGGGCTACTGCAGGAGTTTATAAAAAAACATTGATATTTTCACTACCCGGCTCTCCCAATGCGGTTAAATTAGGTCTAAAAATAATTTTACCTGATCTTTCACATCTTGTTAAACATTTAAAAGAATAAAAAAAAATTGAAATGAGCTTTTATTTCTCTTTGTTTATTTATTTGTATCTAATTTTCCAGTAAAATGTACAAAAAACCCTGCAATAATTATCAAAATTCCTAACCCCACAATAAAGTAACCGGGTAATAAAATTACATGATAACCTATATGCATTGTCGCTGGTACGAATTGTCTAAGTAAACCGATAATTATTAAAAAAGCACCCGCTGCACCAAATAATAAATTCATAAAGATTCCACCCTTAAAAAGAATTATAAATTTTATTTTAATTTATAAAAACATATTAAAATTTAATAGAATAAATAAAATTTGGTTTAAATTAAATTAAATTTTACTTCAAATCATTAACTGATACCAAAGGTTCTAAAATTATTCCATTCTCCTCAAGATTATCTATAGCACCTTCTGCACGATCCACGATTACGAACGCTTTTTTAACTTTACCACCATTCTTTAAAATGGCTTCAATTGCAGTCAAAAGTGAATTACCTGTGGTAGTTACATCCTCTAAGACAACCACTAAATTACCCTCCTCCAAATCACCCTCTATTAAATTCGTTGTGCCATAATCTTTTTTAGCTTTACGAATCATAATCATGGGAAGATCAGAATATAGTGAAACTGCCGTGACTATTGGTATAGCTCCTAATGCAGGACCTGCAACTCTATCGACGCACATTTTATTTATTTTATCCGATAATATTCCTGCTACTTCACTTAAAATCAGAGGATTAGTAATAGCCTTCTTAATATCCACGTAATAATGACTTTCAATCCCTGAAGAAAGCCGGAATTTACCGAATTTAATAACTTCATTATCTCTAAGAAGTTCAATTAAATCTGAATTAGATTTCATATAAATTTTTCACCTAACAATCCACATTAAATATAATAAAAATGGTTAATTTTTCAAAAATAACTTTAAAGAATTACATGGGATTTAGAATGAGATTGTATATTTCATATTAATTAATTTAATAAATTTCTTAAAATCCCAATTTTAAAATTTAAGATTTTGCAAAAATCTAAACTCATTAAATTCTACCTGTTTATGAGTATTTTATCGCCTATTTCTTTTATTATATCATAAGATATTATAACTTCACTATCGGAAAGTCCCAGACTCTCTGCAATTCCACCTTTACCTAATATTAATGCTTCTATCTCGTTAGTTTCTATATTAACTTCAATATCCTTTACTCTACCCAAAATTAATGCAGAATTATCAATAACTTCTTTACCAATAATTTTTTCCATAATCCTCATAAATATCACCTATAAGATTAAATTTTTCAACTGAATACTGAATTAATAATATATACTCTGTTATACTTATACCTTCCTAAATGTAAATTTAGGTAAAATAAACAGATATTACTTATATTAATTCTTTAAAAATGGGCAAAACAATATAAAAACCCTTATTTTATCATAAAAAGTAATCCTTTCTTATAAAAAATAGAAAAATTAAGTGAAATTTATTTCACTCCGCTGAAACATTTTTCTATATGTTCTTCACTAGGAGGTTTAGTCAACAGACTCACCACAACTGTAATCACAAAGGCGATTGGCAAAGCAATTACTATAGAATCAACAGTTGGCCATGGAGCTGCAGTTATAAGTACAGCCTTACCAGTTAAGGCTTGAGAAATACCTAAAGCCTGTGCAGATGTTGAAAACTCAAATACAATCCAGAATACGCTGACTAAGGTTCCAATAACCAGACCAGAGATAACTCCTACTTTTGTGGAACGTTTCCAGAACAATGCAAAAGCATACATGGTTAAGAAAGCAGCAGCAGCTAAACTAAACCACATAGCAGTTCCCACCGCTATAATGTTAGGTGGTAAGATGAATCCTAATACAACTGCTATAATAACCGCTACAACTATTCCTAATCTAGCCATCAAAACTGATGCTCGACCTTTCTTTCCAGAAACTGTTTC
The DNA here is from genome assembly GCA_015661405.1 of Methanobacterium sp. Taxonomy (GTDB): domain Archaea; phylum Methanobacteriota; class Methanobacteria; order Methanobacteriales; family Methanobacteriaceae; genus Methanobacterium_A. The sequence goes on from JACWMK010000002.1 coordinate 54,056, forward strand.
ATATATATCACGCCCTAAAGCGGTTCCCTGCACATGAAATTGAGCAGAAAGGGTAGACATAGCCGCGGAAAGTAGAGTTATCATAAATAAATAAGCAAACCAAACAGGCAATGCTGCGCTGATAAATGCTGGAATTATATTATCCGCATTACCTCCAACAACCTGTATAGCTATTTTTCCTACAGTATCAAAGAAATATACATTAGAAAGAGCTCCAACAATAAACGCTGTTCCAGTCATCAAAAATATGAATATTCCTCCAATCAAAACTGCCCGATTAAGTTCACGATCAGATTTAACGGTCATGAATCGTACAGCAAGTTGGGGTTGCGATAATACTCCTATTCCCACACCTAATATCAATGTACTAACTAGAGTCCACCAGAAGGGGCTTCCCAAGGAGGGCATAGAAGTCCATCCTGTAAATCCGGTAGCTGCTGCTACAGCAGTTGATTGCGCCGGTACCACGTGAATCAAATTAGTAAGAGCTTGATTACCCGCTGTAACTCCTCCAGTAATCCAGTAAATTGCCCCTAATAAAATTATCATACCAACGAACATTATGCTTCCCTGTAATGCATCCGTGTACATTACACCTCTTATACCTCCAAAAATAACGTAAACTGACACGATAATAGCTAAAGCCACTAAAGCAATATTATAATTGATACTAAGTGTTGTTTCTACGAATCGAGCCATTCCTATTAAAACAACAGATGCATATAAAGGCATTCCTAGAAATATTACTGCCCCACTAAAGTATTGAATAAATTTACTATTAAATCTCCGTGATAAAAATTCGGGGAAAGTTAATGCTTTTAAATTATGTCCAATTTTTCTGGTACGTTTCCCAAAGAACACAAATGCAATAAATATACCTACCAATATGTTTAGAAAGGTAAGCCATAATAATCCCATTCCATATACTCCAGCTACTCCACCAAAACCAACAATGGCGGCTGTACTGATGAATGTAGCACCATAACTTAAAGCCATTATAAAGGGATGAGTAGACCTTCCAGCAACCATATAATCATCTGCAGTCTTAGTGCGGCGCCAAGCCACGTATCCCACGTAAATAATCAGTACTAAGTATATTAAAACTATAATACTTAGATCAAGTAAATTATTAGCCATTTAAATCACCTATCCTTCTTCATCCCATATTCCTAATTCTTTGTTTTCCATTTCTTTCTCTTTTTTATGCCACTTCATTTCCTCTTTGATTTCTCCTTCTTCATCTTCTCCGCTTTTATTCCAATTTAAGATTCCATAAACCACACATAAAAGCGTCGCTAAAATACTTCCAATGTAAGCTCCCCAAACCCAGGGGTCATCGATTCCTAAAACCACTTTCTCACCTCCACTTAAGATTGTTAAGTAATTTTTAAATGTCATTATTATTAATTATAAATATATAATTTTTTATTTAACTCTCAGATGTGCTACTCCACTTTTTGAAATGTTTGAAAATCAACACTTAAAATTTTTATAATCCGAAAATTGAAAATCCCCTCATTCAATTAATAATAGGTAAAAATATTGAATTAAAATCTTAATTAGCCACTCCATGTAATTTACCATAAAATAATAAACATAATATTTAAGAAGATATCTAATTAAACAAATGAATAGTTATAAGAAACGAAAGAATCAATAAATTTTGATTTAATAGATAAATAGATGCTATAAATACATTTTTAAACGTTTAAAAATTCTTTTGATTACAAAAAATCATGTTTACGCGAACACGTAAATAAATTGTTAAAAAAAATAAGAGTACAATCAATTTACAGTCGTTAATATTGACAATTTTAAAGATGTATATGAAAAACTCAGCAATAATTACTCAAAAATCATTTTAATGTATTACTAATCGATTTAGATAACAAATATAATAATTTAAACATCCTAAAAAAAAATTAAATATAAGGGGTTATTATGAAAGCTGATATAAATAAGAAGGAAAAAACGGCTGAAAAAACTGAAGAAAAAATTAAAAATTTCTTTCCTATCACCGGTATAGGTTCATCAGCTGGTGGTTTGGATGCTTTAAAAAAATTTTTTATGAATATGCCTCCCGACAGTGGTTCGGGATTTGTACTGGTTCAACATTTAGATCCCACCCATAAAAGCTCCATGGTAGAATTATTAAATAGATACACATCCATGGACGTTATTCAAGTGGAGAATGGCATGGAAGTAAAACCTAACCATGTATATGTTATACCACCAAATAAGGATATGGCTATTTTAAATGGCGTACTACAATTATTAGAGCCTTCTAAACCTCATGGTTTGAGAACGCCAATAAACTTCTTTTTAAAGAGCTTAGCAGAAGATCAAAAGGATAATGCGATATGTATAATTTTATCAGGATTCGGAGTTGATGGAACTATTGGTCTTAAAGAAATCAAATCTGGAGGAGGAATGACCATAGCCCAAGATCCTAAGACTACGGAATCAAATAGTATGCCTATCAGCGCTATAAAAACTGGCATTGTCGATTTCGTTCTTCCACCAGAAGAAATGCCTAAAACCCTCGTTTCCTATATTCAATCTTCACATAAAATCATGAATAAAATTGAAACTGGCGAAGTGAAGGTGGAACAAGATCTGCAGAAAATATTTATATTAATCAGAAACCGAACGGGCCATGACTTCTCCTCTTATAAAGAAAGCACTATGAACCGTAGAATTGGAAAACGTGCGAATATTCACCAGATAGATAATATCGCTGATTACGCTTTTTATCTGCAGCGGCACCCTGAAGAAATTGATCATCTATTTCAGGAACTCCTTATAAATGTCACTAGTTTTTTCCGTGATCCAGAAGCATTTAATTCGCTAAAATTTAAAATACTACCGGAACTTTTGGCTGGTAAAGATGAATCAGAAGCCATACGTGTTTGGGTTCCAGGTTGTTCAAGTGGTGAAGAGGTTTATTCCATTGCTATGATCCTCCGAGAAATTATGGAGTCCATGGGAAAATATTTTGAAGTACAAATATTTGGAACAGATCTAGATGATGAGGCCATTAGTACTGCTCGTAAAGGTGTTTATCCTGATAATATTATGGGAGATGTTGGCGAGAAGCGTCTTAAAAGATTTTTTATTAAGAAGGAAGGTAAATATCATATTAAAAGTGAAATAAGGGAATTAGCTGTTTTTGCAGTGCATAATGTTCTTAAAGAACCGCCATTCACTAAGTTAGATATGGTATCATGCAGAAACTTGTTAATTTATCTAAAATCAGATGCACAGAAAAATTTATTATCAATATTTAATTATGCTCTAAATCCTGATGGTATACTTTTTTTAGGACCTTCTGAGAGTGTTGGTGATGCATTGGATGTTTTTTCTAGCCTGGATAAGAAATGGAAAATATTTAAATCCAATAAACACGTAGGATTTCCTAGAAAACGTATAGAAGCATCTAATTTGTTTACATCATACGCAGGAAGAATCAGTGATAAGAAATCTGAGTTCGGAGAGAAAAATGAAAGAATAGATGTATCTAACTTAGCTACTAGACAGTTACTTGATATATATGCCCCACCATCTGTTATAATTAATGATTCCGGTGAAATATTTTATATTCATGGTAGAATGGGAAAGTACTTAGAACCTGCCCCTGGAAAAGCACGTTTAAATCTGTTTGATATGGCAAGGGAAGGTATTAAATTTGAATTAAGATCCGCAATTAAAAATGCAATTTTTAACAAAAAAGATGTTTTTTTGGAAGGATTAAGAGTCAAAACTAATGGTGACTATAACAAAGTTAATACAACAATAAAATTTATAAAAGAACCAGAAGTCATGCGAAATTTACTTGTAGTATCTTTTGAAGATGTTGGTAAACCAAAAAAGTCGGAAGAGGAAAAAATTAAATTGAGTAAAGAAGGTGTAAATGAGAATCGTGTTTCTGAACTTGAAAATGAATTAATGGAGACAAAGGAACGGCTTAATATTATTACTGAAGAGATGGAAACTTCATACGAAGAACTTAAGGCATCTAATGAAGAATTACAATCAATGAATGAGGAATCACAGAGCACTAATGAGGAATTGGAAACATCCAAGGAAGAATTACAATCCATTAATGAGGAATTAGCAACTGTGAATTCAGAGTTACAGTCAAAGATTGATGAACTCACAAGAGCTAATGATGATTTGAATAACTTCTTTAACAGTACTGAAATCCCTACAATATTCCTGGATAAGGATTTGAACATAAGAAATTTCACTCCAGAGACAAGTGAACTTATAAAAATAAGGAAATCTGATTTAGGGCGTCCTCTCAGTGATATAATATCTAATATAAGATATGATAATTTAAACGAAGACATTAAACAAGTTCTTCACAGATTAATTCATAAGGAGATAGAAATACAAACCCAAGATGATAATTGGTATTTAATGCGTATAACACCTTACAAAACTTCAGAAGATGTCATAGATGGAGTTGTGATCATATTTGTTGATATAAATGATCGAATGAATGCAGAGGAAAAAGTTAAGGCAGCATTAAAATATTCTGAAAATATAGTTAATTCTCTGAGAGAGCCAATTTTAGTGTTGAATGAAAATTTAACAGTTTACTCTGCTAATCAATCATTTTATGATAATTTTAAGGTTAATCCGGATGAAACTGTAGGAGTATCTTTTTTTAAGTTGGATAAAGGACAATGGGATATTGCAGATTTACGAAATCTATTGGAAAAAATTCTGCCAGAAAACACAGAATTTAATGATTATAAGGTGGAAAAAGAATTTTCAGACATTGGATATAAAAAGATGCTCATTAACGCCCACAGAATTTACAGAGGAGATGTAGGTACACAATTTATTTTATTAACAATAGAAGATCTCAAATAAATTAATAGTTAAAAAAAATTAGGAGTAGGAACTCTAGAAATTTGAGTTTAAATAAATATATCAAGATTATATTTATTGGGAATTTTCCAATATTTGGAGGGAATAAATTTGAGTAACCACAGGATACGTCATGAGGAATATTTGGATCAGAATTGTCATAATGCTGAGAAAGAAGATTATACGCCATTAATAAATGTAGAAATATCTGAAAGAAAAACAACTCTTAACTGCCCTGAATGCAGTTCACAAATATACCTAGATACGCATCATTATGAATATGTTTGTAAGAAATGTGGATGCGTTTTAGAAGAGGAAGAAGTTGAAGGTAAAGTAAAACCCCAAATAAGATGAATAAATGGGATATATTCATATTAAGAAAAAGCTATGAAATAAAGTGGTAACAATTTAAAAAGTCACAATCTAAACTATAATTCCCTTTAGGATAATTAAGATATTAAAATTAGTTTATAATGTAATCCTGAATTAAAATTTCTCTTCTTTTCTAATAAAGTGGTTTAAATATTCTTTTGGATTTAATATCAAAAAAATTTTTTTTAAATTCTTAAAAAAAATGATAATATTTACCAATATTTGATTCAAAAATTATTTATCTATTAAAAGTAAAAATTAATGCTTTAATAATTTATTTTTGTAAACCTGAGTTATTTTAGTTAAAAATTGGAGTGTAAATAAAAATGAAGGCTAGTAAATTTATAGGAATGAATGTTTTAGATAGAGAAGCACATGAAGTTGGTAAAGTAGCTGAACTCGCTTTTGAATTGAAAAAATGTATGGTGGATAAAATATTCATCTCCGTTGGCGGGGCTTTAAATAAGAAGTATTTCGCAGTAGATGAAGATGATCTATATAATATAGGGGATTATGTGCAATTAAAACTGGATAAAGATGATATTGAACAAAAGATTCACTTAGATAAATTGAAGGACTTCACTCCTAAGGGAAATCACTTCAATGACATTATGGGAAAGGTAGTGTTAGCTCAGGAAGGATTAGAAATAGGTAAAATTAGTGATATGATCATAGACCCTAAGGGCTGTCTCATTCACAATATAATCATTACAACTGGAAATGCTTTCAGTAAAAAACATTTAATGATCTCTGATGATGATATCATCAGTATTGGAGATTATGTGATTTTAAAATTAACTAAGGAAGATGTAGAAGCGAAGATTATAGATTAATTAAAAAAAGTTAATTAATCTTGAAAAAAAATGATCTCCTAAAAAAAAATAAAAAATAAATATCCGATTTTTAGGATTTTAACTAATCATTAGAGTCTTCAAGATCATATTGTAAGCTGTTGAGGTTTGATTGATAGCATATGTTGGCCCTATAGCTGTAATTACATAGTAATAATTGTTTTGTTGAATTATAGTGACTTTTTCTGCTGAAGTTGGACCAAAATTTCCTAGTTGAGTTGCTGATAAATTATCAACATTCAATGAGGACACTGAGGAATTAGTAGTATTAGTCACAATAGAATTAGTGCTAGGTAAATTGATAGTACCTTGAACTTTCTGTTGCATTTGAACAATAATGTAAGATGGCTGAGATGTACCATTAGAATCGGCTATGTTAGCAGTGAATATCACTTCTGAATAAAGTGAAGTATTACTAAAATTTCCAACTAAACTAGTTTGTGACCAGCCACTTGGATACTGAAACGAAACCTTACCTGTCTGGAACGTGTTATTCCCTGAAAAAGCCACCACTAATACCAGTATAATTAAAACTACTACAATTAATATTCCCGGTAAAATAAAACTTTCCCTATCCATTTCATAATCACCATATCATCTTTATGTAAATACAAAAATATATTATTTTGGGACTCATCTAATTTTATCAAAAAAATGAGCTTTCATCTATATAAAATTTAAAACACATAATAATAGTATTCTAAAGTTTTGTACTTTTAAAAAAAATATATTAGGGGTGATTTATAGTGGTAGGAGTATTAGAACCAATTACATTTAGCCAAAAAATAGAGGGAAACGTGTATGAATTGATAATTCCTAAAGAATTCATTAGGGATGTAAAGTTCACTGTAGAACATCTCACCATCATGCTGCGAGTTACCGGGCCAGATACAGGAAAAATAACTGATTTTTTTGAGGATTATGAAGAACAAGTATTTAAAATAAAAACCACTGAAAATACTGGGGAAAAAATATCAGATGAATTCATTTTAACTTCCACTTACATAGATGAAGGACCCCACCTCTCCGCGGATATTGATATAGAACCAATAAGTGTTAGAGCCATACTAGACTTTAAAAAAAAATAATATACTCAATTATTAAAACCTTGAATCTAACTATGGAGAAGAGTTATTATGAGTATAGAAAACTTCAAAATTAAAATATCACAAGAATTATTCATTGATTTAAATGAACGCCTAGTAAGAACTCGCTGGCCTGATGAAGTTTCAAATACTAATCGAAACTACTGCACTTACTTATCTTACCTGAAGAGTTAATTGAATACTGGCAAAATGAATTTAATTGGCGACTGCAGGAGCAGGCTCGAAATAAATCTCTTCCTATTATACTACTTACACCGCGTACAAGATATTTCCAGCAAATGCTGAAACTACTTCCACTTACGCACTGATCCAGAAAAGATATGCTAAATCAAAGGATTCCTCCGACTTCATCACACTTTAAATCCAGGAGTACTGTTTTCAGGCAGACCATCTGAACAAAGTCTCTTAGAACTGTTTTTGGTGGTTTATATAAAAGTTTACATATTTAATGAGATCATATATTACTATTAAAAAAAAATATTGGATAGATTTGTTAATAAGCACATTAGGAATAGATCATCGTTAAGATCAGGAGGATGTTAGTAGAGAACTAGAAGTGAATATCTAAATTTTATTACGCTTTATAATATAGTTAGATAAAGAGAGGGGGAATTTAAATGAATGTAGAAAGAGATGTTTATTTAGGTATTTTAGCTATAATATTAGGAGCTATAGTGATTACATTTCCTTTAATAAGTGTTTTCACATTAAGCTTACTTGTTGGAATTGGAATAATATTTTTAGGGATCTGGTTATTGATTCAAGCTTATAATGTTTGGAATAAAAATTTAGCAGCAGGAATAGCAGACATAATATTAGCTATTTTCGCCATATTTTTCGGAATAGGCTTAACTGGGAATATAACTGCATTAAGTTTTTTAACATTTTTAGCATTATATATTATTGGATTTTTCCTAATATTAACTGGTTTAACAGCATTATTATCAAATAAGGGAATTAAAGCCCAAGGTATGGGTGTTTTGGGAGTTATTCTTGGTATTTTATATTTGGTTATTGCATTATACTTGAAAAATCCACTATTTTTAGCCATCATATTAGGTGCATTCTTAATAATAGCTGGATTTATGGAAATTTTCTTAACGACACCAGAATTACCATTTAAAACGGATAATAAAAGTAAATAATTTTGTTATTAAAATTTTATAACAAATTTTTAGAAGAAATATGATTCTAAATTCCTTGAACAGTTAAAGGTGAATAATATTAATGTATGAGTTAATATTTTTCCTTTTAATAATTTTTATTTTCATTATTTTCTTAACACATTAAATCAGTTAAGTATATGATAACTTTCATTTACTTTTATCCAATTATCTAATAATTTATAAATTAAATACAAATATTATTAATTGGAGTTTAAAAAAAAATGTTTGAAATATTATTCTTTTTTATTATACTTTTGTTAGTAGCTGTTTTTTCCGGTTTAATAGGTAAATTACCTATTAGTTTTCAGATGATATTTATTTTGGCTGGAATGTTTATTGGATGGCTGGTTACTGGATATGTAGACGTCTCTAAACCTCCTTACTCGACAATAATTTTTTTAATAGCTGAGATAGCTTTAGTTCTTGTCCTTTTCAGTGACGCGTCCCGTGTAGGGTTAAAAGCCCTTAAAAATAATCTAAGTACCAGATTATTAACCATTGGTTTACCTCTAACTATTTTTTTAGGAGTTATCATAGCTACTTTAATATTCCCCAGTATACCTTGGTGGGTTGCAGGTTTAATAGGGGCTGCTCTTGCACCGACTGATGCAGCCTTAGGACAGATAGTTGTTCAAAACAAGAAAGTCTCAGAAAGAATTAGAAGTACCATAGAAATAGAAAGTGGATTAAATGATGGTGGGTCAGTTCCTTTCCTTCTTCTTTTTATATCAATTGGTATAGCAGCAGAAGCATTTAAACCTTCAGTATACTTTATCCAAGTTCTCTTGGCACAGGTTGGATTTGGAACACTGGTAGGTTTAGGAGTTGGGATCGGTGGGGGTTGGATGGTATTAAAAGCCAGAGAAAAAGAATGGATTACTCCTAATTTCCAAAGAATAGCATTTTTGGCAATTGCAGTACTTACATTTCTTATAGCAGATGAATTAGGAGGAAGTGGATTTATAGCGGCATTTATTGGTGGGTTAGCTGTAGGATATGTTGTTAAAGATGCTGGAAAAATCTTAATCGATTTCTCTGAGACAGAGGGGCAGTTATTGAATTTAACCGTCTTTTTCCTATTAGGAATAGCAATACTTCCGTTACTTCATACTTTAACTTGGCAGATCATCCTTTATGCAATTTTAAGTTTAACAATTATACGGATGATACCAGTGGCCATATCATTGATTGGTACTAAATTAGGTTTAGATTCCATTTTGTTCATAGGGTGGTTTGGTCCTCGAGGATTAGCCTCAATTGTACTTGCTTTATTAGCTTTACAAGAATTAAAAGTATTCCCTGGAGATAACATTTTTCTCTCTGTTGTTTTCGTCACTGTACTATTAAGTGTTTTTGCCCATGGATTTACAGCGTCACCATTATCAAACATCTATGCCAGAAAGAATAAGCAAAATAACTGATTTAATTAGATTTCTATTACATAATTCTGGATTAATTTATCATTTAATTTCTACCATTGGTGGTTTTATGGAATATGCATATAGAAGAATGTAAAGAAGAAGTTTTTGAAGATTATTAATTATTGAATCTTCATTCTATATTTGCATACTGATGAGAAAAAAACCTTTTTCTATTATTAATTTTTAATTCATTTTTAATAAAAAAAGTATTAAATAAAAAAATTTGATATTATTAGTATAATAACAAGTTTTCTCCACACTAATACTAGTAATATTATCTGATAAAAATGCAAGAATTTATTATTTCCGAAACAAATTAAGCTTAAATTTAATACCAATTAAATAATTATTTTTCATTTAAAATTGGTATTTTAGCAAACTTTAAATTTGACTTCTACACATTTATTAATTTGGTTAAAATGGATTTAAACAGATTTTTTTAATTTAACCATGATCGTAAAAAAAAGCGAGGCGGTAGTATGAGTACGGAAACAGCAGCTCAATGGATTTTAATGAAAAATATTAAACCTAATGCATCTCTTCAGGACCACTTTAAAGGATTTAGTATATCAGAAGCGATTCATTATGAACTGGGGGATGAAATTAAAGGTTACAGAGTTAATAAAATTTTGATTAATGATAATAAAATTGAGATTTGGTTAAGTAAGAACGGTAAAGACATTATAACACATTATCCAACGAATAATATAAAATATTCTTGGTCTTCACTTAAAAATAGTGCACCAGTCCCCTGGTAGTTAATAATTAACACAGATTACCAACTTAACTATTTATGAAGATAATAAATTTACTAATATATATTTCATCAATAACTTCTTTTTTTTTAAATATAATAATATGATTTTCTTACAGTTCATAATCCCAATGCTTAGAATTTATTACTAAGTTTTTGATGGTCTCTTTACAGGTTTACTTAGCACTTTACTAGCTGTCAAAAAATATCCATTTTAACCTTGTATTTTTCTTTAAAATAAAAGAATAGCTAATTATCATAGCAAACATTTAACTAAATAAGTTTTAGATTTTTTTCTATTTAACTTTAACATCATTATAAAATGTGTCATCACCCCGAGAAGAGTCTTGTTTTAGACCCTATTTTTGACTTATAAGTAGGTTTATAAATATTATTTGATCATAATGTATTTTTGAAACTTTTATCAAACAATAAAGTGACGGTGGTAGTTTAAGATATTTAAATAATTAAAAGGTCAAAAAATACTAAACTTAAATACAGAAATAAAGGATTTCAAGATTTAAGATGTATTATATATAGATTTTTCGGTAATTATAAAGCTTATTTTTAGAGATTAGTAGTATAAGTCATTTATCAAAGAGGAATGTAGCTTGATAGTAATCCTAAATTCAATTTGAAATAAAGAATTGGAGTAATAGCAGAGAAAAAATTAATTTTACATAAAATACATTTTTTTATGAAATAATAAATGTTTGTCCATATTAATAATTTTGAGGTTGTTAATAATGTCTATGGGAGTTGAGGAGAGAGAAAAGTTTTCTATAGTTATATCAGAGATTTCTTCTAAAATTCCTGCAGAAGGCATTACTTTAGAAGCTTTCCTGGATATTATTGGCGAACGTGGCCTCTTCATGTCATGTATGATCTTAACCGCCCCATTTTTACTCCCAGTAGATATTCCAGGGTCAAGTATACCTTTTGGATCAGCCATATTCTTAATTAGTAGCGACATAATCTTTAGTAAACCTATTTTAATACCTAAACGTTTAATGAAGTTCAAAATATCAAAAAAAAATTTGGAAACTATTTTAAAGCAAATTTCACGTATTTTAAAGCCACTAGAAGAAAAATTTATAGTCCCAAGACTTTGGTTTTTATCTAGAGGAAGAAAAATAGAACGATTTAATGGTGTTGTAATTGCATTTGGGGCAATTTTACTAGTAACACCTATAATAGCACCATTAGGTGACTTCTTACCATCATATGGGATCCTATTCGTATCTTTAGGGAATCTAGAAAATGACGGGGTCTTAGTTTTGGCAGGTTATCTTACAATCATTGCAACAGCCATCTACTACGTTTTAATATTTGCAATAGGAATTGCATTAATAATTTTTATCTTATCCCATCTAGGTATACATTTCTAAATATGATTCATAAAGAATTTATTAATCAAATAACTTGTGAATTTGCTATGATTTCTCATTTTAGACATAATGAATTTCCTACCAACTTTGTTCTCTATCATCTTATTTTAACAGGGTTAATGATCGATTACTATTGTAAATTCTATGTAATTTACTATAAACTTACTCTCTTCGTATAATTATAACTTCCACGATAAGATAAATTTATGATTTAATCCAGAGTTTAAAAATTTGAAAGTTTTTCCAGCACTTTGGCACTATTCATGTCCACAATGTACTTTAACTTGTGGGTATTCCTTTAAAAATCTAATTATTTTTTCTAATGTTTTTTGCGCTAGTTTTATATTCCAAGTGTAACTGCTTGGTGCTATTTTTTTCTCTATATTCTCATGGATGAAACAAGCATCCATGGTTAAGAAGATGGGCCCATTAAAACCATTAACTAAAAATGAGATATGTCCCGGTGTGTGTCCCGGTGTAAAGATCGACCATAGTGATCCGTCACCTAGGAGATCAACGCTAGGTCCTAGGGGTGGTATTTCATCTATTTTGGAGAAGTCTATTTCGTAAAGAATTTTAAGGTTTTTTAGAAAGTTTCCAAAATCATCTGGTTTATATTCATTGAATTCACCTTTACCAATGATATATGGAATTTTTTTGGGCAGTTCCCTGATTCCCGCTATATGATCGGGGTGTAAGTGACTTAAAAAGACGCATTTGAGTTGTATTCTTTTCTTTTCAAGGTGAAATTTAATATTTTGATCTTTTTTTTGAATAAATTCATCTGCCAGAGGATTTTTAATACCTCCATGAGGATCTTGGTAATAAGATTTATCAAGCCCGGCGTCAAGCAGATAATCTCCTTGTCCTTCATGATGTATCCAATAGGCGAGTATAGGTACTTCTAATTTTTCATCTTTTATATCTTGGGCTAGGGGATGTTCAGGGTTTATTGCTCCTTTTTTATTTATGATAACGCTTCCTGTCTGGAATTCTTCTAATTTTATAGGCCGGGGATTCTCAAATACTTTATCCCAACTTTTAAATGTGTTCTTTTTTAGAGGATAGTTTTTATGTTTCATATTAAATAGAAATCTTATTTTATTCTTTATGGATACAATATTATAGTTATTCAGTTCTTAAATTCTGTATAATATTCTTTTAAGTTATAATAATATGCCTATTCATAGTCTAATTTAAATATGGAATGTAGATTCATTAATCTAGATTGTAAATAGATTACTTTAAATTATTTAACCATAAATATTGATGTAGGAAATTATTGGTGATATATTTGAGAAAAGTAGGTCCTCCTAAATTGGATAAATCTGATTCTAATAATTCAAAGTTTAATTTTGATAATATTAAGGATAAAACTAGTTTAATTAAGGATAAAGATAATTCTCGTCCACCTAAATTAGATAAGTCTGATGATTTTAATGTTTATTTTGATAAGTCTAGTATAATTAAGGATAATGCTAGGGAGGATGATTCTCGTCCACCTAAATTAGGTAAATCTGAGGATTTGCAGGATAAATTTGATAATGTTGATAAAAGGATTATTTTAGGAGTAATAGGTTTAATTATCATAATAATTGCAGCTGTTATTATAGCTGGAGTTGACAGTCACAAAACCATTATCCCTAACAAAACTAATAATACCACTAATCCTGTGAAGGTAGATCAAAATCTTTATGATAATGGAATAATATCTTTTTATTATCCACCTGGTTGGAGTGTATTAAATCAGCAGGTTCAAGCTCCTTTAATTGTTACAGTACAGCAGGATCAGAATAATAGTTTTTCTGTTTTTAGTGAAAATCTGGGGAATACTAGTTTCACAGAATTTATTCTTCAGTGGAGACAATCTATAATACAGAATGGTGAAATTACTTATGAGGGCAACGTTACAATGAGTGGAGTTAATGGCTATGATATTGAAGCCACTTATAATAACACTACCACCAATACTAACACTATTTATAATACTCGAGGAATAGCTATTGAAAAAAATGATACAGCATACATCATCATATTCACATTTAACACTACACTATTAAATTATAGCAATCAGATGAACCAGGTAATAAGTAGTTTCCAAGTGAAACAATAATTATTATGCTCTAAATATTAAATTTTCAAACTAAAAAAAATGGGAATAAATAAAATGATTTGGAATGAAGAAGCAGAATGCATGTTGCAGGAAGATAAAGAGATTTTACAACTTCTAAGACTGCGTAAAGTTGCTAAACATGCTTATAATAATGTTCCATATTATAAAAAGCTTTTTGATAATGCAGGAATCAAACCTGAAGATATTAAAACTTTAAAGGATATTGAAAAGCTGCCTTTTACCACTAAGGATGATCTTAGGAAAGTTTATCCTTTTGGAATGTTCGCTGTTTCACCCAAAAAAATTGTTGAAGTGCATACTTCCTCGGGAACCACAGGTAAACCCACAGTCTCTGGATACACTAGGAAGGATCTTAAAATATGGTCAGAAGCAATGGCTCGCGGACTCGTCATGTTCGGAGCAACTGAAGAGGATATCATACAAAATACTCATGGTTATGGTCTCTTCACTGGAGGTTTCGGAGTTCATTACGGAGCCCAAAAAATAGGATGCACAATTATTCCCATCTCTACTGGGCAAACTAAAAGACAAATCGAGATTATGAAGGATTTTGGCACTACCATAATGATCTTTACACCCTCGTATGGATTGTACTTGGCGGAAGTAGCAGAAGAAGAAGGTCTAAACTGGGAAGAAATGAATTTAAAATCCATAGGTTTCGGTGCTGAAATGTGGACCGTTGAAATACGGCGAGAAATCGAAAAAAGATTCAAAGCCCCCGCATATAATATTTACGGACTCACTGAAATAATAGGACCGGGTGTAGCACTGGAATGTTCAACTCAGGATGGTTTGCACATAATGGAAGATCACTTCTACCCGGAGATCATCGACCCAGAAACTCTTGAAAATCTCCCTGAAGGGGAGAGGGGTGAATTAGTTTTAACTACCCTCACCAGGGAAGGCATGCCTATAATTCGTTTCAGAACTAAGGATATCACTACCCTTCGTAGAGGTGAATGTGATTGTGGTCGGACTTTAATTAAAATGGATCGTATCACTGGAAGAACTGATGATATGCTTAAAATTAGAGGTGTGGCCGTATTTCCAAGCCAGATAGAGAAGGCTCTCTTGAAGATGGATGGATTGGAGCCTCACTACCAGATTATTGCTACTCGTCCTCATCACTTAGATGAACTGGAGATTTTGGTGGAAGCATCATCTGATCTCTTCTCTGATGAAATTAAAGAATTAGTTGGTATTAAGAAGAAAATTGAAAATTATATTCATAATGAAATTGGATTAAGGGTTAATGTAACTCTAGTGGAGCCTAAAACATTACCTAGAAGTGAAGGAAAAGCAGTAAGAGTTATTGATAAAAGAAGATTTGAATAAATATAATAAAAGATTTTATGGAGGGAATTTTGGAATTGAAAATAAAACAATTATCCATATTCCTAGAGAATAGGAAAGGCAGAATGAAGAAAGCTCTCGACGTTCTGGAGAAAGGAAATGTTAATATACGAGCTCTATCCATTGCCGATACATCAGATTTCGGAATTTTACGGTTAATCGTCCCCGAACCATTGAAAACTAAGAAATTATTAGAGGAAAACAGTTTTATAGTTAAGATAGGAGAAGTTATAGCTGTTAGAATGCGTGATGAACCAGGAGGTCTTGGTGAAATATTAGGAATTTTAGATGATAATAATATTAACCTAGAATATCTATATGCATTTGTAGAAAAAAAGGAAAAAGTAGCCATCGTATTACTACACCCCGAAGACATTGATGGAGGAATAAAAGCATTAATTGATGGTGGAGAAGAAGTTATTTCAGCTGAAGAAATTTATAGATTATAAAAGTAAATTCCAAAATATAAAAAAAAAGAAATTTCGTTTTTTTTATTTTAAACTAAAAAAAATAGGAGATTAACTAATTTAATTTTTACAGGATTATCTGCATAATTTTTATTCACGATGCTTTTTCTCTACTATTTTCCCGTCAAGTACATTGTATTCTATCCGCCATATCAGCTACATAAGGTTCATAGGTTACCAGTGCTAAAGTAACATGCTCTTTCATATGCAGATCCTTAAGTAATTTAAGTATATTATCCCCAGTTTTGGAATCTAAAGCTCCCGTGGGTTCACCAGCTAAGATGATGGATGGATAGTTAATTAATGCTCGGGCGATGGCTACTCTTTGTCTTTTACCGCCTGAAAGTTTAGTTGGATTCTGATCAACTTTATCAGCTAAATCAACAGTTTTCAGGAGTTCTAAAGCTCTATCCCTAATTTCTTTGCTGGAGAGTTTAGTTTCATACATGGGTATTTCTACATTCTCCCTGACATTGAGGTTAATTATGAGGTTGTTCATTTGGAATACGAACCTATTTCTTGGATCGGAATTTATTTAAATCCTGAGCTTTCATAAGGTCAATGCCGGAGACACTTTAATGGAGCCTTCATATGCTTTATCAAGAACTCCAATCATGTTAAGTAAAGTGGATTTACCTGAACCAGAGGGTCCCATTATTGATACAAATTTATCCCTTTTTAAATTCTAAGTTAATTCCGTTTAAAGCTTTATTCATAACGTAACGCCTCGGTTGGTGGTAATCTTGATGCCCGGTAAGCAGGGTATAAACCACCTATTATACCAACCAGGAAAGCTATTCCAATTGCTCTTAATAATATGCCCACTGTTAATTCAGGTTTGAAACCAGCTCCTGTAACACTCAATAATACATTAACTCCTATCACACCTACCACGATACCTACTACAGCTGCTGTTAGGGTTAATATGATTGATTCACCGAGTATCATAGTGAGTATCCGACTACTTCTCCAACCGACGGCTTTGAGAACTCCTATCTCGCGTGTTCTTTCAAATACGGACATTATCATAACATTGATTATCCCTATTCCACCTATCACAATGGCGAGGAGAGATATTGCTGTTGAAGCAGTATTAATAAATCCTAAACCTTGATTAATCCTATTGGCCTCATCTGCCGCTGTTGTTGTGCTTAATTGATTAGGATAAGCATTTTGTATAGCTTGGCTTACAGTAGTAACATTAGCGTTATCAGCAACCTTAACTGCGATGTCGCTTACTTTACCGTCGTTGCTGGTTAAGTTTTGGAGTGTATTGAGAGACATGAATCCTCCACTGTCTGTGATGAAATTGCCTGTTTGATATATTCCAGTAACTGTGAAGTTTGAGCCGAAAAGAGTGACGGTACTTCCAACAGTTTTATTAAAATTTTTTGCAGCTGTACTTCCCAATATTAACTCATTTGAGCTTCCATTAGTGTAAAAACTACCATTTATGCTATCTATACCTTCTAAACTCAATTTATTACTATCTATACCGTTAATTAGAAGACCTTCACCAAAACCAGATGATGATGAGTTAGAAGTGCCTGTAACATTAGCATTTAACTCTAGAACTCCTGCGGTGTTCGCGACTCCGCTAATATTTAGAAGATCATTTGCAAGGCTTTCATTAAGGGTTCCGCCTCCTGATCCAAAGTTGCTGGAGCCAACAGGAGTTACTGAAATTTCAGCTGCTCCTGCTTTAAGGGTGCTGGTAGTAGCTGATTGAAGACCACCTGTAACCATACCTAAAACCACGATGGTTGCAATACCAATGGCAATTCCTACAATTGCAAGAGCTGCCCTAGTTCTGTTTCTGAATGGATTTTTCACCATAAGCGATAAGAATGACATAAATTGTTTTCACCTATTAAAAATTTTATTAAAATCATAACGGAGAGGAATAAACATTTTGTTTAAGTATTCCTAAACTAAAATTATTTCTCAATTTCAATTATATTATAACTAAACAGTATATGTTACTACTGCAACAAATAATTATTTGTAAAAATCTAAATTGAGTTCAGATTCTGTAAAAATAATTAAAAAAGATGTATTCGAAAACCTGAATTTTTATTTTTGAAAGAAAAATTTGCAGCTTAATTTTTATTATGTTCTTTTATGTTATTTGTTCGTCTACGTTTTAGTATTCGGCCAACTATGTGTCGACCTATAATTCCTATTAATAGTATGATAGTTAAATTTTCTTTGCAGTATAAATCTTTGAGGAGTTTTAATACAATATCTCTGGCTTTGTAGTTTAAGGTATCGGTGCACTCGTTAGTATGATGGATGACGATTGACTATTTTCCGTGCGACTTTTCGCCTTCTCATCAGAAGATACCATTAGGATATAAATTTTCCCTTTATTTTTTCATGTTTATTCCGTTTAAGGTTTTATTTTTCCTTTATCAAACTTTTCTTGAGATCATGAATTTCAATAAATTTTTCAGTGTAACTCATATCGCAAAGCTTCTGGTGGTGGTAATCTTGAAGCTCGGTATGTGGGATATACACCACCTATTACACCAACCAGTAAAGCTATAACTAGGGCTTATTAAGGTAAATTAACTGTTTGGTATATTCCGTTAACTGTAAATTGGTTCCGTAAATGTTAATAGTGCTTCCTACTGTTTAATTAAGACTTGTGGCGGCTGTTGTATAGATAATAGGTATTTTAAACTTTATTTAAATAATTGTGCACAAATTAAACCATAATCACTATTAGCGTAAAAAAACTGGTTAATTAAATTATAAGCGGAAGGGCACCAGTTTCGTGAATTTCAAAATAAGAAACGAGTTTAAATATTAATTTTTAATTTAAAGAAAAAAAATCCTTATGATCAAATAAATGTTTATTTATTCAATAAATTTTATTCAGAAACACTCATGAATCCTTCTTGAAAAGCCTTTAAATTAATGTTATAAGATTTTTTAGGTAAATTGTCCTTCATTGATTCTATTAATATGTCTTTATTTAATGGAAATTCTGGTATAGCAGATGCTCCGCCTAACATCACCATATTCAATGATAAAATATTTCCTGCTTTTTCAGCTATTTTCACAGCATCTATGACATATAATTTCTTTGATTTAGAATTTAATTCCTTTAAAATAATGGACATATCTGGATATGAGTATTTACTTTCACTAATGTTAAAGGGCATGATAGGGTTTGTATTAGTAATTACGTAACTATTCTTATTTATTTTATGAATAGCTCTAAGAGCTTCTAATGGCTCAAATGCAAGTAGAAGATTTGCATATCCCTCTTGGATAATGGGACTTAGAGAACAGCCTATTTTAAGCTCAGTGGATACCACACCACCACGTTGAGCCATACCATGCACTTCACTCATCACAACGGACTTTCCCATTTTCATAGCTGCCTCACCCATCACAATGGAGGTTTTAATGATTCCCTGTCCCCCTACACCTGAAATATAAATATTAAATGATTTCATTATTAACTTCTCCATATCAATAAAAAGATATTAGAATTACATTTATCATTATAAAATTAAATCTTTATATTAAATTCCTTTTAACTTTAATAGCTTTCTCTGGACATAATTGAATACAAACACCGCATCCACGGCAAAGCTTAGGATCAATCCTGATGGAATCATTTTCATCGTAAATTGCTGGACAACTTAGATCATCTAAGCAAGTGGTGCAATTAATACAATTATCTTTAACCTCAACTACCAAATTTTTCATTTTTCTTTTACTTTTAATAAGCATACATGGATATTTAGATATAATCACTGCTACTCCATGATATTCGAGTGCTTCTCTTAATACTAATTGAGATTCCTTTAAATTCAAAGGATTAATATTTCTTATAAATTTTACATCCATTGCTTCCACTATCTTCTCAATAGAAATTTCAGGAGCTACTTCACCCATGCCATCAACAGGAAGACCAGGGTGTGGTTGGCCACCAGTCATTGCCGTGGTTCTATTATCAAGTATAACTAGTACAAAACGATCTTTATTATGCACTGCATTTATAAGGGGAGGAATACCGGCATGGAAAAAGGTAGAGTCTCCTATAAAACTTACAATACACTGTTCGGTGGCTTTGGAGAATCCGCAGCTAGTTCCAATCGAGGAACCCATGGAAAGTAAATAATCACCGGCATTATAAGGTGATTCAATTCCAAGAGTATAACAACCAATATCTGTAGGGAAAATTACATTATCTAAATTCAAATCAGATATAACTTTATTAACTGAATAATAAACCGCCCGATGGGGACATCCAGGACATAAAGTAGGGGGCCTGTTAGGCAATTGTATACTAATCTCTTGAATCTTATTTTCAACGGCTTTACCATTCAAAACTTTCCTAATACCATTCAAAACGATACCGGGATTATATTCATATATTAACGGTAAATAACCGTCTAATTTACCGTGAATCTCTTTTTTAACTCCATTTTTACCTAAAACAGCTAACAAACCATTCTCCATAACAGGATCAACTTCTTCTACCACTAATACTTCTTCCACATCTTTCATGAATTTTAAGACAGTTTCTTCGGGGAAAGGATAAGTAAAAGTTAATTTAAGCACATTCACTGGTAAATCATTCTCATTTACAACATCCATAACATAATTAAAAGCACCCCCACTAGTTATAATGCCTAAACTACCCTTTTTATGGAATATTTGATTTAATGTGGACTCATCTGCTCTTTCCTGCAATCCCTTCATTTTATCCATTAATTTTTTATGCATTCTACGCGCAGCTTCAGGTACAGGTACAAATCGTTTCGAATCCTTATAGAAAAATCCTACGTTTTTACCCTTGTAAATAGTGTCCATTTTCACTACTCCACGCATATGGGATACTCGGGTGGTGGTACGGATTAAAATAGGTATTTGAAATTCTTCTGATAGTTTAAAGCCATAATTCATGACATCTTTTATTTCTTGAGGATTTGAAGGTTCTAATAGGGGTATACTAGCAAATGGGGCGTAATGTCGATTATCCTGCTCATTTTGAGATGAGAACATGGAGGGATCATCTGCTGACAGTACTATCATTCCCCCGTTCACTCCAGAGTATGCTGTGGTCATGAGGGAGTCTGATGCCACGTTTAAACCAACATGTTTCATGAAAGTGAATGATCTAAGACCTGAAACTGCAGCGGCTGCTGCTACTTCCAGAGCTACTTTTTCATTAGTGGAAAATTCAAAGTAAATTTCAGCATCTTTAGCGATTTTTGAGAATACATCCCCAATTTCTGATGATGGTGTGCCGGGATAAGTGGAGGCTACTGAGACTCCTGCTTCTAATGCCCCTCTAACAGCAGCTTCATTACCTAATAAAAACAGTTCTTCATTTTCTTGGGCGGTTAAAACTTCTTTTATATTCATAATTATTATTCAACCTATAGAATTTCTTTTATTATACTATTATAATTGTTAAGTTAATTTTTGGAAGGATTAAGTTATTTTTTAATAGATTTATAGTCTTCATATTTATTTTTTTTTAGTTAGTTATCTTAGAGTAATAATCCAATGTAAACTTGGTTGGGATCTGATTTGGGTAAAGTTTATTATATGATAATATTTTAAAAGATAACATATAAATGTAAATTAAATAAATAAGTTATTTTATTTATTTAAATTTAAAAAATATATTTTTAGGGGATTATTTTTTTCACTTTTGTTAAACCTTAATATGTTATAATCAAAAATTTATTAATATAATAATAGACAGGAAGTGAGTAATATAATGAATAGAACGCTTGTATTAATACTAATACCTATCCTAGTTCTAGGATCGGTTGCAGCTTATACATTATTTAATTATGAATCGGCAGTTAAAACTGGTACATGGGAAAATCATCAGTTATTATTTATACTTATTGATGATACCGAACCTCAGGGTGGTGGAGGTCCAGGAGCTGTAGACATGGCTTTTGTTGCTAACTTCACTAATGGTAAAGTAGAAAATATTACAGCTATTTATCCCGGCGATATGGCGCCGCTTGCAAATATCAGTGCACCTCCAGATGTATATGGCCAAGTGAATTCATTAGGTAACACTGAAACAAATCTTTTGTTAGTAGACTCTTTCTATTGGAGTAATCTTACTCAAGATTCACAATACGCTCAGCAGATTGTGCAGTCTAATACAGGTATACAAACTGATGGGGTAGTGATTATTAAACCAGAAGCAGTAGATGCTATAGATAATGCTGTTGGACCAATATATGTGAATGGTACACCTGTAGGTAGTAGTTCACTTACTTACGTTAGAATGTTACAGCATTCAGATAACCAGACCAGAGGTGATTCTGTTCTAACATTATTTAATGCTATTGTGAATGCATCAACCACTTCGAAACTTCCATCATTAATTAGTACCATCAGCTCACAGAATTCTCAAGGAAATATCGTTACAATTCCTTCAGGTCTACTTAATCAGTTGATAACAGAAGAAGGTGCGAACAAGCTTTTTGGACTCTAAACTAAACTTTGAGGTAGTGAAGAATCTTTTTCACTACTTTTTTCTTCTTTTTTAAGAAAATTATTTTTGAATTGTTAAAACAATATATAAATACGAAGGAATATTGATTATCTAAATATAAAAAAAATCAGTTAAATATAGTAAAAAATCAATCTCTATTAACTTTTCTCCTAAATTCAGAAAAGATTAAATAGTTATTAAAAATTTATATTTAATATGAAAAAATTTAGTAAAATTATAATTGGATTCATTTGCATCATTGCACTAGTTTTCATTATAGGAATTTTTATATCTTTAAATAATGGGAATAATTCTCAAACAGGTTATGATACTTATACTAATCAGTATATGTCATTTCAATACCCTGCAGGGTGGCAAATTGTGAATAATTCTGAAGATGGGGTTAATGTTTATAACGGTACTGAAAATAAAAATAATGGTTGGTTTAGTGTTTTACCTTATGGGAATAATGGAAGTGTAAATACTAATGATGATTTCCAATCCGATATGAGTCAGGCTATTTCCACTTCAAATCCGCCTACAGTCCAAAATGGAACTATTAATGGAACCTCATTCACATTTATTGATAATCCTAATCCAAATAATGAAACGTTCAGTATTAAATACTGCTTTTTCTTTAAAAACGGAGAAGGTTGCATAGTATCTGGTGATGTTGAGAATATAGGGGTTCTAGAGCACGTAGTTGCCACATTCAATTAAAAAAAAGTGATAAGTATAAATATGGGGATTTCTATTTTTTTCACTTTTTTAATAAATTCTATTTTTTCACATTTTTTTTAGTATAAAAAACTTCTGAGCTCTTTTTTTCATTTTAGAGTCGTGAATTTTCATAAAATTATATTATAAATTTTTCAATTATTTAAATCGTAATAATCGGGCCATAATAAATTAAAAAAAATATGAAACTTACAAGTGAAAGTAAATCAAAATTTCTAAAAATAAAAAATTGTAATATGAAAAAATTTAAAATTAAGGATTTAGAGGTGGAGTATGAAGTTATTCACCGTAAAGTAAAATATCCCCGTTTAGAAGTTAAAACAGGTTATTTATATTTAATATTACCTAAAAGTTATAATAATCATCAAGAACTTCTTAAGAAGCATGAGAACTGGATATACAAGAAAGTTTCTTTGATAAAGAACTCTCAAAAAGAAGCTCTCAATAAAAGTTTAAACACGGAAAGAACTGATGAAAAATTTAAATCTTTGATATCATTATATGTGGACAGAATCTCCCAGGAATTGAATGTGACTGTTAATCAAATCCATTTTCGGAGAATGAAGTCACGATGGGGTAGCTGCAGTTGCCAGGGAAACATTAACTTCAACCTTTACTTGAAATATTTACCTTCAAATCTTATTGAATATGTTGTCTTCCATGAATTGGCACATTTAGTGGAGATGGGGCATAACAAAAAGTTTTGGAATATAATAAGTAATAGATTCAATGATTATAAGGAAAAAGAGAATGAATTATTAATATATTATATGGTTTTAGCTAAAGAACACCAATTTTTTTGATAAAGATATATTAAAATAGTATTTATTTATTCATTTTTCTTCTATATTATGTGTTATTATACAGTTTATACGAACAAATTATTGAAAAGTATACTTGCCCTTTTATTATAAGAATGATTAAAATTTTATCTGAAATAATATTAAATATAATATAACTAATCTTTATCTCTGTTTAGATAGATTGGAAAAGAAATTGTAAAGGTATTATTTAATCCTTAAAACATTTCTATTTTAAAAGAAATAGAATAAATAAGTAAAATTATATCATTTTTTGGATGGTGGTTAAAAAAATGACTGAAGGAAAAGATTCCATAACTTCTGATTATATTAAATATAATGGAAAAAATCATTTACCAGATAGATTACATATTTCTATCCGGCTTGAATTGAATAAAGTTACTACAATAGAAGAATTGGAAGAAATAACAACAGAATTTAAATCATACCTTAAAGAAAATACTGGTGTTTTTTTCTCTAGTGCAGTAGAACCACTTTCAGAGGAATATTGGCTTATAGAATTTATAAATGTACAAGTAATATCTAAAAATTTCTCCAGTACACAAATGATAGCCACTAAGGAAAGTATTGTAAATTTTTTCAAGGAAAATTACTTCAATTTTTACCATAAAAGTTTAAAATAAAATTTCATAATTCCCTTTTATAAACACATCTACAAATTAATGCATCAAAAAATCCAGATAATCTTATTTTGGAAACTTCCTAAATTGATTTAAATAGCTTAAAAATAAATTTATTTAGAATTTTTAATTTAATTGAGTTAATTTTACTCTTTCATCTAATTTAAAAAGCTGTAGAATTAATTGTATTGTCTGACATTCTCCTTTCTCAGTAAAAATATTATGTTCTTCTATAATTCCCTTTATTTTTACACAAAATTTATAATAATCAGGATAATATTTTTTGAATGTTCGAGTGAATTCTTTTATAATTTTTTCTTCATGAGGTCCTAGATGGTAATATCTTAAAAATCCACAGGCAATTATGTAACGGGAGATCATGAGAAGAGCCTCTAGGTGGGGATTGTCAGTAAATCTATGATAAAATCTTTCTCCTTCTTCTTCACCTTTATGGGCAATTTTTATCTCTTCAGTAACCATGGGTAAGTATTCATGGCCAAAGGGATGGAATTCATTATCTTGTATAATTTTATTTACAATAATATCCTCTATCATAGTAAAAACGAGATGTACATCTCTTTTATAATTATCATCCACATGTTCAAGAAAAATTGGTCTGCAAAACTTTAATTTATGCATAAGATAACCATGAGTGGCTTCATGAGCTATAGATCTCTCTCTATCTCCTTTAGATCTCGAATTTTCCATGTTAAGTGTTATTTGAATATATTTAGGGTTATAATTATATGCTGCAGTTATTCCTTTTATTCCCAAATCAGGACTTTCAAAGAATTTTATCTCCCTACCAGTATCTAATTCAATTTTCTTCAAATAATCCGTTAATTTTCTTGAAAATTTAAAATTAGACATTAAAATCACGGTTTTTAAGTTTAAAATAAATAATTTCTCTAAATAATTAAGCTAGATTTATAATTTGTAAATAATATTATTTTTTAAGTTAAAAGATTAAATATTAAATAATATAAATTAAATATATTAATCAGTTAAGTTTTATATTATATTTCAGATTTTTTTTATTTTATATAATTTATATTTTTAAACTTTAAATTAATTTTAATAAAACTTTTTTAAGAAAATAATAAGGAGTACATATATGATAAAGGTCAAAGTTTTAAGGTATCATCCTCAAAAAGATGATGAATCACGCTTAGAAACATTTAAAGTAGATAAAAAGGAGAAAATGAAGGTTTTAGATGCCTTGAATTATATTAATGAAAATTATGATGCAAAAATATCTTACCGTTGCTCTTGCAGAGCTGGGCAGTGCGGATCTTGTGCAGTTAAAGTGAATGGTCAAACTGTACTAGCTTGCAAAGCGGAAATAATGGATGGAGATATAATAAAACCTTTAGATTTTGATGTGATGAAGGATCTAATAGTGGACCGTACAATAACGGATGGACGAGTGAAAGAACTTGAATTATTCATAGATGAATGTGATACTTACCAATGTCCGGTTAATCTAAAACCTGAGGATTATGAAAATTCGAAGAAGCTTAGAAGTTGTATTGAATGTTTATCTTGTTTATCGGTATGTCCTCCTTTAAAAGAAACTTCAGAATTCGCTGGCCCATATTTCATGCGTTACTTTGGTAAATTTGCATTAGATCCTCGCGATTGTGATGAACGCATTCAAAATAGTTTTGATGAGGGTTTATACTGCTGTACTTCCTGTTCTAAATGTGTAGAGGTATGCCCTAAGGAAATAAACACCTTTGGAGGTGCCATTGAAAAATTAAGAGAATTATCCTGTAGGAAAGGAATTGGTCCACTTCCTCCACATAAATTAGTTAGAGAACTCATAGAAAAAACTGGCAGATCAGTGGAACCATTAGGAGAAGGTTTTATAAAAGCTATTTCTCAGAAACCACCATCGGAATCTGCAGAGTTAAAACCTAAAATCGCCTTTTTCACAGGTTGCATGATAGATTACCGGCTACCTGAAGTGGGTTTCGCTCTTTTGGATGTATTAAAGAATCAGGGAATAGATGTAATAGTACCTGTAGATCAAGTTTGTTGCGGGTCACCTATGATTAGAACAGGGCAGACAGAGATTGTTGAGGATATAGTTAAGAAAAATGCAGAGGTTTTCAAGGATTATGATATTATCCTCACTGTTTGTGCAGGATGTGGTGCTACTTTGAAAAATGATTATCCAAAGTATGGTGTGAATCTTAACGTGGTAGAAATCAGTGAATTCCTGGCGGATAATTTAAACATTGACAATATGAACCCCGTAGACTTGAAGGTAACTTATCATGATCCCTGCCACCTGTCTAGAGGACAAGGAATCCGGAAAGAACCTAGAAAAATTTTAGAGAAGATTAAAGGATTGGAATTTGTAGAGATGGAAGAACCAGATCGCTGCTGCGGTTCTGGTGGAGGTGTAAGATCTGGTAAACCGGATTTAGCAGCTAAAATTGGTAAGAGAAAAGTGGATATGATTAAAGACTTGGATGTGAATGCTGTAATTACTATTTGTCCATTCTGCGAGTACCATATTCGAGATTCTCTTAAAAAGGAAGGTTTGGATATTGATGTTTTAAACATACTAAAATTACTCCAATTATCTTATAAATCAACATAAATAACCACATTCATTCAAAAATTTTTTTTTTTAATTAATAAAATTTAAGAAAATTTTTAGGAAAATAAAATGATCTATGTTGTTTTTGTAGAACCGGAATCAGCTGGAAATATAGGTTTTCTTGCTAGGGCTATGAAAAACTTCGGATTTTCAAATCTGGTGCTTATAAATCCTGGTAAGATTGAAAATGAAACTTATTATTATGCTATGCATGCTAGGGATGTTATAAATGAATGTGAAACTTATGATTCCTTGGAGGAGTTCGCTTGTGAAGCGGGTATTGACTTTATGGTGGGCACTACCGGGGTTGCTGGTGGCAGTTATAATATCCAGAGAATTGCTGTTACCCCTGAACAATTGGCGGATTCTATAAATATAAATGGTAAATTAGCTTTGGTATTTGGGAGGGAGGGTAATGGTCTTTCTAACTATGAAATAGGATTATGTGATCTGATTGTTTCTATTCCAACTCATGAATCATATCCTATAATGAATGTAAGCCATGCAGCATCTATAGTATTCTATGAATTATTCAAAAAAATAAAAGATTATCCAGTGGAAGATTTAGCAGAGGCTTCATTAATCGAGAAGGAAAGTTTAATTTCTAGTATGGATGAAATCATAAATAAACTGGATTATCCGATTCATAAGAGTAAAAATGCTTCTATAGTATTTCGTAGACTTTTAGGTAGATCTTTTATATCTGCTAGAGAAGCACATACTTTAAAAGGAACTTTAAGAAGAATAACTAAAAGATTAATGTAATTTTTTTTTTAATCTTAAAAAATAGCTAAATTTAGTGTTATTTATAGTAAAAGTCTGCAATTATCTAATATTCAGTATCTTCTGCTTCTATTAAGTAATTTAAGATGCATTAAATGGGGTGTGGTCGATATTGTGGTTGTTCTCTAAATGTTTAAGTTGATAATATAATTTTCGTGGGTGCTTTGTTGATATGTACAAAATTTAAGAAAAATCTTTTAGTACTGTGTCGTCAGATATAAACTACATTAAATTATGTTTTTTTGGACGTATATCTGAAAATTTATAAAATTTAACATTTTAGTACGGTAAAAAAAAGAATTAAAAAATTTAGATTTTTTAACAATTTTATAAAAAATATAAAATGCGGTGGATTTTATGGTATTTGGCTTAAACACATTCGATATTATAGGTGTACTTATAGTTATTCTACTGATCGTAGCGATTCCTATCCTTATAAGAAACAGGATATTATCCGGTGTTAATAAAGCAACCTTAGAATTGGAAGGAATGGTTGATAAAAGCGAGAATATATTGGTGGAATTATCTAAAGAAAAAGGAAATCCCCCTGAAGATCCTAAGGAAAGTATTCAGGATTTCATGGAATTTTTTATAGTTCCTCCAGTTAATCTGGATCCTAATGGGATTGTAACTAAGATTGAGAAAATTTTGGATATGGGTGAAGAGAGATTCAAGTTTATGGCTAGCGAAATGGCTCCTGAAGCTGATGAGGAATGGAAATCTAATATTATAATGACCCTTAAGGCTATTCTCGGAATAAGTAACGTGACTAAAGAAGTTAGACATAACTTAGACCTAGTTAAAAAAACAGGTAACTTACAGATACTTTTCATGTTACAAACAAGCATGCCTCTTATAATGCGGATTGCAAAAGCCCAATTCGAAGGAATAGAAGCATTTTCACGGGGTAAACCAATTGGGGATGGTTTAGGCTGTCTAGTGGTGGGGATGATTATGGCTTCGGATCATCCTGAAGAACTCGTAGAACAAGATGGAGTAGTAATAAGTAGAAAAGATTTTCAGGATAGAAAGTTGATCATGGCTCGATCTAAAGGTTCCGGTGCTAGAACAGGTAAAATAGGTAAAATTATAAGCTCTTTAATAGATGATGAAGGTATTAAGAGGATTATAACTGTTGATGCTGCGGCTAAGTTAGAGGGTGAAACAACAGGTGCCATTGCTGAGGGTATTGGTGTGGTGATAGGTGGTCCTGGAGTTGATAAATGGCTTATTGAAGAAAAAATGGTGCAAGAGGATCTTCAGTTTGAGGCTGTGATTGTTAAGATGAGTCCTGAGGAAGCTATTAGTCCGATGAAAAAGGAAATACTTGATGCTGCGGTTAAAGCTATTCCAATAGTAGAGAAGGTTATTTTAAGATCTCCTCCCGGTTCTAAGGTTTTATTAGTGGGTGTAGGAAATAGTTGTGGGCTTCCTAACGTCATTTGGAATCCATCATCTATAGAATTTAAAAAAGAAGATGTCAAAGAAGTGAAGAGGTAAAAATTATGGCTATTCTAAGTGATAGAGATATAAAGGAGCATTTAAAATCAGGTAAAATAGTTATAAATCCTTTAACAAATCCTGAAGTACAGATACAGCCATCATCAGTTGATTTGAGAATTGGTAGTGAATTTAAAGGCTTCCGAATCATCAGAAAACCATGCATTGATCCAATGGATCAAAGCGACTTGGACTCTTATATGGAATCATTCTACATAGATGAAGGAGAACCTTTTATAATCCATCCTGGGGAATTCGCTTTAGCTACCACTTATGAAACAATTAAACTTCCCCATGATTTAGTGGCTCGGGTGGAGGGACGTTCTTCAATGGGTAGATTGGGTGTAACTATGCATGTTACAGCTGGTTATATAGACCCAGGATTCATGGGTAAAATTACTTTGGAGATATCTAATATTGGTAAAATGCCAGTTGCATTATATACTGGTCAGCGGGTATGTCAAATCGTTTTTGAAACTATGACTTCTCCTTCAGAGAGACCTTATGGACATCCGGAGAGGGATAGTAAATATATGGGTCAAAAAAGCCCTGTTTCTAGTAAAATAAAGCATGATTATGAAATTAAGAATAGATCTAAACCTAGACTGGTTTAATATCCAAGTTTTATTTTTTCTGATTCTATGATTTTTTATATTTTAGAAATATTAATTTATAATGAAATAATGCTGAGATGATTTAGAATGAAAAATGATGAAGTAATGAATATCGCCAAAAAAAGAGGATTTTTATGGTCTTCATTTGAATTATATTCTGGAGTAGCTGGATTCTTTGATTATGGTCCGTTAGGAGCTATTCTTAAAAATAATATTATGAATAAGTGGCGTGAATATTATGTGATAAGGGAAGGTTTTTTTGAAATAGAATCACCTACCATAATGCCTGAGGAAGCTCTCAAAGCATCAGGACATGTTGATAACTTCACAGATCCTATGACTGAATGTAAAGATTGTATGGAAGTTTTCAGAGCGGATCATATAATAAAAGAGGCCATTGGGAGTGATGTGGAGGGTTTAGAGAATGAAGAACTTTCGAAAGTATTAAGTGATGAGAATATATGTTGTCCTCAATGTGGTGGCTATTTAACTCATGTTTGGAGTTATAATTTAATGTTTCAGACAGTTATTGGTGCTAAAGGCAAAAAAACAGGTTATTTACGACCTGAAACTGCTCAGGGAATCTTCATACCTTTTAAGCGATTGCTTCGATTTTACAGGGGTAAATTACCTTTTGGAGTAGTGCAAATGGGTAAAGCTTACAGGAATGAGATATCTCCTCGTCAGGGAGTAATTAGATTACGGGAATTTACTCAAGCGGAAGCGGAAATTTTTGTTAATCCATTGGATAAGAGTCATCCTAAATTCTGTGAGGTAGCTTATGATATTCTTCATCTTTATTCAGCTGAAAGACAATCAAATGGAGAACATATGGTTAAAATGTCGGCTGGAGATGCATTGGAGAGTGGTACTATCTCTAGTGAAATGCTTACTTATCAATTATGTCTTGCAGGAAGGTTTTTAAATGATTTAGGAATACCTGGGAATGTTGTGAGATTTAGACAGCATTTATCTAGTGAAATGGCTCATTACGCTATAGATTGTTGGGATGTTGAAATTGAAACTGATAAATATGGTTGGGTTGAAATAATAGGAATTGCTGATAGATCAGATTATGATCTTAAATCTCATAGTCAGTATAGTAAAGAGGATTTAAAAGTTTTCATTGAATATTCGCAATCAAAAGTGGTTAAGAAACTGGTTGTTAAACCTTTAATGAGTAAATTTGGACCATTATTCAAAGCTGATGCTACTAAAATATTGGAAGCTTTAAAAGATATTGATGCTTCCCAGATAGCCAATACATTTAAAGATAAGGGGAAGTATGAATTAGAAGTGGAGGGAAGCACTTATCAGTTATCGTCTGATTTACTTGAATTACAGGAGGTAGATGAGACATTAAGAGGTGTAAAGATTTATCCTCATGTTATAGAACCATCTTATGGTATAGATCGAATTTTCTATGCTGTACTTTTACATTGCTACTGTAAAGAAGATGATAAAGTTTTATTACGTTTACCAGCTGATATAGCTCCAGTAGAGGTTAATGTTTTCCCATTGTTGAATAAAGATGATCAGTCTAGAATAGCCCTTGAAATCAGGGATCAGTTAAGAAATGATAATATTGTAGCTGAATATGATTCTTCTGGTACTATTGGCAGACGTTATGCTCGATCTGATGAAATAGGAGTACCTTTTGCAGTAACAGTAGATCATGATACTTTGAATGATAATAAAGTTACTATTAGAAATAGAGATGATTCAAAACAGATTAGAATTCCTATTTCAGATGTTTATCAGGTTATTAAAGACTTAAGCAATCTTAAAATTAGTTTTAAAGATTTAGAAAATGAAATTTTACAAAGTTAAAAATCTATTATTTTTTTTTTATTCTAATTTTTTTTTAGATTCTTAGTATTTAAAAAAAATTCATTAAATCATGTTACAATTAATTATTCATTTTTTTTACAAAAAAATATTGGATTTAAGTTCATTTAAAATTTTAATATATTAGATTTCTCCCGATAAAATTCAAATAAATTATTACCCCAAGTTATAGCATCAGGATGCTCACTTACCAAGTCTTTGGTAGTGTCATATTCTCCGTTGGTGGAGAATAAGGCTAGGGATATAAATTTATCTGTGACTGTGAAAGCTACTTTAATATTATGATCAGTAGTCCATATTTTAAGTTTTTCTTGTGAAATTAATTCTCTTAATTCCATTATACTTGCAGGATCCATGAAATTCATTATTTCTTTAATTATATTAGGAGTTAGAATAAGTTCTACCTCTTTATCATTTTTTATTAAAAGTTTAAATTCATCTATATAATCTTGGTATAAAATGGGTGATATTCCCTTAATAGTTTTGGAATCCGCTAAAATTTGGGAAAAGTTTTTACGTGGTTTGAAAATATCGATAAGTTCAGACTCTACCAAATTTGAATCATAAAGTTCTCCTATTCTCAGAATCATATGCTGAGGTATATCACTTATTTCATGATTAAGCCATAATTTCTTATTTTTTTGAACCACAGAGATGGTTTTTATCATATCCACTAACTTAAAGCCGAGTATAATCCCTGTTGATGATAAAAAATAATTATCTTCTTGTTTAAAAATAAGATCTTGTTTTTCTAAAGCTCTAATAGCATGTAGGATGTTAGATGTATCTATAGATAAATCCTCTTTTAAATCTTTCAATTCTTTAGTTCCACTAGTTAAGCTAATTATAATTTTCGCTCGAACTCCGGATGAAGAAATAAATTTCAAATCATCCTTTACTTCATCATATATTTTTATCAAATTTTTAGAAATCATAAATTTTGCACTCCTAACATATTAAAAAAAATATTTTTTTATAGAAATAATCAGTATAAATTACTAATACTAACTTATTATTGAATAGTTTATTATAATATTAATTATTTAATAAAAATATTTGATTTACTATAAGTAAAAAAAATAATAAAACGGTAATTAGAATTTTTACTAGTTTAAATTATAGGTTTGATAATTCATGATAGATGCACATATTCATGCAGATACGAGGCCTTATGAAGATTTTGAGATAATGGCTATAGCTGGTGTTGAAGCAGCTATAACCTGTGCTCATGACCCTTTAAAGATGAGTACTTCAGCGGTTGTGATGGATCATATAGATCGCATTATGAATGATGATGTTAAGAGAGCTGCAGATAATGGTCTTAAATTATTCTTGGCGTTGGGTATTCATCCAAGGAGTATAACCCCAGATTTTGAAATGATACTAGATAAATTACCTTCGCTGTTAAAACGTGATGATGTAGTGGCTATTGGTGAGATAGGATTAGAAACTGCTTCATCATCTGAAAAAGATGTTTTTAAACGGCAACTTCAACTAGCTCAGGAATTAGAGATGAAAGTAATAGTGCATACTCCTAGGCGTAATAAAAGAGATATAACAAAAATTACTTCAGCTATAATTCATGAAAACATAAATCCATCTTTAGTACTTGTTGATCATGTTGATAACTCTATAGTAGATTTTATGATAGACTTTGAAGGTATGCTGGGTATTACTGTGCAACCACAAAAAATGAGTCCTAAAGGTGCAGTTAATCTTTTAGATGAGTATGGAGATGAGAAATTCATTTTGGATAGTGATATGAGTTCTTCACCTTCAAATCCCCTTTCTGTTCCTAAGACTGTTCATCAAATGAGACTTGCGGGATTTGAAGAAGTTGAAATAGAAAAAGTTTCTAGGGAGAATGCATCGAATTTTTACGGGATTTTAATTGAATAAACCTCATAAATCATTTTCTTATCTAGTTTAAGAAATTCAAGTGTTCGATTGTTGGAATGTTAATTGCACCTAAATTTCCTACACATTTTGAAGCCATTACATTTCCAAATTGAAGACATTGACGGATTTCTTGGTTTTTAACGAATGAGGCGATAAATCCTGCTGCAAAAGCATCTCCAGCTCCTGTAGTGTCTAGGGATTTAACTTCTGGGGCTGAGGAATGGATTACACCTTCGGATGTGTAAAGATTTGCTCCACGTTTACCACAAGTAACCACTACCATAGGGATACCCATTTCTATTAATAGCTTTGATCCTTCCTCTAAATTTTCTCCAGTTAAAAGAGTGATTTCTTTTTTATTTAAAAAGATTATATTAGCTCTTTCCATAATTTTATATAATGAGTCAATTCCATAAGTTGAAAGTACAGTTCCAGGATTTAGCGAAAGAAATTTAGCATATTTAGATGCTTTTTCAACCACTTCCTGGTACATGCCTGTGATATGTAATATACTGGATGATTTAATATATTTTTTATCATCCTTATCTAATTTAAATTGAGCATTAGCCCCCATAGAAGCGTAAATGGATCTTTCCCCTTTTTTATCAACTGCAATAAAGGCCATACCAGTTGATTGATGGATTTTAAGAAGTCTTTGGGTTTGAACACCTTCTTCCTTAAACTTATCAGTTACAAAATCGCCAAATTGATCATGTCCTACTCGGGCTATTATTCCTACATTTACATTCATCCGCGAAACCCCAACCGCGAAGTTAGAGGCTGATCCACCTAGAGATACTGTCATATTTTCTACATCAACCTCATCGTCGGCAATTGAAAAACGGGGAACTTTCATTATGAAGTCAATATTACAGGTGCCTAAAGCAGCCACTTCAACATTAGAAGTATTATTCACAGTTAAAATCCTCTCAAAAAACTTTTTTTTTATTAAATATTTTTTTATTAGAGAAATATTAGTTTTATGTAAAAATTGAATTATCTATAAAATAATTAGATTTCCATGAAATTTTAGAAAGTTGTTAAAAATGAACTTTATTCGGGGAGTAAACCAACAAATTTCTTAAGTCGATTAAGTATAGTTTGTTTATCGGGTTGTATTGCTTCGTAGGTTTCGCCTAAAAGATCTGCTGCAAGCTGCATTATGGCATTACTGGTGGGTGATGATGGGTTTACTTCAACTAGAGATCTTCCCATAGCTAAAGATCGTTCCATTTCCCGGTCATAGGGGATTATACTAATAATTGGAATCTCTAATATGGATTCTATTTCATTAGGTGATAATAAAAACTTATCATCATACCACATATTTAAAACAAAACCTAAAATATTAATATCTAATTCGTTAAAGAGTATTCTCATTTTAAGAGCATCAGCAACAGAAGTCATAGTAGAATTAGTAATTATTAAAATTTCAGTGTCTTCTGGAAGATCTTCGAAAATGTTAGTGTTAATTCCTGCAGGTATATCCATCAAAAAAACGTCACCATAATTGGCGCCTTCTTTAATTATCTTATTCCAGGATATATAATTAGGATTAATATGTTTAAGAGTTTCAAAGTGGATACCTGTTGGAATAACTCGTATATCATTTTCTATTTCATATACACAGTCTTCTATAGATTTATCTCTCACTAAAACATCATGTAAAGTAACATCAGGATTTAAAAGTCCAGTTATAACATCTAAATTTGCCATTACCAAATCTAAATCTAGCATAACAATTTTTTCGCCGAAAAGGGACATAGCCACTCCTAAATTGAATGTTAAAGAAGTTCTTCCTACTCCTCCTTTTCCTGATGCAATCGCTACAAATCTCGGCATTTTTAAACCATTTACATATTATTCATGGAAAATAGACATAAAAATATTTTTTCTGAAAATATAATATTAATTTTAATATCTACGACCTAAAAGACCTTCCACTAATTTAGCAATTACACTTTTTTTATCTGGTTCAATAGGTTGATAACTTTCTCCAATTAAATCTGCAGCTAACTGCATTATAGCATTACTGGTAGGTGATTTAGGATTTCTAACAACTAATGGTTCTCCGAAAGCGGCTGCTCGGCTCACTTCAGGATCATCTGGGATAACTGCTATCACGGGAACTTCGAGTATGGTTTCAATCTCATTTATGGTTAAGAATGTTTTATCATGCATTTCCCGGTTAATTACCACTCCTACGATTTCAACTCCTAATTTATTTGCCACTATTTTAGTTTTAAGTGCATCACTGATAGATGGAACTTCGGGTGTTGTGACTAGAATCATTTCTTGAGCTGCAGCTATAGCTGCTAAGGCATCTTTTTCCAGACCTGCGGGTGCATCAATTAAAAGTATATCTACATTTTGAACTAATTTTGATAATGCATTCTCTAATCTGTCTAATTTAATTTTACGAAGACCTTCTAAGGATATGCCTGCTGGAACAACTTTCACCCCACCGGGACCCTCATATACGGCTTCTTCGATGTCTGCATCTCCAGAAAGCACATCATGCAGAGTTACTGATTTACCTTCCATTCCTAAGATCAGTTCTAAGTTAGCCATGGCCACATCGGCATCTAATACTAATGTTTCTTCTCCATAGGTGGATAAAGCTACTCCTAAATTAGCAGTTATGGTGGTTTTTCCCACTCCACCCTTTCCTGAAGCAACTGCTATAACTCTTGTCAAATAATATTCCCCCTAATTAATCTCTACATTTATATCAAAGTTGTTTATAATTTCAGGATATTTTCTGAAACTCTTTTTTATTTCTATTTGTGCAATATTTATAATTTGCCGTCTTAAATTTTCAGTATCCCTTGATTCACCTCTCATTCTTGAGAAAAATCCTTTACTCTCGTATTCTATAATAATATTAATGTTTCCTGAGAGTTCATAGGCATTTTCTAGGAATACTAGGACTTCTGCACTTATAATTTTAGGTATACCTAATATTGACTTTTTAATTTTATTCATAAGAGTGAGTTCTACTTTTTCAATATCATTATCATCTATGGATCCACCGTTATAGGAATATAAAATATTTTCCACATCGATTTCATTTATTTCTTTAATACCATATTTTTTTAAAAGGCTTGGCCGATCAATTGATTCTTCTTCAATAGATTTATTTTCAATATCTTCAACTACTTCTGATTGGATTTGAATTTCTTCTTCAGATTTTGGTTCCTTAGAATATGTTGTATCATCTACTAAAATTTCTTTTGTATCTGATGAAGTAGATTGTTTTAATTCTTCAGAATTTGATGATTCAATTTTAGACTCTTTTTCTGAAATAAAATTTGATTTATCTTCATTATATGGTTCTGTTTGATTTATTGTTTCCCTTTTGATAGGTTTAGGTTCATTTTGCACTGGTTTTGGAATGAATTGTGTAACTTCTGTAGTGTTTTTAGATTCGTTTTCTAGTTCTTTTTTTAAATATTTTGATTTAGTATTACTATTAGTTTCCTTAATTTCATCATTATCTGATTTTTTTAATTCATTCAGTACATCGTAGACATCATCACTTGATTCAATTAAATATGGTTTGTTAACATTAATAAGATAATCAACAGGAGATTCTTTTAAATTAAAAACTTCAATAAGAGTATTATTTTCCTGTATAACAGACTTAATGCTTTTAACAGCTTCTAATTTGGAATATTTATCATATGAGGCGGCAACTTGATTGCCATTTTTAAATAATATGTAACCTTCATAAGAACCGGATGTAATTCTTACAAATCCATTATGTTTATTCCTCAAAAGATCCTCTAAAAGCTGATTAAAATTTAATTCATCAGCGTAAGAAACCATAGAAGGACTAATGATAGGCATTTCCATTATTTTTCCTCTAAATAATTTTTATGTTTAAAAAAAAAATTTCTAAAAAAATGATTTTAAAATGTTAAAATTAAAATTTCATCTTATTTGATTATTTTCTTATAAGTTTAATTTCAGGGGGAGTAACAATTATAATATTCTTACCATTTTTACAGAGTAATATTGCTTCTCCGCCAGTTCTATTTCTGAATGCTTTAAGTTTTTCTCCTGCAGTTTTAAAATCTTCCGGAACATCTCGTTCGAAGTGACTCAAATCCATTATTATCGGATTTTTCTCCTCCTCAATATGATGTAAAGCATCAATAAAATCATCTAAATTCTTTATTTTCATTAAAATTATTTCATAGAAAGAGTGTTCAGGTACTATTATACTCTCTTCTTCTTTATCCGTATGTACATCTTCCAAACCAAGATTTTTTTTTAGATAATCCATTATATCCTTCATTCTCAAAATCCCCTTATTTGATCAAAATTAATTTTATTCAAATACTCTTGAATTTTATCCCTAAATGATCAATAATACTATTCAATAATATTGATGCTCCCCCATTCTTAATATCTGCAATAGGTAAATCATATTTTTCTTGGAATTTCTTTAATTCATTCTTATTTTCAACATTCCTAAGGTTAAGAGAAATTCCAACCACTTTTGTAGGTTCAACAGCTTCTATGGCTTTTATTTCATAATCTATACCTCTAGGGTGACGATATGGATGATTAGGTCGATGGCATACTATCGTAGCATTAGGTTGAGCTCCAACCAT
Source organism: Methanobacterium sp. (assembly GCA_015661405.1). GTDB lineage: Archaea > Methanobacteriota > Methanobacteria > Methanobacteriales > Methanobacteriaceae > Methanobacterium_A. The sequence continues at coordinate 92,477 of JACWMK010000002.1, forward strand.
TATAGCTGCTGAAAGGCCTCTTGGATGAGGATTATTATCTTCAGTGAGACTAGATTGTCCTTCTACAAATATTATATCAGGATTTTTATGTTCTTCCATATATTTTATTGTACCCATTACAGCAGCAGCCACATCCATAACAGAAAGACTACCTGCTCTAAAATTTACGTCAACTGGACCTTCAAGTCCTAATTCATCTGTAGAGATTACCACTGACTTTAAACCCATCTCCTGAGCAGTTTTTCCTAAAATTCTAGTGGTGGTTCTTTTACCACATTCTTGGGATGTTCCACCAACAAAAACTACTGGTTTATTAGGTTTATACTTCAATTTAGGTAGGATTTCAGTGCATTGGGATGGTCCTGTTCCAAATATCTTCCTAATAACATCTAAACGGGGACTAATTTCTTTTATGACAACATTTTTATCTTTGGCAAACTTTGTGAGGGAGGGATTTAAGTAAAGTGGAAGAGATCTGAATGATGTAATAACATTTTTACCTTTGTCTATGGCTTGTACTGCATATTTAAGTGCTGTTCCTTCAGCTCCAATTGGAAGCATTATAGCTACGCTTCGGGCATCTGTTTCTTGGATAAGTTCATTAAGATCTGAATATATTGTTTCATTACAGAATTTTGAACCATGTTTTGTTATATCATCATCGATGAAGCCAATAGCCTTCACTCCTTCAAAATTGGCAAATTTCTCGCCTCCTCCTCCGCAGCCAATTACTATGAATGGGTTGAGATCTTGTAAGTCTTCTACCGAACTAATAAAATACAAAAAATCACTCCTCTTGTTAGTGATATATCAATAGGATATTCATTATATATTTATTTAATAAATATCAAACCATGATATATACTATTGGTATAAACTATTTAATAAGGGTTAGAATGTTATTCTATTTGGAGGCTTAGTATGATAGATAGAGTACTTAAAGATTTAGGTAGAATTAATGGGGTAAACGGGTCCCTAGTCGTAGGGAAAGATGGATTAATAATAGAAAGTGAAGTATCGTCAGATGTAGATTCTGAATTAGTGGCTGCAATGTCATCTGCTGTTTTTGGTACAGCTGAAAGATCTGCAGAGGAGATGAAACATGAACCTTTGAAGCAAGTCATGATTGAGGGAAGTAAAGGTAAAACTCTTATGATTGATGCGGGCGAAGGTATACTGGTGGTTATAACAGATATAGAAATAAATCTAGGGTTAATACGAATTGAGATGAGAAGAAGTGCTGAAAGAGTGATTGATTTTCTAACTTAAAAAAAAATCACTTTTTTTTTAAATAAACATTTTTTTTTAGGAGGATTCAATTGAGAAAACCATACATAATCCTTATAGGCAGTGCTTCAGGCATAGGAAAATCAACTATAGCCTCTGAATTAGCTAAAAAATTGGAAATTACACATATAATCGAAACAGATTTCATAAGAGAAATAGTTAGAGGAATAATAGGGCCGGAATATGCACCTGCACTTCATAAATCCTCTTTCGACGCCTATATCACGCTAAGAGATAAAGATCGCTTTGAAGGAAACACTGAAGGATTAATAGATGCAGGATTCGAAGAACATGCTACCTTTGTCATACCCGCTATTGAAAAGGTCATTAAAATAGCTGTTGAAGATTCTGAAGATGTAGTAATTGAAGGCGTTCATGTAGTACCAGGTTTAATTGACACAGAAAAATATAAAGAAGATGCTGATATCCACTTTTTTATCCTAACGGTTGATGAAGAAATCCATAAGGAAAGATTCGTTAAAAGAGCCATGGCCATAAAACGAGGTGGTATACATTTAGAATATTTCAAGGAAAATCGAATTATAAATGATTATTTGGTTAGACAAGCTAAGGCACATGGAATTCCAGTTATAAATAATTTGAATATTGATAATACTATTAAAAGAATGCTTAGCTTAATCAAAGAAATTTGTAAAACTTTGATTTTCAAAAATTCTGTAAATGATCTGGAAAAGCTAATTAAAATAGTTATAAATGAATATGGTGGACGATTAGTTGATGTTTCATATTTCCTCCCTGGATTCGGTGAACCATTAAAAAGGAATGTTAATGTTTATGATCCAGTAGAAGCAGAGCGTTTTATAACTCATTTAAAAGGAAATCCTAAGAGAAAAAAGGATCTGGAAAATCTATACAGTCTCTCAGATAATGAACATAGTCATAAAATATGTGCACCGGATAAGGAAAGCTTGGATGATATGATAAAAGAATTAGATGAAGTAGGTTTTCTACTAAAAAATCATGATAAACAGTTGAATAAACTCAAGTAGGAATAAAGTGTTTTTTTTATTAGTCCAAGTTAATATAAAATATATTTTGGAGATAGAATATAGTGAGTAAAATGATAGCAGACTGCCCTGTTTGCAACATTAAAGGTTGTCTAGAAGTTAAATCTAAAACTGAGATTATACCATACTTTGGGGAGATAATGGAATCTACAGTTAAATGTCAGGAATGTGGATTTAAACATTCAGACACCATTTGTCTAGAGATTAAGGAACCAGTTAAATACTCTTTGAGTGTTGATAAAAATAAAATGAATGTGAGGGTAGTTAAATCACAATCAGCAACAATTACAATACCAGAATTAGGTCTTAAAGTAGAACCTGGTTCCCAATCTCAAAGTTACATATCCAATGTTGAAGGTGTTCTTAAACGTTTTGAAGACGCAGTTAAAACAGCCCTATCTTGGGCTGAAGATGATGAATCACGTAAGAATGCAGTTAGAATACTTGAGGAAATAGATGAAGTAAAGAATGGAGAAAACATTATTACTATCATAATTGAAGATCCATTTGGACACAGTTTAATAGAAGATAAAAATGCTGTAAAATCAGTTTTAAGTGAAGATGAGATAAGGAATCTTGAAACCGGTTTTATAACTTTTGATAAATAAAAAAAAATAAATAAATAATATTTAAGAATAAGTTTAAGTAAATTAAATTTTTTTTATAAATTAATATTATTAAACTAAGATTTTTTTGGGAATTAATGTAGAAAATATGGATTAAGAATTAGAATTCGTCCTCTTCATCCACATCCTTTAATTTCAAACTTTTTTTGACATCCATACTTAAAGCATCACAATCAGCCTTAATAGCATCTAAATGCATTAATATACGACGTTTTTCCTCATTTATCCTTTGTATATTCTTGTAAGGATATATAGATTCTGTTAACATTTCATATTCAATTGTGGTGTAAGGATATTCATTAAGTTGTTCACATACTTTTTCTAAGACTTCTCCCAGAAATCTATTCATTTCGACTTTTACTCTTTCCCGAATTAATTTATCACGGGATAGATTCTTCTTCATCAATCTAACTACTTCAGCCTTAGCAAAAGGAAGTGATTCAACTTCTTCAGATTCCTCGTCAGATTCTTCTTCAAATTCTTCTTCAGATTCCTCGTCAGAATCTTCTTCAGATTCCTCATCGATTTCTTTTTTGATTGATTCAGTTTCTTCTGTTTTCTTTGGGACTGAATTAATGTCGTCTTTTAATTCTTCTTCAGATTCTTCAGTTACTTGATCTGTAAATTCATCCATTAAAATAAACCTCCATTTCGTATTAGCTCCTACTTTATTAATGGTTTATTGTAGAAAGTATTTAAAATGTTCTTTAAAATGAATTGCCTTATAAGATTTTCAGTACTTACATCATCTTATCCACTAATAATTAAAGCTGAAGTTAAAATTCTATAATGAAAAATTTTTGAGAATTTTACATTTGTTTAATATGAGTTTTTTAATTATTAAAAAAATAAATAAATAAAAATTAAAAACCATATTTAAATCAAGTTATTTCAAGACTCATATCCAAAGCAGTGGCTGAATGTGTAATATAACCTGATGAAATAATATCAACACGGGTTTCTGCATATTCTGCTATATTATTCAGATTTATTCCACCTGAAACTTCTATTAAAACTTTATCTCTGCAACCTTTTTTTTCCAGAGCGGCTAAAACAAGTTCTATATCGTTAAAATTCATGTTATCCAACATAATAATATCAACTCCAGAATTAGCTGCAATAATAGCATCATCGAGATTTTCAACTTCCACTTCAATTTTTTTAGTGAAGCTCACATACTCTCTAGCTTTTTCTACTGCACCTTTAACATCACCCACCAGAGCAAGATGATTATCTTTTATAAGAACACAATCATCCAAACGATAACGATGAGTATCTCCACCACCCAAACGAATGGCATCCTTCTCCATAAATTGTAATCCCGGAGTCGTTTTACGAGTTCCCGCCACTATAACCTTAGGATTTACTTTCCTAGCTTCAATAACCATCATCGAAGTTAGAGTAGCTATACCACTCATTCTCATTAGAATATTTAAAACAGTCCTTTCCAAAGTAAGAATTGAGCATGCATTGCCATTAAGCGTCATGACGGTATCTCCTGCCTTTAATTCATCACCGTCTTTTTTTTCTACTTCAACAGTTAATGAAAATTCTTTTAGAAGAGTTGAAATTACACTAACTCCGGCAGCAATTCCATTATCATTAGATACTATTCTTGCTTTTATCTCTAAATCTGGAGGTATGAGGGCTTTGGTGGTTATATCCTCAAATCCAATATCTTGGTCTAACATTTGAATAATATCATTAACCATATTCTTCATAATCATTCCAACTAAAATTTCAATTAATAGTTATTATTGCACTTCGCAAACAATAAACTCATTATTTTCATATATAACCTTCATGTAACTTGGCAGTATCTCATTAAGATTGGATTGAATGTCTCCATTGTAATAAAATAGTTTATAAAATTCACCATCATATTCTACAAACTGTAGTGTTTCATTATTTGAATTAAATGATAATCGTTTATCCAATATAACGTAACCAATTTTATTTTTTTCAAAGAATGATTTAGAAACGTTTTTATTGAAATGTTCGAAGTCTGAATCACTAGCAAGTGGCATCCCTGTTTGTGTAGTCACAAAAGTGAGTGGAAAAAGGTTATTGGATAGTATAGACTTACTTTTATTACCATTTTCATTAAACCAACTCGCAAGATCCATTTCTGAAGAAGATGGTGGAGCGATTTGAAATGATCCATATTGATTAGTAACTTCAAAAGAAGATATTAAAGGATTTTCGACAGTTAAAAATCCGAAAAATGTAGCCAATACAAATAATGATATTAAAAATGCATTCCTAAATTTTTTGGATGAGAAATTTTTATAATTCTTGAGTTTATGATAAACCGTGGAAATACCAAAGCCTCCCAGAATGGAAACGGGTATTAAAAGATAAACCAGTAAACGATACGATATACTGTTTATACCGTTTATACCAAACAAATAGGCATTGATTAATAAAATAATCACGATAATCCAACTGAGTATAAAGATATCTTCTTTATGTCTTCTTATAACTGCAGTAATGACTCCAATTAAGCCGAATATCAAAGTTAAAACACCTAAATTTCCATAACTGGAAAGTTTAAGAGGAGGTGAAATAACGGATGAAGTGGCGAATGCTTCTTGAATTGCATGGTGTATTACATTGGAAAAAATATTTGGCAATCCTGTCAGTAACCCTATTATTAATATAAGCAATGCTACAGGTAAGAGAAGGAAGGCACCATAATTTTTAAAAACACGCATATTTCGATATACAATCAATTCGATTAATGTAAATACGGATATTATTAAGAATAAGATTAAAGGAGCAGTTTGATGGATTAAAAGGATAAGTATAAGTAAAGATCCTGCAATAATGGCATATTTGAGTGATTTTTCTTTTAGAGAATAATAATAGAAATAAATTGATAAAGGAAAAAATATTAAAGCCAGATTTTCGGGTAATGGGAAAATTATCCGATTACCTAACAGCAAACTAGATATGATTAAAAAACCTGTAGCTACTCCTGCAATGGTTCCATAAAACTTGCGACTTACATAAGAAACTGACAGTATCATGAACATGGCTAGGAATGGTTGAAGAAACCGGGCAATTTGGAATAAATTAACTTTGCTGATAATACCTAGATAAGCTATTAAAAAGTCGAAAAGGGGAGGATAACTTATACTTTGACCAGTTGGTGCATTCAAAAGTGGATTTATTAACACAAATCCATATTTAGCATAAACTTGGGCATACTGTACTTGATAAATTGCATCCCAGCTTAGAGGCCACTGATATTTTAGAGTTGGAATTAAGATTAAAACAAAGGCTATTATAGCAGGTATAATCCAAATTAGATTTTTCAATTGATTTTTATTAATTTTCATTAAATCACAAATTAGATTAAATATTATGTATTAATATATAAACAAGATATATGATTTTAAGGGTATTGATTTTAATTAATAAACATTATGTTGTATGTTAAAAAAGATATTATTCTTAATCATGAATATATAAATAAGATTGTTTTTAGGAGAATAAAACTATTTTTGAAATCAGAATTTAAAAATAATTTATCACATCTATTTAAATACATTAAAGTTCTCCATATAAAAAACTATGAACCTTTACACTGAAACAATGAGTAAATTAAATAATATTTTTAGTAAGCATTGGCCTTTAGTTACGGCTTTATCTGTTCTTTGGGTAACTATTATATTATTATTGATTGTTTCTCTTAGATTGAATCAGGGTCATTTTGTTTATGGTCTTGATGATGCATATATTCATATGACGATTGCGAAAAATTTCGCATTACATGGAGTATGGGGCGTAACCCCATATGCATTCTCTTCTTCTTCATCTTCTCTACTATGGACACTCTTATTATCCTCAATATTTTATATTATAGGGATAAATGCTTTAGTTCCGTTTATATTGAATATTATTTTAAGTACAATTACCATATTCCTGGTTTATTACATTCTTAGATTCTATAAGATTCATCCGGTCTATAATTTTATGGTCTTGATTGGTGTTGTATTTTTCACTCCGTTACCGTATCTTATTTTTATTGGAATGGAACATATTTTACAAATAATCCTTGTAATTGCGTTTGTTTATCTTTCAGTTAAAATTTTAACAAATTTAAACTCTAAACCGCTTAATTATTATTTATTATTAATATTAACTGTTCCTTTAGCAATGGTTCGCTATGAAAGTTTGATTCTAATTTTCTTAGTTGCTTTTCTATTTATCTTAAGGAGAAAATTTACTTATTCTTTTTTGATGATAGCGTTATCAATTATCCCTATAACCATATACGGTGTAATTTCAATTTCAAATGGATGGTCTTTTATTCCTAACTCATTAATACTTAAATCCTATTTTACTAGCACTACAATTACTACTTCAGCAAGTTTTTTACCTAACATTTACACTATTTTACCGAATACGCACTCCACGATTATAACATATTTATTAGCCATGATTTTTGCTCTTGTATTATTATCAATCGCTGCATTCCGGTTAAGAAAAAATAATACTATATGGGAAATTCCAACCCTCTGGTTAATAATCAGTGGTATACTGATCATTATACAGCTTATTTTTATCAATAATGATTGGCTTTTAAGATACACTTCTTATTTAGTGGTTATGGGATTGATAGCGTTACTATTAGGAGTTTATAATTATTTACCTAAGAAATTTTCATTTAAATTTAATAAAAAATCAATTCCGAAATATTTAGTAATCTCTTTAATTGTAATTCTTTTATTATCTCCATTTGCAATTAAAACGTATTATTTAACAATCACACCTCAATCCACTAATAATATTTATGAACAACAATATCAAATGGCTTCATTTTTAAGTGAGTATTATCCTAATGCTTCGATTGCCGCTAATGATATTGGAGCTATTAATTATTTCACTAATATTCAATGTTTAGATTTGGTGGGTTTAAGCAGTAATGATGTAGCGCAGGCACATAAAAACAATACTTTTAACGCGCAGGAACTTAATTATCTTGCTAATCAGCATCATGTTCAAGTAGCTATTATTTATGAAGCATGGTGGGCTGGAGATATACCTTCAAATTGGATTAAAGTAGGAGAATGGACAACTCCTCACGATGTGATCCTCGGAAATTCTACAGTATCTTTTTATGCGACTTCTCCTCAGTATGAGAATGAATTAATTGAAAATTTAAAATCATTCTCACCACAATTACCTAAGGATATTAAACAAAACGGCTTGTACACAGAAAATTAAATTTTAAATAAAAAATAATTAGAGAGAATTTCTATAAACCTTTTTGAATTTTTTTATTTTTGATTCTTTTGGTTTATTTTATTTGTTTAATGTTGGTTTGATTTGTAATTGGAATAAATTTTATATAGTATTGATGGTATAGGGAGTGTATGAAGTCTTTTAATGATTATTTCATGAATAAGGAGTATGCTCGTGTGGAACTGCTTGGTGATAAGTTGGCTGAGATTGATCCTCTTATTGATTGGGAAGTTTTTAGACCAATAATTTAGGAAAATGTACGATAATCACACTGAGCGTGGTGGTAGGCCTAATAATGATGAGGTAGTTATGGTTAAGATGTTGGTTTTACAATCGTGGTATGGTTTATCAGATCCTGAGCTTGAAAGACAAGCTACTGACCGTATATCGTTTAGAAAATTTCTGGGATTCCCAGAAAATATTCCAGACCGTTCCACGGTCTGGGCTTTCAGAGAACGTTTAATCGATACTGGTAAAGACGAAAGAAATATGGGAAGAACTGCAGCGACAGATTGATGCCAAGGGATTGAAGATTAAAGAAGGTGTTATTCAAGATGCTACGTTTATAACTGCTGATCCCGGTCATCAAAGGATTGATGAACCACGCGGACCCGAAGCCAAAACCAGGCGAAATAAAGAAGGTGAATGGGCTAAGAAAGGTGGTAAATCTCATTATGGGTATAAATTACACAGTAAGATGGATATTGATTATGGTTTAATAAGGGAAATTGAAACCACTCCTGCTTCGGTTCATGATAGTCAAATTGACCTCACTAAACCTGGAGAAGTTACATATAGGGATCGCGGATACTTCGGAGCATCTTGTAAAGGTCATAACGCCACCATGAACCGCGCAACACGCGGTCATCCGCTAAGTATTAGAGAAAAATTGCGAAACAAGCGAATAACTCGTAAAAGAGCGCCTGGAGAACGGCCGTATGCTGTAATCAAAAATATTTTCAAATCTGGCCATGTGAAAGTCACCACAACTATTAGAACACACACCAAAAACATATTCACCTGCTTCTGTTACAACCTCCTGCAAACTAAACACTCTCAATCAAAAAAACACAACCTAGCGAACGCTAACATCCAAAAAATGAAAAATTTAGCAAACAAGTACAAAAAAGAAAAAAATTAAGAAAAAGATACCAAAAATTATAGAAAACAAAAAAAATTAATAAAAAAAAACAAAGTTAAAAGAAAATCTCTTTTAATGTTTTTTTAGTATATTTTTTAACACTCGAAATTTAACAAAATAATATAAAATAAAAGGATCTTTTGGTAATTATTCTAAAACTGAAGGTTATAAAATGGATTTCTGGCTTAAAGATTGTAAAATTGTACCTGAAAATATTGAAGTTTCTATAAGCATTGAAGACGGTAAAATCATATCTCTTAAAAAAATAGCCCCACGAAGAGGAGCAGAGATTATCAATATGAAGGGTTCAGTGATTTTACCCGGTTTAATAGATGCCCATGTTCACCTCAGAGACCCCGGATTAACTTATAAAGAGGATTTCCGAAGCGGAACCCGTGCAGCAGCAATCGGAGGATTCACCACCATAATAGACATGCCTAACACAATACCCCCCACTAACACTCCTCGAGCATTCATAGAAAAGCTTAAAATAGCAAGTAAAAAAAGTATAATTGATTTTGGTTTACACGCAGGAGTAAGTAATCCAGCAGATATAAATAAAGTTAACAAGCTTAAACCCGCTTCATTTAAAATATACATGGATCTCATTGATAAAAAATTTTTAAATGAAATTTTCAGGGTAATATCTAAAATAAATGGTAATAAACCTCTTATTTCATTACACTGTGAGGATAAAGATATTGTAACCAATAATATTAATAACGAGCTGAAAAAAAAGAAATTTAAGCCCGAAAATTACGCTAATACCAGACCACCGCTGGCTGAAACCACTGCAGTATCAAATGCTCTTTCATTAGCTCACGCTTATGGTTTAACCATACATATCTGTCATGTCAGTGTCAAAGAATCTGTTGAACTTATAAACAAAGCTAAAAAATTAAATATCAGTGTTACATCTGAAATAACTCCACACCATTTGCTTTTAAACTTAAATTATCTTAAAAAATGTGGGAACTTCGCAAAAACCAACCCACCCTTACGTGATAATGAAAATAAAATAGACGTAAGTTATTTATCAAATATAGATATTATCGGAACAGACCATGCACCCCATACCAACAGTGAAAAAGAACAAAATATATGGGATGCCCCTCCAGGGATTCCAAATTTAGAATCAACATTACCACTTCTTTTAAATGAGACTAACAGGCAAAATATCACTTTTACAGATTTAAAGAAGTTATTATGCGAAAACCCAGCTAAAATCTTCCATCTCAAGAATAAAGGCTTTATAAAAGAGGGTATGGATGCAGACATTGTAATGGTGGATATGAAAAAAGAAGGAATTATAAATCCAGATAATTTCAAATCAAAAGCAAAATACTCACCGTTTAAAGGATTTAAAATTAAAGGAATGCCAATTATGACTATGGTCCGGGGAGAAGTGGTCATGGAAGAAGGAGAACTTTTTAAGAATAATGGAAAGTTTGTTAATTCATAACTAATAATAACATAAAACATTGAATCAAAAAATATAAATTTAGTGAATCCACTTTTGATATTTAATCCGTATATATAGAATTCAAAATAGGTGGTTAAAAAAATGTGTGAATCAACTGTTTACAGTATGGATGGAATTAAAATAATGGAAGACGTAATCTCTATAAAGATTGAAGGTGACATAATAAATTTAGCTGATGTTTTAAATCAACAAAATAGATTAAAAGGCCGTATAGTTGAAATTGATCTTGATAAACACAATATTTATTTAGATCTAATAAAAAAATAACTAAAAATTTTATTTAAAGAAATATATTATAAAAAAAAGTTTTCAGGCGGAAAAAAAAATAATCCACCTTAAAAAAAAAATTGAATTATTTATTTTAGTAAAAACGCTTCTTCAGGACAAGCTGATATACACTGATCACAGAGTATACAGAATCCTTTAAGAGGTACTTTTTCTCCAGGTTTAAGTTTCAGCATCTCATAGGGACATACTTCTACACAGTCTCCACACTCATTACAGAGTGAAGGATTGAACTGTACCCTTTTCCTAGTTACCACTTCACCATTTATTACTTTGTTAACATCAACTAAGGTTAATGCTCCTTCTGGACAAACTGTGGTGCAAGCACCGCACCTTGTACACATGGCTAAGTATGGTTCTTCAGTGGTTTCTATTTCACCAGGAACTTGTTTTCCTTCTGAAGTTACTACCCTTATGGCTTCAGTAGGACATATTCGTGCACAAGCTCCTATGTTTTCACATTTTTCGGCATCAAATACTAATCCTACGTCAGATGCTGGTTTAGCAAGTCCTAACTCTACATCACATTCAATTGCATCCACTGGACACAGTTTTGCGCATAAACCACAATAAGTACAGACTTCAGGAAGTTCAACAGTAAGTTTAGATGGTTTCTCCACAATAAAATCTCCAGGACATGCTTCTACACATATATTACATCCTATACATGTATCTTCATCTACTTCGAATTTAGTCACTTCTCTGGAGCGTTTCTGTGGCTTTTTACTTGATATATAAACTGCATTCCATGGGCAAGTTTGTGCACATATTCCACAGTAGATACATTTTTCTTCATCTATTTCTATAGTTCCACCAGGTTCTGAAAGCGTAATGGCTTCTACAGGACATTCTTCAACACACAATCCACATCCAACACAGTCCGAAATATATATGGGTTCAGTTATTTCTTTTTCACTTTTTGCGGGTTCTTTAACACCCTCAATTCCTATGACGTCCACTGGACAAATATCTACGCATCGCTGACACATTACACAGTAACCCTCTAACGGAATTTTTTTCATCTCGCCTTCATCCAGTTTCAAGATCTGGGGTGGACAAATTTCTACACATTCTCCGCATTCATCACATAAAGATGGGTTAAATACAATACGGGTCTCAGTCTTACCATCCTCACCAACAACTATTTCGCCGGCTTTAAGCGCGCCTTTAGGGCAGACTTGCACACATTTAGGCTCATCTGCACACATATCACAGTAGATTACATCTTCTGGTGATACAGCTATGGCTGCGGTAGGACAGATTCCCTGGCATGCGCCACATCTGATGCAGTCTTCTTTGTTGACTACTATCATTTTTTTATCACCTTTTAAGGTTAGATTTTATTGATAAGGTTTCCTACACTATCGTATACTTCGAGGGTAGCTAATCTCATCTGACTGTCTATAGAGTGGGTTGCGCAGGATAGACATGGATCATATGATCTTATTACCATTTCCATTAGATTGAAAATACTATCGTCCACTTCTACACCAGGTTTTATGTAATCTTTTGCAACTTTCTGAATACCCATCTCCATGGCGGGGTTATTCTGGATGGTTGCAACTACAATGTTAGCTTTAGTGATTTGTCCATTATCATCACAGGCGTAATGATGAACTAAAGTTCCTCGGGGCGCTTCTACTATCCCTACACCTTCACCAGCCCGTCTTTCTAATGGTTCTGGGAATTTAGGACCTGATAAATCTTCTTCTAAAGCATCAGCAGCTAATTCTGTGGCTGCTACCAGTTCTATTAGTCTAGCCCAATGGAATAAGAGGGTTTGTTGAGCGTATCCGAAAGTATCTTTAAACTCTTTGAAGTAATCCTGAGCCTGTGGCGCAGCATCCGGCATTTTATCAGCCACGTTAATCCTAGATAATGGTGCTACTCTATAGATACCTTCAGGGTAACCTAAATCTTTAATGTATGGGAATTTCAGCCAGGAGTATGGTTTAACATGCTCTGCTATATTATCTAAATAGTTTGCTGATTTGAAATCTCTGAAAAAGTTACCTTCCTCATCTTTTATTCTCACATCACCATCGTAGACATCCCATACACCATCTTTAGTAAGAGCAGTGTGTTTGGTTACAATGTTACCTAATGAGTTTACTAAGTCAATATTTTCCTCGAATATCGGTTTGGCTGTCTCTAAAGTTGCTACTGCTAGTTCAACATTCCTTTGAGCTTTTTTAAGAAGGTCCTTTTGGGTTTCAGCATCTAATTCTGTAGTTATTCCGCCAGGAGTAGAGGATGTAGGATGTATAGATCTTCCACCAATAGCTTTAACTATATCTAAACCGTTTTTTCTAAGTTCAATAGCTTGTAAAGCTAATTCAGGGGCGTCTTTTATGATTTGGAATACGTTTCTAGTTTTCCTGTCTTTTCCTGCTATGAAATCAGGTGCTGCTAAGAAGTAAAAGTGGAGTGCGTGAGAGTGGGTGTAAGAACCCCAATTCATGATCTCCCTCATACGGTAAGCAGTGGGGAGAATATCTGTTGATTCAAATCCAAAAATAGAATCAACGGCCTTAGCAGCGGCAAAGTGATGTTGCACATCGCATATACCACAAATTCTAGGAACAATTCTTGGTACTTCTTCGATGTTTCTTCTTTGCAGGAATTTTTCAAATCCTCGGAACTCCATAACATGAAGTTTAGTGTCCTGTACATTACCTGCATCATCTAGTTCTACTGTGATTTTTGCGTGTCCTTCAATCCTAGTTACTGGTTCCATTGTTAATCTAACCATCTATTTTCCCTCCTTTTTCACTTTCATAGGTACTAATGCAGATGCAAATGTGAATTGGTAAAATGTACCCACCATATCATCTACTTCATTTGCTACTTCTTCTGGATCTACGGTTTTATCTCTTTCCACTCCGAAGTCAGATCCGATCGCAGAAATCATTTTAGCACCTTGATCTATGACATTTGGAGTTGGTCCGTAGCATCCTCTACATTGAACTCCTATAGTAGGACATTCTGCTCCGCAAATGGAAGTAGTTGCGGGACCCATACAAATTAATCCTTGTGGAACTAGGCACATTTCAGGTTCTGGTACGCCTAATTCAAATTGTCTAATGATTTTATCCATAGCCATTCCCTCTGGAGGTTTTTCTCGAGGGCATACTTCACATAAATTAGTTTTTGGTAAAATTATCTCTTTACCTGTTAGCAAATTTACAATTGCTTCTGCAACTACATCAGATTTACATGGGCATCCAGGAATGGAGAGATCTACATCGATTGCTTCTGCTAAAGGTCTTACCCTACTTTCTAAGTGAGGTATCTGTTCATGTGGTATTACGCCTTCAGGGTTAGGTGTACTTGGAGAATTAATGTAAGCTTCCTCTATAAGTTCATCCGGTGTGTAAAGATTTCCTACTCCAATTGGTCCTCCGTAACATGCACATACACCGTATGCGATGACTATTTTGGCTTTTTTCCGGAGCATTTCCGCTAATTCACGGTTTTCATTGTTCCGGATACCTCCTTCAATTATGATAGCATCTAAATCATCTGGGACTTCATCATATTTTACGTCCATTAATACTGGGCTGAATTCGAAGTCTGCCAATTCCATTACATCTATGATTTTTTCGTGTATATCTGCAATGGATAGGTGACAGCCTGAACATCCTCCCAGCCACATGGTTGCGATTTTAGCTTTTTCTGCCATTTATTTACACCTCTTATGCTTCAACTGCTAACTGTTCTTTGAGTGGGGATGGTCCGAGAGCTCGGATACGATTCACCATCATGGTTACTGTATCTGCAAATTTCTCTCCTTCCGATGCAGAGATCCAGTCATGGTGTATTCTTTCTCTTCCGATTCCCAATTCATCTGCAAGTTTGTAAATTAATCTCATTCTTCTATCTAATTTGTAGTTTCCAGCATCGTAGTGACAGTCACCATGATGACATCCAGCTACAATAACACCGTCGGCTCCTTCACGGAATGCCTTAAAAATAAATTGTGGTTCAATACGTCCCGAGCACATTACTCTTATTACTCGGACGTTTGGAGGATATTGCATCCTTGCAGTACCAGCAGTGTCAGCTCCACCATAAGAGCACCAGTTACAACAAAACATAACAAGTCTTATATCATCCTCAGCCATAGAGTTTCCTCCTTAATGTCGATTTTTTTTATATACCAAATTAAATGTACCTTAAATTTGTACATTAAATATATGATATAAAAATAGTTATTATAAAGGTTACTTATAATACAAATTCGAAAAGCTTATATATTTGAATATGATTGTATTCATTTTTAATACCCAAAATTAAAGCTTATGAATGATTAATAGGTTATAATAATCATTTAAACTTTATAAAATCCCTTAAAAACTAATATTCATAAATAAACCGAAAGTAATATATTTTAAATATCAATAATGTTTTATAACATTTTAAAATTACTTTTTTTTAATTATTGATTGAAAATCCATTATAAATTAACACATGTTAACTAAAAAGAATTATTAAATAAAATAAACAACAAAAATTAATACAATGTGACATGCTTGGACATCACCGGACTACCACCACAATTAGCTGCAGATACTAAAAGAATGTTAGATTTGAGCTTACATGGTATGTGAAAATAGATTTAAACCCGGTAATACTTTGCATTCTAATTTTTTTTTAAATTAAATTTAATTTTTTTTTTATATAAAGGGGCTGTAAAGTTATTGGATGTTGGGACAAATTTTTTTTTATTTCAAAAAAAACTATTTTTTATATATATATTTGTCCTTTAATTATATCTTATATGTAATACTTTCATTAAAGAAATTTTCAAATTATAAAAATTGTTAAGGTACCGTTAAGGTACTTTAAGGGATCTGAAGAAGTAATAACAGACATTATTTTAATTTTGTAGGATTCAAAATACCAGGTTTCTCGAATTTTTTTTATTTAATTTTTTACATTTAATCATAATACTTTTACTAAATTATTCCCAAATATTTTTTTTATCATCTCTTCTTTTAACTGTAAATTATTTTATTTTTTTATTCATAGACTAAATTTTGTAGAAAATGTTTCTTTAAATTTTTTTATCTACCTAACCCATTTTAATCTTTATAAAATCTTCATTTTTTAACGTTTTTTATATTTTTAACGTTTTTTTTAATCTATTTCAGATAAAATTAATTTATTTGATTCCCCCTGTAAAATCTCACAAATTCAATGATCTATTCTTTCATCCTAAAAAAAATCCCTCCTTCATTATAATAGATAAATCTAAAAAAAATAAATGTCATTGGTTTTACTGCTTGGTTGGCGTAAACAGGCCCGTCAGACCAAACTGCAATAGCCAGTCATCTACAAAAAAACCTTTAAATTTAATTAAACATCCATTTATAACACTCCCCCTAAAGTTTCATAAAATAAATGTATTTTCAAATTCAAAAGCAAATTTTACAAACTCTCCTTTTTAATATATACATTACGCGTATGACACATTGCTCAACATACCTAGAAATACATTTAAATCAATAATTTTATCTTAAATAATGATATTCGTTTATATATTCCATTTTTCATGAATTTACAACTAAAAATAATAGGAAAACTCAATATAAAATCATATAAAAAAAACAAAAATTTACCAGAATCTGACTTATAAAACTTAAGAATATTATATATGTTAAAATAATGAAATTTATGAATATATATAGTCCCGGAATCCAGAGGCTCACTACAAATACACCATAAACCCCAAATGTATCATGAACAACTGACTGCAATGAAAATTACTACCGTTCCTATTGCTAAACGAACTATAAAAGAAAATAAAAAAAACATCCAGCTGAATAACCAACTATTTACGAAGACAATGGAAAAATGGACACCAAAACATGGAAAACACATCAACATCCAATAACTTTACAAACCCTATTATAAAAAAAGTTTAAATAAACAAAAATTAGTGGGGGAATAATGCAATTGTAAATTTATTCTGAAATTATTATGAATTCACCTACTTTCTCCACCTTTCCAAATGGAACAAGTAAAGTATCACCTTTTTTCTTAGCACCTTTAACATTTACATTTCGCCCTTTATCCACTTTAATAACTACATCAGTTATTTTACCAGTTTTTCCATTTATAATAAGTTCATCTAACTCCCCTAAAATACGTGCATTATTAGTGGCAACCTGATATCCTTTAATTTCACTCCAAACTTTTTCTTCCCCTTTTATTAATTTCCTCTCTTCCATAACCATATTTTATCACCCTTAAATTTTTCACTAGTTACTTGAAAGATGTTCTTCTAGGAATTTAATGTCATCTTGACTATTAATATTTAAAGCTAATTCCATTTCATTAATTAAAAGAACTTCCTCATCTTGTTGCATGTTTATACTCCTCAAAATATTTAAACCTGATGGTATTATGCTCTTCAATTGCCAAGATGGTTTCAAATTATATCTTCTAAATAATTCCGGATGAACTGCAACACAAAGAGCATCTTTACCACAATTTTCATATTTATCTATAACATAATCTAAAGTAGAACTTTTAATTAATGGTAAATCTGCAGTAATTGTTAATAAAACTTCATTTGAATTAAATTTTGAGATTATAAACCTCAAATCAGATACGTAACCCTCTCCAGGAGTTCTAATTATCTTTATATCTTCATTTTTTATGTATTCCTCTGTTTTAGGTGTGTACTTAGTAGTTGCAACAATAATACTATCTATTTTTTCTACACCATACAAGGCCTGGATAATACTTTTTATCATTGGCTTACCTTTAATTAAAATAAGAGGTTTTTCTACTTTAGATTTCATTCTAGAGCCTTTACCACCAGCCATTATCACGGCAATTACCATTTTATAGATATCTCCATTATTTTAGAAAATATAGCTGTAAAGTAAACAAATTATTTAAAAATATTATAATATTTATTTTAAATTAATGGTTAATCTTGCTCTGTTGTAGTTTTTTACGCTGACCTAATATACAGGCACCGCCCCTTAAACCTCCTAAAGGAATTTTAGGAGTCCCCATAGAATTCATACACCGCGCCATTACAGCTGCACCCAATGCTAGGGCATCTGATACAAAAATAATATCTTTAAAATAATTTTTGGTATAGTCTAGAATTAAATTAGGTTTTTTGCCCGTTATACCTGCCCTACCGGTAACTCCCAATACTGAGCCTTCTTCAATAACTCCTTCATCTACTGCTTCTTCCACTAATCGTTTTACTATCAAAGCACTTACATGATCCAGTGTAGCGAATAAAGTATTTATACCCTCTTCCAAATATATTTCATGACCAATTTTAATGAGTTGAGGAATCTCATTACCATTTGTCCCTATATCACACCCTATAAGCGTGGTACCTGCATTGTAGGCTGCTACAGGATCAACTGGTACAGTTCCAAATCTATCCCTTCCTTCTGGAACTTTTCTAATATCAACATGTTCATGAACCTTTTCTGCATATGATTTAGCTACCTTCCAATCAGCATTTTTTAGTATATCCTTTGTATAAAGATCCAATGCAGCTCCACCTCTTTGATCAACTTTTTCTGTTCCACGGATTATAGCATCGGATATGGCCCCAGCTAATCCACAGAAGTTTCCAACTGTACGAGCGTAAGGTTCTTCAGCATTGGTTATTCGACCAGCTAGAGTAGTTCCAAAATCCATTGAAACCACCGGATTACGATAATCAATATCCGTCCATTTAGCACCTGCTTTAATACCAGCAGTTACTAATTCACCTTCCATTTCATTAGCAACCACCACCTTACCCGTTGGTGGCACGACACTTACGACAGCTCCGTCGAACATAACCTGATCAATGAGCGTGTAACCCCTTAATCGTTCAGGGAAGTTTTCAATAGACATTGCAGGGGACATTTTACGTGGTGGTATACCTGCTTCCAAACAACCATTTGCTAAAGCTATTATAAGATCACCCACTTCTTTTGGAGAAGCAAATCCTGCTGTAACCCCTGTTGAACGTACAACAAAATCAAGATCCTCATCCATATTTATTTTAGATCTTTTAACTGACTCTAGAATAGTATCCGTCACCATTTCTGAAACAGATTCTTTAGTTAGTTCTACTTCCCATACAGTCTCACCAAAGACTTTCTCTCCCTTTTTAGGTGGTCTTATATCCCTTGTCATCTTCACAGTTTTATCCAGAAGATAAGTATGACTATCTTTCAAATTTGTAGCTGTTAAAATACATTTAGTAGTGGTGTTTCCTAATTCAACGGATGCTACAATGTAATACATGTCAACATCAACAGAAGTTCCGGCTCCAACTTTTTTTTTAATACTATACGGATTTGACTTCACATCTTCAATGGTTATGTACTTACTTTTTGCGATAGTTGGCTTGGGACTTCTACTTAAAATTCGCTTAAATGATAACAAAAAGAATACCCCCTAAATTCATGTAGAAATATTCATCAAAAGAAGGATATATAAATTATTGATGAAATTAATAATTTAAAAATTAAAATAAATTTGTTATAATTATATTTTCTTAAAATTAAAAAAAAAGAAATAAATTGGTTGATTTTATATACCAACCATAAGTTTTTTTATTTTATAGTAGTTTGAAGAATGGGTGATCGTCTACAGGTACGGTTCCTATATCCTTAGCACCTTCGGCTAGGAAGATGTCAGCCATTGCACAGGCAGGGAATGCCATTGAAGCATTTTCAATAGGCCCTATAAGTACAAAGTCTCCTCCAGCCATTTGCATGATAAGGTTTGATCCTACATCAGCTACAGGCCATGCTTCTGAGTGTCCCAATCCACCTTTATCAACAGATTTTTTGTAGTTTCTCATCCAATCCCATGCGGATGGTACATTGTGTATACCTGCTCCTGATGGGTATCCCCATTTACTTTTTTGGATAAATGATGTTCTTACAGCTGGACCTGCTCCTTGACCTAAAGGAGTAACAGCTACATCCATCAGAAACTTGTCTATACCAGCATCTATGGACATTTCTAACAATCCTTTATCTAAGGCAGCTCCACCATTTTCCCATATATCTATCTTACCTTGAGCAGTTGGATCCATAGCATTAAATCCTAAAACAATAGATGCAGTTAAATCAGTTTCTCCTACAGCTACTATTTCTGATGGATCTGCAGCCATGTTTATAGAGTTATAGATTGCTCTGTCAGCCAATCCGACTTCTGTAGCGTATTTTGCACCTGCTATCCTTGCTTCTGCTGATGTTGAATCTATCAAGAATGGATAGTCCGAATGTTCGCCTACAAACTCTAGGTATTTAACTAAAGCCTCTGGGGTTTGTCCAAAGGTATGTACCCAGTGTGGGTTACCAGTTGTATCTGACAGTTCTTCCTGCACTTTCATTAAACTTTGTGCTGCTTCTTTGTCGAATACTCCAGCTTTATCATCTTCAATTATTTTATGTCCACCATAAAATATGGTTCCTGCTAAAACAGTTGGATATTCTCCTGGCTGTCCACCACATTTGACACCAGCAATATCTACTACAGTTTGTTCTTTGTCAAATCTAAACATTATGTAAACCTCCTAAATTAGCCGCTTAAGGCTGTTAAGATTGCTCCTATCTTAACCACTTTGAATGCCACAAAGAGGATTATGAGCCCTATTATTATTCCGTATAAAATACCAATATCTCTTCCAATTTGTTGACCCATTCTCTGATTGACTTCACCCCAAGTGAACTCAACTTTATCTTCTATAGTGTCTAATCTTTCATTAGCATTGTTAAATTCCTCTTGTGGGACAATAACCTGAGGTATAATGTTTTCATCTTCTGCCATTATATCGACCCACCATATATTACCACTACTGCGGGGATAAGGATTAATGCAACTGCTAATATAAAGCCTAGACTAACTCCATAAATACGGGTAGTTATAATCCCCATAAATAATCTTAGATCTCTGCCCATAATCGCAGAACGATATGTTACATCGTTTGCTACTTTTTCCATACCTCTGACGTTAGGTTTATTTGATATTTTCATTTTAAACCTCCATTATACACCATTCAAGAGTAATAAGGTTCCGACAACCAAAGTAAAGGCTAATCCAACCATAATTCCTTGAACTTTTCCAGTGTACATACCTGCGAAAATCCTCTGTAATGAAGCAGTAGCTTTAACTTGAGTTTGAATATTACGCATTCTAGCTTCTATTAAAGCAGTCTCAGGAGTAATAGGCGGTACTGCCTCACCTTCTTCCTCAGCTGCGCCACCCTCTTCTACTTTGATAACCAATGCTTCTTCTTCAAACGCTCCTGGATCCTTTTCTATGCATTCTTTGATTTTAGCTTGTATATCTGCAGGATTTTCATTATCTATCATACTAATTAGTTCTAATTGTTGTTGGAATCTTTCAATACCTTCATCCGGTATATTTTCAATGTATGGTATAGCACCCTTACTACCTACGATGCTCCTTCTTTCAGGATCAATACCATTGGCATGTAATGATTCTATACTATTACCCGTAATATGTCCCTGCACCTCTGATCCACATAAGACTAAAAATCGTATGTTAGGGTTTGATATCAGGTTAGCCATCATTTTCTCTATACCGAGATTTTCTGTTTTACAAGGCCCTGCTATAGCAGCACCGGCATCCACTGGTATTTGTTCTATATGGGAAGCCAATGTAGCAGCTGCCACAGGACTTTCCGGGTCACCGACGATATAATCTCCACTAACAACAGGCCATCCTTCTGCTGGTGATTTTTTTTCAGCCATTTTTTAACACCTCCCTAAAAGAATAGAGCAACCATTATAACCATCCCTATTATGAACCCATAAACCATATTGGTTAAAGTACCAGCTTGCATATAAACTCCTTCTCTTCCTGAGAATGAGTTAGCTGGCTGACTGGTTGGATCCAGGGAGTTATATAAATCATTTACTCCAAATTCTAATCGATCTATTTGTTTATTTACTCCATCGAGTGTTACTATTACAACACCTTTTAAAGCCGCTCCTATAATACCTGTTGAAGGGTCAAGAGTTAAATTCGATTCAGGAGCAATTACTATTAAAGGTAAGATTTCTGCCATTTTTATCACTCCTTAATTTCCTTAACTGACTGAACAAACTCCTCTTCATCATGTGGCCACCATCCAGTCCATTTGACCTCGGCTGCTTCTTCTTTGGATGCCGCTATAAATGCGCTTACTGATATGTACCATCCTATACCTCCTACTAAGGCTATTACCCACCATGCAGGGGTGAAAGGATACGCAATAAGTCCCACTATACCAGTAACCATGAAAGCTGTGGTGAATGCTAGTTTTAGTGTTCTAGTTCTATTTTCATTTGGACCTAAACAAGCATTGAAAGGATGTTGAATAGCCATAGTGTTCAGGATGAAGAATAAAGCGATATATCCGGGGATAATTACACTATGAAGTAGGTTTGGCAGAGCATAACTACCAGCGATAGCTGCTGAAAATCCAAGTACAGATAATGCAGCTGCACCTGCAAGTTCAATTGTACAACGCATTAAAATTGGTATTTTCATTCTTAATACTGTAAGACATAATCCAGCCACAATTGCTCCTACTAACATAGCTATTACGAATCCCAGTATAGGACCCAACCACGTATAATGTGGTCCGAGATAAACAGCAATAGATACTCCAGATAAAGCACCAACTAAACTAAATGCTAATGACATGTATCCAATTGAAGGTACACCAGTACCCAAACCATAACTAGATACACGAGATATTGCATCAGCACCCCAAACAATGGCACATACCGCACCTAATGCGGCTAGAACTGGACCTATTATCGGATTTATAGGAGTGAGGTATATACCTGCAAGTCCACCAACTACTCCAAAAGCTAAGGTTTTCCGTTTATCTACAGAATTTGGTCCCCAACCTTTTTCGTTAGCCATTAGAAACTACCTCCTTGAACTAGTAATACACCTAAACCGCCTACAACTGCAGAGGCAATAATACATGCTAATGCTCCTCTGGGAAGTCTTGCGAATTTAGGATCGTGGAAACCTTCAATTGTACCTCCAATATTAAATGAAGCTATAACTGAGTTCACGAAGAATAAACCTAAAGAAAAGGTACCCGCCAGTGTAGCTGCGCCTAGAGACACATATGCTCCAGCCGGGATAGCGTAACCTGAAGTGCCTATTAATCCATAGTAAAGGAAGTAATAAGCTAAAGCTCCTCCAAATCCACTTAATAATCCACCTATTATTCCACTTACAAAACATACTGTGGGTATACCATGTCCTTCTGTACCGGGTGTTACGAATTTACTTTGCTCATATTTGGTGATAGGATCATATTTGACTTTTGCTGATGATGGTACACATCCCACACCCCAAATATAAACCCAGTTACCTACTAACATAGTAATACCTAACATTAAAGCTGAACCAGCACCACCCGCAAGTAGTACTAGCCATAATGGAGATGTGGTTGCTGCTGCTGCAGTAATGAGTCCGGTCATTCCTCCTCCGGCTGCAAGCATAGGTGTTCCTGTTCCCACACCTGTTGCTGTTGCTATAGCTGCAGGAGCACCTCCTACTGGTATGAAGTGTACACCTCCACCAATCAATACTCCTCCAATGGCTACAGCACCTATTATGTATAATGGGTCTACTACCATTATGTTAACCTCCTATTATTTTAAATATGGTCCGTATTTGTTTCTTGCAAATACTTCCATCCTATTATTTATTATTATTATCAATATTATGATAATAAGAAGTATTCCTGTACCTACTGCTAAGGCTGTGTTAGTATCTGAATTACCAGGGAGAATAGCCCCACTAATGCTTCCAAATATTCCACCTACTACAGTGCTCCAGAAACTGAAAAATACAATTGATCCGAAGCAAAATCCTGTTACTGGTCCACCATACTTGGCACAGAAGTTAACTGCATCTAAAGAGTTCCTAGCACCAAGTTCAGCTCTTCTAGTGATGTCACCGTGAATACGAACTGGGATACCTCCACCAAATGGGTATTGCTGGTATTCCCTTTCACCACCATAGTGAATATCACCAGTAGATGAACCTATAGCACCGATAGTTATTCCCCAAAGAACTGCAAGCATAGGCAGTGGGAATGGGTGAGCCAAACCTTGTATTGGTAAGGTCATTAAATAAGATACTCCTACGATTGTGAATGTAACGATAAATCCGTGGCCAGCTATTGGTCCTAAGTGTTCTGTGACCACATCTAGGAATAATGGTTGTTTAAATTTTGATACACTTACAATTCTTCCTAAGTGTGATGAGGTGGCGAATGCTGCGTGAACTAATGCGGCTACAGCTGCCCCTCCAGCTATTGCCATTACTGCTGGTAGGTTTAATGAAAGGAGCACGAATGCTATAGAACCTGCTATACCTGCCCACGAACCCATCTGTACTGGTTCTCCAGAAACAGCCTTGTTGAATATCCTGTGTAGGTTACCCATCTGAGGTGCTAATTGAACCTGTGAGTTAGGGTTACTCATGGACCCAGTATCTGATTCTAGATCCTCTGCAGCTCCTGCAATTGTTGCAGCAGCGCCCATCAAAGCTACAACGCCTAATCCTGCTATTATAGGGTCTGCCATGTTATTTTTCCTCCATATTTTTTTTTAAAATAAAAAAAATAGGTGTGAATGACACCTATCTATTTAGCTGGAGAGATGAGAGCTCTTTCTCCATCTGGTTCGAATTCTCTTAATGCACCTTTAGCGAACTGAGCACGTACTTCAGAGAAGTCAAAGGTCAGGTTTTTGTCAGCGAATGCAATTTTAACCAATGGGTTAAGTGCAAATGCGTCTCCTCGGGCAGAGTGTGCTGCCTGAGCAATACCTGCGTATTCTCCTTGGTGACCCACGTTCATAGCGTAGTTTGGATAGTTAGCTCCTCTTAGTTCAGTTGGTAATCCTTCATCTCCTCTAATTGAGAATACGTTGGATGCACCACACTGATCTTGAAGATCGTAACCATAGAATCCAAGTCGAGAATGCTGTTCTTTGTGTAGGTACATGGATAAGTACCATGCACTTAATCCAGTTTGTGCGTTACCAGTTGCAAATGCAGTGGAACATCCGGCTGCTGCTGCAACTAGAGATGCTCTTTGTGATCCACCGAATACAGTCTCTAATAGTGCTGGGTAGTCTTCAAACTGTTCCAGTGCATAGAAGGTTACTTCTGAACCTACATCTAGAACGGTGTCCATATTGTTAGGAGCTTCGGTCATTCCGTATTTGTCTTCCACATACTCTTTACCAAAGTAAGTGAAGTCATCAAGTACGTTGTCAGTGTATGCAGCGGTTGCATACTGAGTGAATCCTACACCACCAGACATGTATGAACCTAACCAAATTTGATCGTAGAGAGCCGCACCAGCAGCTACAACATCGAGAGTTTGTCTTACTGGGTCATCTGGGTATTTTCTTGGAGTCTGAACTATGTCATCCAAGAATCCAAATGCTATTCCACCGGGTTCGTTTTCTCCTCTAGCCCTTCTGACTGGGAGATATGTACCCATATGGATAACTTCTGCGTGTTTTGCAGCGTATGCGAAATCACCGGTAGCGGCTTCACCTGCTGCCTGTTTGTATGCAGAAATCATGGACATACCAATTTGCATGGCAGACCATCGGGAGGTAGTACCACCATCACAAGTTCTGGATACTATGGTTGGTATCCTGACAACTTGCCAGATTCCGTCTCCCACTTCATTTTTAAGTACTTCTGCTTGATCCTCTGGGAATTCTTTGTTTATATCTAATACAAATGCTGGGTCGATTTCGTCAGCTACTTCATCGTTACCTGTGAATACTTTCACGTAACTATCTGCAACCAGGTAAGGGTTGGTCTCTACCATGTGTTCTTGAACTACTGCTGCACCAGGCATAGCATGGTTTACAGTTTCCAGGTAATGGGTAATGGTTTCAGGACTAACTTCTTTACCTAATCTTTTTTCTATAACAGTGTGAGCTGTGTTTAATCCAACAACAACAGTTCTTCTAATGTCATCCCACATCTGTTGAATGGCAGCGTTGTTTACAAAGTGTAAATCGTCACCTTCAACAAAGGTGTCGGTAGTTGACACCTGGTATGGCATAAGTACCCTCTGACCGAGAGGGGTACCAACATCCGGGTCGTACTGTGGAATTCCTCGTTTCTTTGCTACTTGTTTACCAGCTTCAACGAACTCTCTTTTCCTTTCGGATTGTTTCCATCCACCAAAGTGATAGAAAGTAGTATTTTTATCTGTTGGATCTTCTTCGAATTTCTTTTTTAATGCTTCAACAAACCTTTTATCAGCCATATTTTCACCTCCTGATTATTCAGGATTGTACCCGCCCATTGATCTTAATACATGGATTCTTTGGAGTACTTCTACTGCGTCTTTGTCGTCTCGGTATGCTTCACCATCTTTTCTGTAGATGGTTGTTTTTTCTTTGAGGACTGATTCTTCTAATGGTTCTCCTAATACTACTGGCTCGTCTAATTCGTCACCTATTTGGTTTTTAACTGAACTAACCAATCCGGTGGATTTGTCGAACATCTGTCTTCGTAGCATGTCGAACATCATACCATCTTCATCTAGTCTTAAAGCGTGTCCGTGAACTGTTTTACCCCTTATACCTGTTCTGGCTGGGTCGAACCATTCTGTTTCTAATAGTTCTTTAGCGTATTTTTCTAGATCTCTTTCTCTGGTTTCTATAATTTGTCTTCCTGATAGAGTACCAGCGTCTGCTCCTCTGAATCTGTGTAGATATGATCGGGATCTAACGAAAGGGTGTACGGGTGCGAAGTACATTGAGTCTGTAAACTGTATATAACGGACCCTATCACCTGCTTTTGCACCATCGAGTGGTTCCACTAAACTCCTTATTGGATCATCTGGTTCATCCAGCTCTTCTAATGGTGGATGTACGCTGGGATATTCTTCTCCGGGAGCTCTGTGACCTAAGATCTGTACAACATCTTCGTCGGATATCTCCCTTAATTTTTCGAGTTCTATTTCTGGGTTGCTGAATTTTCTTCGGTTTTCTGCAACCTTACTTGTTCCTGGATAAAATTGTGCCATTTATAATGCACCTCCTAATGCTAATCTTACCTTTCTTATTATTTCATCCAACTTTTCTTGGGGAGCTGTTTCTCCTCTAATAACTCCACTTATAATATCCACGATTTCACCTTTAGTTTTAGGCTCTTCGGGCATTACAGCTTTAGTTTTGACACCGATTTTAGCGAAATCTTCAAAGTCAACGGGGTATTCACATATCACAATACATGGTCTTTTAACTTTTCTTAAAATCAAACGGGCCTTGTATATGATATGATGCCTTACTCCTCCAAGATGCATTACTACAAGACGGAACCTTTTAATTTGCTCAATCTCCTTATTAGTGAGTCCGAAAAGGCTACCGGATCCTGCTGTTGGAGCATCATGTGGAACTCCAGCTCCAGCATTTAATACTAAAGTGCTGGTTAGAATATTAGCTTCCCGCAAGGCAAATGTTATTTCGCAAACTGGTTTAGTAATATGCCTCCTTCCAGGAGACATAGCAATTGCTAGTACATCATTTCCACACTCTGCAAAAGTTCCTCGTTGAGCTATTCCTCCACCTTCACCCATTCCCATTGCTTCTCTGCAGTCTACAACATGTGTGGTTTTACCAATCATTATTGTTTGTTCCTTTTGATTATAGTGGCTCTTTCACTGAGTTGTGCGTTTTGATCTGTTAAACCTACTATGTCTTTTGATATTTTGTTTAATGCTTTTCCGTATTTTAGGTTATCTGTAACTGTTTTCTGTTTCCGGATAAAGGTTCCAACATGTATGTTGAATCCAAATGGTAGATGATCCTCACAGATGCTTTTTATATCCTCTATTATACTCTCGTCTATGATTCCCTCGTCTTCAATGTCCATTAAAATACGACCAGTTTGAATCTGTAAATCTATTTCTTCACCTTTAAGGGTGATAGTTCTTTGTTCCTGGTTTACATCTTTAGGAGGAAGTCTTTGTCCTTGAATAACTATTCTTTTAATGCCTTCAATTCCCTCAAGATTGTTTAACAATCCTTCGGTGGTATCGGCGCTTAATAATCTGTGTGGAAAAATTTCGATGTCCATTTTACTGATATACTCCCAAGTTTGGATTTATTTTTTAGATTTGGTTTTTAATTTCAGCAGCTGCTTCATTCACATATTTTAATGGTTCTCGGAATTCGTCAACTTGGCTGAACACTTCTTTTATTAATCCGGAGGTTGCTTCAGGGGAGAACATCTGTGTACCGGCATCTAATGACATAGCTGCTGCTACTGGTGGTATAGCGAATCCTTTACTGTGACGGGTAACAATATGATTTCCGTTGAAAATACCAGGTCCTCCACCACCATATATGGAGTGGCTAAAGAAGGAGAATCCAACTGCTACACCTTCAGCTCTACCAAAGTCTACGCTAGGTAAACCTGTTTCGAATTCAAGTATGTCGTTGTAATATAGAATAGTGGATGATACACCTTGTGCTGCTCTGGCAGCTCCTTGGTTGACTATAGTGGCTGCTTGTAATCCTGCTGCAGCATATGCATTCCATTTTGCAAGGTCGTCGGTTCCGTAGACACTGAATCCATTCAGTTCTTTTTCTACACCTATTACACCATCTTCTTTTGCTTTATCTACTGTGTCTACAATTACTGAACCTACAGTACCAGTTTTACCATTAGCTTTAACCAGATCATAGACCATGTTGTCAGCATTCATTCCTTGATATGCAAGTCCTAGAAGGTGCATTCTTTCAAATGCTCCGACTGCGTCTCCCATTTCAAACATTGCTGATTGTTCTAATATGCTGGATAGAGCAGTAGTTTGTAATGTGTTTTTAAGAGTTGCTGCAACAACATGGTTTACCATGATGTTTCTTAGTGCGTAACCTGGGCCTTCTAATTTCTGAGGCAGGTCAAGCATGGTAGCTACGTTTCCACCAAGATATTCAACTGATTGTGGGTATCTACCCAGAATAGCTGCTTTCACCATATTTGCATCGTACATATTTACATCACAAACATCAATTATTGCTTGTATGAATGCTGCGGCTGTAACTAATGGTGTTGCTGAATATTCTGCAGCTGCTTCAAACCTAGCTTGTGGTAACTGTACTAATACTCTTTTTCCTCCAGCTAATAATTCAACGTTTGTATCGTCACCATCTTCAACCTGAATCATTGCTTTTGCTTTTTCTGCAATGGCTTCTGCATTTCCGACGATATCTATGTCGATTTCTCTTCCTAATATTTTATTTGCTGGTCCACCGACTTTAGCAGTAGCTAAGGCATTCTGCGTACCTTCTAAGTTTAGTGCTACGGTCCTTTTGATACCCTGAATTATTGATTTAATTGCTGGGTTTCTTAATGGACTTAATGCTTCGATTGGTACTTGTTCTTCAACGAGTTTGCCTTTGTCGTCGTACAAGTCGATCTTATCTTCAAACTTTGCCATTTTGTCCCTCCTACAATATTCTTGTATATCATTTTCTTAATGTATCATTTTGAACAGAATTCTGATATTTTTTTGTTCACTTGTTGGATAGATCCCAACTGATACAATACTTGATATACGAATCTCAGTTTACTGGATATATGATATTAAACTTTCTTCTTGATTCATTTAGAAAGATTTATAAGGTATAATCCCCCAAATCAATTCTATTGTTATACATTTTTTCGGTGCATACCCGGAAGCAAAAAATACTTATTTTTTTAATGTTTAAAAAGTAGATATCATGCAAATAATAGCAGATGTAGGTGGCATACCTGGCAAAAACTGCAGAGGGTTTTGTAAATATTGTTATTTTCTAAAAGTAAAGAATGGAGACCCTTTCGGATGTAAATTCTGCAATCCCGGCAGAGTAGGATGTGATCATTGTACAACCGGTGTTAGGGAGATTAAAAACGAATTTATTCCTCCATTCATGGTTGTTAGCTCTGTTCAAAATTCATTAATGCTCGGCGGATATCGAGACCATGATTTAAAAGTTAATATCAGTGGTGGAGGAGATGTAAGTTGTTATCCTCATTTATTAGAAGTTGCATCTGCATTTAATCAATTAGATCTACCTATTCATTTGGGCTACACTAGTGGTAAAGGAATAGACGATGCGAAAATGGCTGAGGATTTACTTTCACTTGGTGTTGAAGAAGTGACTTTTACTGTTTTTTCAACCGATTCTTTGCTTAGGAAGAAGTGGATGGGTGATAATAACCCGGAAGAATCTTTAAAGGCTCTTAAAATATTCAGTGAAAATTGTGAAGTTCATGCTGCTGCCGTAGTATTGCCTGGTGTTAATGATGGTGAAAAATTATTACAAACCTGCAGTGATCTAGAAGAATGGGGTGTTGAGGCATTTATTCTTATGAGGTTTGCTAATTTTGAAAATCAAGGTCTTATATTGGGTAATGAACCAATTATTGATGGTTTGAATCCACATTCATTGGAAGAATTTGAAAATCTGGTTAGGCAGGTGAATAAAGAATTCAGTTTCCGGGTTACAGGTACTCCCCTCTGTGACCCTGTAAATGATGCTCCATTTGCAATTTCTAAAACAAAAAATCAGGAATATTTAGATATTTTATCTGAAGTAACGTCCGAAGCCACCATACTAACCAGCAAAATTGCTGCACCCTTCATAGGAAAGATCATTAATGAAGTTGGGGCAGATGATTTGGTAAATGTTGTTGCAGCTGATAAAGATATTGCTTGTTTAATAACTCAGAAGGATCTGGAAGAAATAAATCTTAAAGAGTTGAAAGAAACTGTTTTAATTCCTGGACGTGCTTTAGTACATGATAAAAAAGCAACGGAAATCTTAAGTCGTGACGGTGTTGAAAGAATAGTAGCCAGGGGTCCTGATAAACTTTCTGTAGATGGTGAGATGAGCAGCACTCTTAGTGAGAATGAAGTGCTTAAAACAGAATTATATGCTTTTCAGGATTTAATAGAAGCTATAAACTTCTTTGGGGTTAGGAAAAATAAATAATAATTTTGTTTATAAATATTTGTTCTTTTAATCTTGTATAATTAATAAAATTAATTATTTTTTAATTTTAATTAATGTAATTTCACATCTTGAGCCCAGCCTCATAGGTGGTCCCCATGTACCTGTTCCTTGAGATACGTAGAGTTTTGCTCCTTGATACTCATAAAGACCTTTGATGTAGGGAAAAATCATTTTTACAATATAGTTTATGGGGAAGAATTGACCATTATGGGTGTGGCCTGAAAGTTGTAGTTGAATTCCAGCTTTTTGCGCAGTTTTAAATTCCCTTGGTAAATGGTTTAGTAGAATTAAGGGTTTATTTCTATCGTACTCAATGTTTTGTAGTGCTTTTTCTATGTGTCTTTTCTCCAATGAGTAATCTATTCCTATTATTTGCAAGTCTTTGAAATGGAATAATTCTTTATTTAGTGTTTTCACTCTGGTTTTAGCTAAGATTTTAGATATTTCATTTAAATCTTGATAAGTGTCATGATTACCTGTTACAAATAATATTGGAGCTTTAAACTTGTTTAATGCATTTGGAATTTCTTTATGAAGCTTTGATGTTCCATCAAAAAGATCACCGGTGATTAAAATTATATCCGGCTTTAGTTCATTTGTTTCATCTACTATTCTTTTAATAAATCCCACATTTCTTATGGGGCCTATATGTACATCACTGAGTTGAACAGCCCTTATATTATTTTTAAGACCATTTAAATGAACTGTGATTTCTTTAACTTCTAATCTTGTGGCATTAATTAATGCATATATGCTTACTAAAACTGCTATAATTATTAATATTTCTCCTATAATTAAAGTGGGTATTTTTATATAAAGATTGATTGATGGTATAAATATTACATATACCGCCAATGAAATCACAATATATATTGATATTCCAAACCATGCTGCTGATATATAATAAAATATTCTCGATGGAAGGTTTGAAAAAATCCTTTCTAGAGTTGCTGAAATGGGGTAAGATAAAGCAGCAATAAGTATTATAATATATAGCGTGTTTGTTCTGGGTAAATTGAAGACAATACTTACGCCATATAAAACAGCATAATTGAGGGCTAAAAAAATCAGAAAGAATAATAACATACTCATTATGAATTGAAGCATTTTTCTCAAATTTAAATAACTCCTATTATATATTTTTAAATGCTTAAAATAAGTTATTAACTGAAAAATATTTTATAATATAATAATTTTTTGTTTCAGATAATAGAAGTTTCCGGTAACAGTTTGACCAATATGTAATCGTACATCATGGATTTACGAATTTCTGAAATGTCAATTAATTTGTTATTATTAACTTCTACTTCTGCAATTTCATCATGATACTGATCATAGTTGAGTTTAACTCTTACTCCATCTAATTGACTTACTACTGGTGCGGGTGAGTAAACCTGTTTTATAGCAGGCACTTGGTTTTCTATTTCTGTTTTAACTATAATGGACGGTACTATTGGTGGATCATCGGACATTTCCACTCTTTTTTGATCTAGAATTTCTTCCGCCACCCTTACTAATTCTTTAAGTGCCCTAATATTTTCTCCTCTCTTTAATCTGCGTGGTATTCTACCTAATCCCCCTACATAAGCATCTGCACCCGGTATATCTTCTACATTTATTTGTGGGGCTCCTGTTACAATTACAGGGATTTCTAGGTCTTCAAAAAGATGTGTTTTGTTTAATATACATTCTCTAAAGCTTCCTAATGCAAAAACTGCTAAGTCATGTTCTTCTATAAGTTTCTTCTCATCTTCTGAAATTCGTGATATACCTTTTCCTGCTCCGCGTTGTAGTCCAATCATATTATCTTTAGTTCCGTAACGGCGTAGATATTCAGATATGTCACATGCAGAGTGGGGAAGGTGTTGTCTGGCTAGAGTGGGTGAAACTATAGCTATTTCAGTTCCTGCCATAGGAGCTATTTTAATTACTCCTAAAAGTTGTTTAGCTTTTTCCTCCACTTTTTTAACATCTTCAATGGGAACTGCTAAGGTTAAAACCAGATCCATTTGACTGATATTTTCTTGAAGCACCAGTCCACCTAAGTCTTCTATTAACTCAGTTATTTCCTCGTGTTTGTGAACTCCACCGGTGTACGTCAGTGTTTCATACATACTTTACCTCTTAACGTAAACTTACAAAATTTATTATAGTTTCATACATAAGTTTTTCTCCAGAATTTTATATCGTAATTTAGCTCTTTTAATTGGGTTTAATGGTGCATTCTTGTGTGAAGGTAATTCAATAGCTCTTTCACCAGCAAAATTAATCTCTTTTATTTCATTCTTTAGATAATCTGGATAAACTAGATAATCATAATTATCATCTGTTATTATTAAGTAACCCATATCTTCAACTATGTCTTTTAGAAAATTTGAATATACTTTAACTTTTATTTTTTTATTTTCATTTCTTTTGCTTTGAGAATATGATGCATTCAAATAACAATATTTTAATTGTTCATTTAATTTTGAGCTTCTTGTTTCTGTATTCAAGATTTTTGCAATATTTTTGATGCTTTGTTCTATTTGGGAGAACGTATTCAACTTCAGCTTTATGAATTTAGTGGTTGAATTTTTAAGGT
This sequence comes from Methanobacterium sp., assembly GCA_015661405.1. Lineage (GTDB taxonomy): Archaea > Methanobacteriota > Methanobacteria > Methanobacteriales > Methanobacteriaceae > Methanobacterium_A. The sequence continues at coordinate 126,218 of JACWMK010000002.1, forward strand.
TTTTGGTTTCAGATAGAACTACTGCGAAATCTGCTTTGTTATAATCCTGATTTTTTGTTATTCTAAAATCGGATATGCCTAGTAAAAGTAGAATTTCCTGACACATAGGTGTAGTTACAATTAAAAGTTTTGATTGATCCTGTTTATTCTTCATCAATTGATCACATATTATTATATATATTTTAATGTTTATTAGCATTTTTTTTTAATGAAAATAATTCATTCCATTAATTTAATATTATTAGATATTATGAAAAAAAATGAATTTACCAAAGAATTTATATAATTAATTAAACAAAAAAAATATTACTAAGACCGTTTTATTGTTGGTCTAAGGTTGTGAATGAAATTGTTTAGAACAGATGAAGGTCCAAAAACAGCTCCCATTCAAGAAGGGGAAGAATACGAAGTTAAAATTGAAGATGTAGGTAAAGAAGGCGATGGAATAACCCGTATAGAAGGTTTTGTCGTTTTTATACCTGATACAAAAGTAGGTGACGAGGTAAAGGTTAAAATAACCTCTGTAAGACGACGGTTTGCTTTTGCTGAAAAAGTATAAAAATAAATTTTGTATAAATTTTATAATTAAAAAATCTGATAAAAATTCCTAAGAATTTTTGATTTTTTTTATTTACTACTCCTTATTAATTATTTTTATTTTCTGGTGTTTTTTTAAATGACAGTTTCCCTTAGTTTGGAGAGATCATGTTCTAATGATCTAGTTATAATGATAGATGCACTGCGAGCGAGCACTACTATAACTTCAGCTCTTCAAAGATTCAATACAGTCATCCCGGTAAAAAGTATTGAAAATGCTGTGAATATTGCGGGAGGGCTGGATGCTAGACTTGCTGGTGAACGGGAAGGTGCCAAAATAGATGGTTTTGATGTGGGTAATTCTCCTGTGGATATACTAAAATTCAGTGGAGAAGTTTTGGTACTAACCACTACTAATGGTACAAGGGTACTGGAAGGTATGAATGCAAAAGTTCTTATTGGATCATTTACTAATGCTGAAGCCGTTGCTATTAAAGCCATTGAACTTGCAGATCAACATATAGAATTAGTTATGGCTGGAGTAAAAGGAAGATTCGTTATAGAAGATTTTTTAAGTGCTGGTGAGATATTATCTCATATAATTCACTTAGAAGATCAGGAAATGGATGAAATGGCATTGGCTGCATTAATGGCTTCTTTAGATAAGGATATGGTGGATAATGCGGTTAAAGGTTCCGAATCTGCAGCTAGATTACGGGGATTAGGACTTGAAAAAGACATTGAATTTTCGCTTCAAAGAGATATTTATAACACAGTACCCATTTATAAGAATGGAGTAATAAAAATTTTGAAATGATTTAATATGGAACAAGAATCACAAATAACAGGATCACTTAAAATAATAGGCACGGCACATGTTTCTAATGAGAGTATAGAAGAAGTTAAAGCAGCTATACTGGATATTGGACCCGATATTGTGGCAGTTGAATTGGATTTAGCTCGTTATAATAATCTCATGAATGAGAAAATGGGTGGAGATCAACAAAAAGATGTTAAGGTAAGGGAGTTAATTAAAAATGACCAGTTAACCATATTTGTCGTTAGCAAGTTTCTTTCTTACATGCAGAAGAGGATAGGTGAAGATGTGGGCGTGAAACCTGGTTCAGAGATGATGTCTGCTATTGATGCTGCTGAAGAAGTAGGTGCTCGGGTAGTGCTTATAGATCGTGATATACAGATAACACTCAAAAGAGCTTTAAATATGATGAGTGTTTGGGAAAAGATTAAGTTTGCTGCAGGATTAGTGGGATCCATTTTCAGTCGTGGAGAAGTAGTGGAGGATATTGAAAAAATAAAAGAGAAGGATACTCTAACAGAAGTTATGGATTACTTCCAGAAAATGTCTCCTAAAGCATTTGATGTATTAGTAACTGAGAGAGACGCATATATGGCTCGCATGCTACTAGATATACCTCCAGAAGAGGATGTAGTGGTCGTAGTTGGTGCAGGGCATCAGAAGGGTATTAAGGACTTCATGAATAATCCTGAGAATATTCCATTATTATCGGAACTCTTAAAGTTAAAAAATTAAAATGATGAAAGTAATCTATTTTTATATTAGCTTCATTTTTAGTTTGTTTTAATGAATATAATTCTACTTTAAATAAAACAATTTTTTTTTAAATCTATTTTGAGTATTAATTTTATTAATCTAATTTTTTTTAATCAATAACTATAAAGTAGAATAAGATAAATTATTTCTAAATTATTCATCAAAATTTAATTATATTATAGATTCATATAAACTTATGAATATGAATTTTCTGGTAATATCTTTAAAAAGTGATTTTTTATGTATTTAATATTTAGATGTAATTGTGGCCGTGCAGGATACGCTAGAGAGGGAATCATTCGAAAAAAATGTGTTTGCGGTGAAATCCTGAAAATCAAAGATAGGAGAATTCTAAAGAGGACTGATAACGTTCAAAATGCCTCTGAAATTGTTAGAAAATTGCAGGAAGAAAAGTATGGTTCCGGATATTTAACTACTGCAGATAAAATACGTTAAAATGTTGAGAAATGGTCCATTAATAATAGATAAATTTCATTTTCGAATAAAAGTCTTCTTAAATATATTTTTCACTCGATTTTCATTCATTAAAAATTTAGGTGAAGCCGATTTTTATGACGTCTAATATCTATGATATTACCAAGTATGGCGAAAGGAATAATATTGAGTTTAAAGAAAATCTTATAGAAAATTATCACCTTAAAAAAGAGCGAATTCAACGTTTAGCATCCCAGATGAAGTATAGGATGGAAAAAGGAGATGGGGAGGCTGTTTATTTTATAGGGGTAGATGATGATGGAAACTTGGTGGGTCTAACAGATGAAGAGATGAAAGAATCAATCTTTGTTTTGACGAAAGTAGCCTTGGAAATTGAAGCTGAAGTTTCCCAAACACAATATCAGGAAGCCGGTAACGGAAAAGTGGCTAAGATTTTAATATCCAAAAATAGCAATCATAAACGGAAGCATCTTCTAATTGGCGTTGCGGGTCATGTTGATCATGGAAAAAGCACTTTGGTGGGTACTTTAACCACTGGATCCCTTGATAATGGTTCAGGAAGAACCCGAATATTTTTAGATGTGCAGAAACATGAAATAGAGAGAGGTCTTTCGGCAGATCTTTCCTTTGCGGTTTATGGTTTTCGTGGTGGGGTTCCAGTACGCATTAAAAATCCTCTTCATAAAAAAGAAAAGTCTAAAGTAGTGGAGCATTGTGAAAAAGTAGTTTCATTTGTAGACACTGTGGGGCATGAACCTTGGCTTCGAACCACTATTCGTGGAATAGTTGGACAGAAATTGAACTACGGTTTACTAACTATTGCCGCTGATCAAGGACCTACCCACATAACTAAGGAACATTTGGGGATTATGTTAGCAATGGAATTGCCTCTAATGGTTACTATTACCAAAATAGATATGGTAACCTCAGAAAGAGTTAAAGAAGTTAAAGATGAAGTATTTGAACTTTTAAAGCTTGTTGGAAGAATTCCTTTAATGGTTAAATCATCTGATGATGCAGTATTTATAGCTAAAAATATGAATCAACATTTAGTACCGGTGATTAAAGTATCATCTGTTACAGGTGCGGGATTGGAGCTTCTTGATGAGTTATTCTATCAGTTAAATGTTCCTTCTGATAGTGAATGTAAAAAACCCTTCATGATGTATATCGACAGGATATATTCTGTTTTAGGAGTGGGAACAGTGGTAAGTGGAACTGTGAGACAAGGAAAAATTAAAAAAGGCGATAAACTTCTTTTAGGACCTACCAGCTCTGGAAAATTCATCCCTATAAGTGTACGTTCTATTGAAATGCATTACTATAAAAAAGACAGTGCAGAAGCAGGGGAAGTAGTAGGAATATCCATTAGTGGAGCTGAAGTGAATTCAATTAAAAGAGGCATGATCATCTCTGATTTACTCTATAAACCACAGCCAGTAAGGGAATTTGAAGCAAATGTAACGATATTAGTTCATCCCACCACCATAAAAGAGGGTTATGAGTGTATAACTCACATTGAAACTATCGCCGAAACTACAATATTTCAACCTTTGAATAAGGAATATCTTTCTGCTGGAGACAGTGGTAAAATTAAGATGAGGTTCAAATATCGACCTTACGCTATTCGAGAGGGACAAAAACTTATATTTCGTGAGGGACGGAGTAAAGGTGTTGGTGAAGTCAGTAAAATATGTGAATAAAACTGTGGATATTTGATTAAACAATCCATTTATCATGATAAGTTTTTATAAATGTAAAATTAACTCGGTTAAAAAAAATTTAACCGAAATAAGTTAAAGGAATAAATAAAATGGAAAATTCAAGTTTAATTCATGAACAGTATGCAGATTCTAAGAATTTCGCGGCAAGAGTTGAATTAAATAGAAGATTTGGAACCAATCCATATAGATGGACGTCTTGGGTATTTAACCAGATTAAATTTCCAGAAGATGCTAGAGTATTAGAACTTGGCTGTGGAAATGCACTTTTGTGGAGATCAAATCTAAGTAGAATACCAAATCATTCACATATTATATTATCTGATTTCTCTGAAGGAATGTTGAATGATGCTAAGAATGTTTTGAATGATTCAGTAGATAAATTTGAATTTAAAATAATTAATGCAGATCAAATCCCTTATTCTGATGGTTTATTTGATATTGTTATTGCAAATTATATGCTTTACCATATTCCTGACCCAGATAAAGCCTTATCTGAAATTAGTAGAGTATTAAAAACTAATGGTACATTTTATGCTGCCACATTTGGATTAGATTACATGAAAGAATTAACAGAGCTGGTTTCCCATTATGATGATAATATTTCTTTTTCATTAAGACCTCTTGCACGTGCATTTGGTCTAGAGAATGGGACAGAATTGTTAGAAAAATATTTTAAAGATGTTAAAATGATGAAATATTATGATAATTTGGAAGTTACAAAAGCTGAGCCACTTGTAAACTATATCTTGTCTACAAAAGTAAATAAAATTATAAAAAAATCTAATAAGGGAGATTTTATAGAATATGTTATAAATATCCTCAAAAATAGAAGTAAAATAGAAATTACAAAGGAATCATATTTATTTATAGCCCAAAAGCCGAAAATTATCGTTTAATTCCTTAAATGTTCCATAAATAATTATTATGTAAATGCTTGAATTTTATAATAAGTTTTAAATCACCACCACATTATATGACAACCATCCATAGTTTGGAGGATGAATAAAAAAATTATCTATGTTTATTTCCTTTAAATTCTTTTTAAATTAAAATAATACATTGAAATTTTCAATCTTATTAATAAATATAGTTTTTATAAGTAATAATATTCTATTTTTGGTGAAAAAATAATGCAATTTTGATGCAATTAAAGTTTAGAAAATTTATTTGTTAAATTTTTATTTATATTCTCAATCATCTCACATGCTTTACATATGCTTAAAGAAGATGCTTCACCACATTTTTCGCATTTAAAAAGTTCAATAAGTGTTTTATTAGGTTTAAAAGTTTTTTCAAAAGATCCTAATATGTTAAGTTTAGTGCTAGGATAATCTTCTTCTAATCTATTTAAATAAGTTTTTACTTTAGCTCTCAATGATTTTTGAGAATAGGGACATTCGGCAAAATGTACTTCCACTTCATTGAGAATTGCCCATATTCCAACCTCTTTCTCAGGAATCCTCCATAAAGGTTTGATCCGGGGAACTAATTGGGGGTGAATTCTATCCAATTTAGGTCCAAACTTGGAGAATCTGCGAAAATCTGCTCTTGCAAAGCTCATAAGATATGATTGAACTTCATCATCTAGGTTATGACCTGTAGCCAGTTTGTCTGCACCTAATTCATGAGCAGCTTTGTTGAGAGCATGCCTCCTGAAAACACCACATGGTATGCAGGCACTTTTGTATAGACTGTGAATCTGATCTAATTGTAATCCAAATTCTTCATTAAAAGATTTTTCTATTAATTCAATTTCTAATAAATCAGCATATTTACGTGCAGTTTCTAAACCCTTCTCTCGATATCCTGAAATACCCTCATCTATGGAAATAGCAACTAATTGTAAATTAAATTCATTACAAAGATTATTTAAAATAAACATAGTTAGAATACTATCTTTTCCACCAGAAAGTGCAATTGCTACTTTTTCACCATTCTCTAGTAATTTATATTTCTTAATTAACTTTCGGACCCTTTCCTCTAAATTATAATTGAATTTTTCTTTATCTAGGGTTTCCATAAAAAGTATATGGAAACTGAAACATATATATGAACTATGATATCTGCAGAACTTACGATAATACCTATAGGAACGTCCGGAACTAGTCTCAGCAAATATATAGCTGCTGCAGTTTCAGCTCTGGATAAAATGGGTGTTAAGTATAGTATAACTGGTATGGGAACTATTATGGAGACTAATGACCCTGAAAAACTTTTTGATTCCATAAAAATGGCCCATGAAGCTGTTTTTAATGAAGGGGCTCAAAGAGTATCCACCAGCGTTAAAATAGATGACCGTCGTGACAAAAAAGAGACTTTAGAAGAGAAGGTATTATCCGTTAAGGAGAAAATGTCCCAATTATTATCTTCCTAAAATGATCTCAAAATTTTTGATTTAAATTTCATAGTAGCTAAAAGCTTATAAATTTTAAATTAATATTAGAATAAAAAAAAATTTGAAGTTTTATATTCTACAATTATTCCAATTAAAATGTTTATTATTTGAAATCTACTTTAAAATCTTTTCTGAAGCACCTGTTAAGGCAGCTATAATCTCTTTTAAGTCATCTGTTTTTAAACCAGGATGTACTGGTATAGAAAGCACTTCAGTAGCTGCTTTCTCTGCTTGAATACATTTTCCTGTGATCCCTAAGTTTTGGTAGAGTTTTTGATTATAAATTGTTTTAGGATAGTGAATTCCCGTTCCTATACTCTTTTCAGTGAGATAATCTTTTAATTTATCTCTCTTACCATTCTCCACTCTGATTGTATACTGATGGAATACATGTTTCACATGATCTGCTACAAAAGGAGGTTTAATTCCATAAATATCCTTTATGTAGGTCGTAAGATACTTTGCATTTTTTATTCTTTTAGTATTGAAATTATTTAATCTTTTAAGTTGGACTAATCCAATAGCTGCAGCTATATCAGTCATCCGAAAGTTATATCCCAATACAGTATGAGTATAGCGTTCAGTTTCACCATGTGCTCTTAAAATACGTGCAGTATCTGCTAATTTACTGTTATTAGTGGTGATCATTCCACCTTCGCTAGTGGTCATATTTTTAGTTGGATAAAAGCTGAAACACGCAACATCACCTAATGATCCAACCATTCGATCCTTGTAAATGGCACCATGAGCCTGAGCCGCATCTTCAATGATTTTTAAATCATGTTTTTCTGCTAACTGGTTTATAAAGTCCATTTCTGCGGGCTGCCCATAGAGATGTACAGGCATAATAGCCTTGGTTTTATCTGTTATGGCTTCTTCAATTTTATAAGGGTCTAAATTGTAGGTTTGATGATTTATGTCCACAAAAACTGGTAGGGCACCTGTGTACAGGATAGAATTTGCCGTTGCAGCAAAACTGAAAGGTGTGGTTATTACTTCATCATGCTTTTTTAATCCAAGAGATAATAAAGCTAAGTGTAAAGCCGTGGTCCCTGAGCTAGTAGCCACTGCATATTCTGTACCTATATATTCCGCAAAATTCTCCTCGAACTCTGCTACTTTTGGTCCCTGTGCAATGAATCCTGATTTTAAAACTTTTACGACTTCTTCTATTTCTTGATCTGAGATTAATGGTTGTGCAATTGATATCAAAAATTATCACCCAATATTTTCATGAAATGTTTTTTTTTGAAATATATTAAATATAGTTCAGATGCCACCATAATATAATCTTAATTTATAATACAAATTAATTATGTATTATTATTCAAATATTTAAATTTAATGAACTAATTAAATATATATCTAAATATTTTTATTCGATTCCATAACTTAATTATAGTAGTTTACGAATCCTCAAATTATATGTATAAATAAATGCTGAATTTCCCCTTTAAAATATGTCCCAGTTTTAACTAAAATAGGTTTAGAAGATTTTATGAATACTATTGAAAATAATAAAAATTTGATCACAATTAATGAGGGAAGGGTGAGTATAACCGTTCCACACTTCGATAAAGTTTCAGCAAAGGCTTTAGTTTTCTATAATCCAGTAATGGAACTTAACCGGGATCTTTCTGTGATTGCTCTCCAAACTTTTAGGGATAGCCAAGATGAAGATATAAGTATATGCGATGCTTTTGGAGGTACTGGAATCAGAGGAATAAGATATAGCCGGGAGATAAGTGGAGTTCAAAATGTGGTTATAAATGACTTGAATCCTCTGGCCGTTCAATTTACAAAAGAAAATATCCTTAAAAATGGTCTAGGTAATGTTAATGTTTTTAAAGAAGATGCTAACATTTTAATGAGGAAATGCCGAGGTAAATTTCATGTGGTAGATATTGATCCGTTTGGAACACCATCTCCTTTTATTGAGTCTGCTACCATTAGTTCAAAAGCTGGGGGAATGTTATGTGTAACCGCTACTGATACATCAGCACTTTGCGGAACTTATAAAGAACCGTGCATTAGAAAATATAATTCTATGCCTCTTAAAACTGAGTATTGTCATGAAACTGGGTTAAGAATACTAGCAGGTTTCATAGCCTTAACCTCGGCTAAATACAAAAAATTTATAGAATTAAAATTTTCTCACAGCACCGAACATTACATGCGAATCTATTTAACTTTAGGTAAGGGTGCTAAAATGACTGATTTATCACTTAAAAACATAGGATATATTGCTCATTGCCATAAATGCCTCTACCGTAGATTAATATATGGTATTACACCTCAAATTCCTTCAGAATGTCCACAATGTGGAGAAGCATTCCAAGTTGGTGGTCCTCTATGGCTTGGAAAACTGATTGACACGGATTTTATAGTAAAAATGATGAAAATATTACCTACGATTCCTATTAAAAAAGACAAGGACGCCGTTAAATTACTAGAAAGATGTTATGAAGAATCTAAAGGTCCAGCTACTTTCTATGATCTACACAAGATCAGCAAAAAATTGAAGATAAGTGCTCCACCTCTTAATGAAGTTTTAATGAAATTAAAAGAAGAAGAATATTTCGCCTCTCGTACACATATCAAACCAACCGGAATAAAAACAGATGCTCCCCTGGAAAAGATTGAAGAAATTATATACAACTTGATTACTCCTATTAATTCGTGAATTAGGTTTTATTTAGTAAAAAGCATAATGAATCTGGTTTTATTCACCAGTAACTGCCATAAAATCTAACTAAAAAAAA
>JACWMK010000080.1 GCA_015661405.1 Methanobacterium sp.
GCAAATATTTTTGGATGATCTGTGATGCAAAAACATTAAAATGAAAATTTTTGGATGATAGATGCACATTATCACTACAAATTTCACATGATAAGTACTGTTTTTTATGATTTTGCTTCATGAATTTATTACGCATGATAATGTCTTGGCTCATAATAATTATATCTTCTTAAATTTTTTAAAATAATTATGTCCCACAATTTAGACTCTTTATTTGAATTATTCTCACAATTTCAACACCATTCGAACTCATTTAACTTGTATAAATAGATGCTTGTATTAATAAGAGGTAACTTTTATTTTAATTAATACTATAATAAAAAAATTAAAATTCAAAATTAAATATTTAATTTTAATAATAATTTTTATATTCTTTTGTATGGCAATTTGTCGCTATTTTTTATGTACCTTTCGATATTACCTCACCATTAACAGCGTTAATCTCAACAAACCCACCGGGACCGGTATAATTACCATTATGAACGGCAACCCAGTAGTTAGGTGAATCAGATGTAGGATATCTACTTATATAATAAGTGGCTCCGGACACGGGCCATGCTGACTCAGCGATACTTATCGCTTGGCTTTCGCTGATGTAATTATTGTTACTGTTGCTTGAATTGTCTTGATTGCTTGTGTTGGGCTGATTATTTTGTGCTGAGCTATTAGTAGTATTGTTAACAGTTTTTGTAGTGTTATTAGAGATAGGATTAACTTGATTTTTCATCAACATCATACCCGAAACCAACCCTAATACTGCCACTAAAAATATTACGATAACAATTAAAATCTTAGTAGTGTCAGGCATACCTGATTTCTCTGGCACGCCAGATTTATTTAAATTAGAGCCGCATTTTTTGCAGAATTTATCATCTGCATCATTTTCTTGTCCACAATTAGAACATTTCATTCTTTATTCACCTTTCATATATTTAAAGTCATATGCGGGTCCTACCATATTATCTGTAGTTGTGTCAACAAATACACAATCAGAATATCCATTGTGTAACGGAGGGTTGTTTGTGTCTATGTAGTAACTTGCCAGTAATTATAATTTTAATCATAGTTAGTTCCTGCTGTACAGATCGTTTGACCTGAGATGCGCTGATAAACGGGGACGTTGAAGTAAATATGCCGTTAGATTGTCGATCATTAGTATTGTTATTTGATTTACTAATAGTCCCTGTTGAATTATTTTTGATTGCCATGGAAATATTAGCTCTCTTAGTGTTGTTAGAGATTAATTTTAGTATGATTATTCATCAGCATCATACCAGAAACTAAACCTAAACCTGCCACTAAAATTTTATGACAAAAATAAAATCTTAGTTTATGCAGGGATACTTGATTTATTTAAATTAGAGCCGGATTTTTTGCAGAATTTATCATCTGCATCATTTTCTTGTCACAATTCAAGCAATTGTACATAATAATTTTCCTACATTTCTTGTCCAGTAATGGCATTTACATCTACTGCACCATAATAAGCATCATTAATGCTAGAATAAATAGTAACTGCATAATACGGGTTATTTCCATTCTGGATGTATTCTGCATAGTAATTAGCATTAGGGAAATATTCATATCCTTCAGCTAACGATAATGCTTGGGAAGTGGATATTTTTGGTGCAGTAACAGTAGGACTAGAGTTAGAGGTTGGATTAGATTGGGTTGGATTATTATTTGAAGAACTACCACTATTTGCTGATTTACTATTATTTGTTATTGTAGTGTTATTTGCTGATGTGGTGTTATTCACAGTAGTGTTATTAGAGATAGGTTTAGCTTGATTTTTCATCAGCATCATACCTGAAACTAACCCTAAACCTGCCACTAAAACTATTACAACAACGATCAAAATCTTAGTAGAGTCAGGCATACCTGATTTCTCTGGCACGCCAGATTTATTTAAATTAGAGCCGCATTTTTTGCAGTATTTATCATCTGCATCATTTTCTTGTCCACAATTAGAACATTTCATTTTTTTATTCACCCTTTTTTTCCATAGATTAATAAGTTATTCAATGATTATAATAAACATCAGACCATTAAGTGCAAGGTTCTTATTTTTATCATTAGGATTAAAGTCCTAGTATCTGTTTTTTTTTAGCTTGGAATTCTTCTTCGGTGATTATTCCTTTTTCTTTTAGTTCTGCAAGCTTTTCTAAATCTTCTAAATTATTTACTTTAATTATACCGGTGGATCCATTATTCAGTGCGTTACCACATTTAATACAAAAATCTGCATGATTGGGGTTTTCAGCCCCACAAGTTGAACAAGACTTTGATTCAGATTTACTTATATTTTCAATTCCCCTACCACATTTAGCACAGAACTTAGCTTTTTTTCTATTCTCTTTACCACAAAATGGACAAGACTTTAGCTCAGATTGATTATTATTAATTTCATTACCACATCCAGTGCAGTAAATAGCTTCTTTTTTATTCTCTTTACCACAATATGGACAAGAATTCAACTCAGATTGATTGTCATTATTGATTACCCTACCACATTTAACGCAGAACTTAGTTTCTTTCATATTATATTTACCACAATGTGGACACTTTTCAGTAGCTAATGCTGGTTGGTCGTGTTTATGAGACTTTGAGTCGGTTAAATTTTTTTGATTAAGAATTTTTGAGGTTTCATCGAATATTTTCTCGATATTCTTCCTATTTTTGCCCAAATCTAATTTTCTTCCAATAATAAAACCATTTTCAGGTGTAGAATTGACACTAACTCGAGTAATTCCAGGTGATACTTCCTTAACATAAATAGGTATATCTTCTCCCCTATAAGTCAAAGTAATTCCATTTTTAACAATAATTTTACCACTTAAAACATCGAATTTGTCAATTTCCATTCCACTAATATTTGTTATGGCTTCAACTAAAGCTTCAAATACATCTTCCTTATCAAAAGGAAATTCTGCACCACCTTCATGATCCCAAACTACCATTATTCTTATTCCTCTCTCAAATTATTAATTCAGAAAAAATAAAGTATACATTCCTGAGTCATTATTCAGTTCAATTGAAATTAATTTTATATTTGGTCAAATTGATTAAAAAAAAATAAAATTAATTTATTTAAATTGAATTAGTGAAGTCTATTTTCGCATTTAAGGTTTTTTTTAATTATTTTACATTTAATGTTTTATTATATACTTTATCAGACTTGAAGCTCTAATTGAGGCATCTTTAATTTCTTATTAATGCTATTACACCAGCTATTCCTAGTAATGCTGCTCCTAAGAGGCCGAATAGGGATATGCTGATTAATAACCAGATTGCACTGATAATTAGTATTATTCCCCCAATTTTCGGATTTTTAGTAACATATACTGCACCTACTATTCCTACTATAGAAGCTAAAAATGCACTAGCACCCAATCCTGTTACATCAGAAGCTCCTGTAGCTCCAAATGCTGTACCAAGACTCCCTATGAAAAAAGCTACTATGGCTCCTATTAAACCGAATACTCCACCTAATATTCCTAATACCATTTCGATTGTTCTAGATGTTTTTACTACTTCCACTTTAGTCTGATCAGTATAAGACTTTTTTAAAGGTGCACCACAATTATCACAAAATTTAGACTCATCACTGTTTTCTTCACCACATTTAGTACAATAGCCCATAATATCAAACTCCTAAACATATACATTTTTCACATTTTAATTTCTTAATTAACTAGTTACATTTAAAGTGTTATTATAAACTACATCGGAACTTGAAGCTGCGATTGAATCGTAAATTATTACATTTACTTTGACAGGTGTTCCTTTTTGGTATAAATCGCTCTGTCCATTTGCTTGATATGCTTGCCCTGAAAGAGGATTATCGAGATTCCAAGCAAGTGGATCTTGTTCTATTACTGTACCACTTGAGTCATACCATGTTAATTGCATTTGAAGGTAGTTTAGATTCTGGTTTGGTGTGAGTGTAGCATTTACTGTATACATTCCTACGTCATCAGGACCATTCACAATTATATTCCCAACTGCTATTGGTGAACTAACAGTAGTGTTATTTGAATTTGTATTATTAGGAAAAAAGATTCCAACTATAGCTATTATAAATATTACACCAATGCAAACTCCTGCTATTCCTATTACTGTTTTATTACGTTTACTCTGTTTATTCCACCAACCTGCAGACCCGCTTCTTGGTGTTTCAACTCTTTGCGTTGTTTGTGATGTTGAATCAATATTTTCACCACAATTTTGACAAAATGTGGCATCGTCAGCATTTCCTGCTTTACAATTTGAACATATTTTAGTCAATTTATTTCCCCCCTTTTTATAAATGCATCAAAATTACAGATTTAATAGCTTTAATTATCATCGCAAAACCAACACCCCCCATTAAACCAGTGAATAATCTTAAATTATTATTACTATCCCTAAAACCAAATAATTGAGTTAAACCATCTAACAATGTTGGTATAATCATTAATAATGCTAATAAAATCAATATCGAAGTATAATCTACATAAAAATAATAAACATATATGAAGTAAGAAAACGCGGATATATAAAAACCCGTACACCTCGCACAAACGGGAAAATACCAATTTCTAACTTTAAATGTTCTATCAGGTAACCTGTGACAAATAGGTAAATCCTGAATTATTACGAATAAATTATTCATGAGATTTATTAAGTAATACTCTAAATGCTACTTTTTTTTAATGATCGATATAATTTTCTATAACAAACAAACCGAAAAATTCTTATATAAAAATAATTTTGTGATATTCACATATCTTGAAAAAAAAGAAATCAAATCCCGTAATGGGTCATAATAAATGCATAAGCCAATTAATTCGAGGCAATCAAAGAATATCTAGTTTTTTTATCAGTTTTTTTTATATTAACTTAAGTTAATATAATTTCAAACAAAATTTACAAAAAAAAGAAATGTCATATTCCAGAAGAGAATGGCAAGAAAACCTATTTATCTGAAATATACTCTACCTATGATAGGGTAAATGATGATGGTTATAATAAATTCGGAGATTGGGTGGAAACAGCTGCTAAACAGGCAGGTAAATAATTATTTATTATAATGATTTTCGAGATATTCAGATACCGCTTCTCGAATGTAATGACTTACTGGATTTCCACCCTCCGTATCTGCATATTCCCTTAACTTATTTTCCTATAGAATTTATTATCTGTCCCAATTGAGTTGAGGAAATAGCTTATCTCCACTCTTCTTTCCATCCATAAACCCAATTAGGAACATTGACTATCTGATCATATCCAAACACAATTAGAAGTTGAAGTTTTGAAATAGCTCCTTGTACAAAAAAATAAGACCCTGAACCTTTTTTAACACGTCCTATTCCATTCCTCATCAAAAATTCAGCGTCTTCTAATTGTTCAGCTGATAATTTACCATTAAACTCAACAGAAAACACAATTTTCCTACAAAAATTTCCAACATAATGATAATACTCAGTATCACCTAATTTCTCTACATCGGTTCTATTAATCAATTCAAACACCTCTAATTCAACTATCCTCAACTATTTTAATCTCTTCATCTGATTCTATTTATTTAATGCTTCTCCTAACATTTACTTATCTCTTCTAAATAAAATAAAATAACGTTTCTAATAAATAGAACTTTAAATTATTACCCTAATGGATGTAATATTCACTATTATCCCCAAGATTCTCGCCGTTAGGAAATAGTTCCTTGAAATAATCTTTAATTTGATTGAAGTAGAATTCGTATAAAACATTAAATTCATAATCGTTATCTTCATGGATATTAAATTCTCTATCATATTCAAAGTTCACTATAAATTCATCATCCACTTTTTTAACTGCAAATTGGGCAAATTGTGTTCTATCGAATAATCCTTTACTATGCCCATATAATTTAATTCCAAGCCCAAAATGCCAATAACCATCTCCTTCCATTTCTGTAGCTTCCATTAAGTCCATTACTTTTGATTTAGATTCATCGAATTTACGGAGAGTGGGACCAAATACTAAATCCTTTCTATCACAGCCCAAATAAACGGCTAAACCATCAACCATTTTATATATAAATCTTTCACAATCACTAAAGGATGAATTAACTTCAATCTGATATTTAACGTATGCATCATTAATTTCTTCAAATTTAGAATCCATACTACCACCGTTCCTAATAATTTAGCTTAAAAAAAAAATAATTACCTAAGTTATTTCCGTAGAAACTTTAAGTTATGATTTATTAATTTAATAAAATAGAAAGAGATTAGTACTACTTATTTAAAGAACGATTCTTAACCATTCAAATCACCAAATAGACCTGTTAGATGTTCATGTAACATACATTTAACGTACATTAATTGAATTGTAATTATATAGTATATACTAATATTAATATTTTTACAGTTTAATACACATTAATAGAACTTCGTTAAACTCCTATATGACGAAGTTGCAATAATTAAAAATAGTCGTTACAATACATCGGACAATTCCGTATATTAAAATTAATTTAGATTGATATAACACTGGTGAATTAGTTTTAATCCTTGTTTTGTTGGATTAGAACTAAATTCGGTTTTAGTTATGAAACTATAATAATGTTGTCACTATCCTTGTTTTATTGGATTAAACTATATCTGCTTTTTTTCAAGTGAATTTTTGGTCACATTCCTTGTTTTATTGGAGTACTTTCTGCAACAACAGGAGAGGGTTCTAATGTTTGATTATGTAACTCTAGGTTTCAATCCTTGTTTTATTGGTATTGTCTGCAAGAGAATATATTACTTATATAATTCAAAAAGTGTTATGGTATTAAATTATAGTTTATGATTTGCTAATAGAATAAGTAAACTAGGTAAAACTAATTTATCTTGGTTATGACGGATGGAAAGAAATTAATAGTATCGCTGACAATCTACTTGAAATTAAAAAAGATGAATGATAAAAAATATTGAATTAGAAATGGCTTCTAATGTTTAAAGAAATTTAATATAAAATCAAAAATTTTGACTAAATTATAATATAAATTTTAATTTTTTTTATTCTGGTGTTTTTATTATTTGATCGACGTTTCCTTCCATTCCTTCGATGTGGCTGATGAGGAATATTTGTCTGAAATCCTCTTTGAGGTCTTTAAGCATCTTTAATGTTTCATCTCTGCGGTTTTGATCGAAGCTTCCCAGGAATTCATCTAGGAATAGGGAGAATCCTTTACTACTTGATCTTCCACCTAATATTGCATTGGTGAATGCTAGTCTTAGTGAGAATAAGACTTGATCTCTGGCTCCGCCACTTAATGCAGTGATGGATTCGAAATCATTTTTTTCTGGTGAGTATACTTTAATTTTAAAGTCTTCAGTGATTTTAACATCACGGTACTTATTATAGGTTATTTTAGGTAAAAAATTATGAACATATTTCCTAGTTCTTTCCATGACTTGTTCTCTTAACATTTTAGCTGTATTTGAGATTTCATTCTTTGCTATTTCAGTAACATCCATGTTATAATTTAGTTTTATAATTTTTTCATTTAGAACATTTAGTTTATCTTGTTTTTCGTTTAGATCCTTTGTATCATTTTTGAGGGTTCTTATTTCACCTTC
>JACWMK010000148.1 GCA_015661405.1 Methanobacterium sp.
AAAGCTTTTAATAGAAATTCTTGATTTAGCATCAGAAAGTTTAAAAGAAAGAGGGAATAAAGAAGAAGAATTATTAAAGCCATTATATAAAAGAGCAAAATCCTTAGAAAATCCTGCTCAAAAACTAATAAAACATTTAAATTCTGGAGGGAAAATAGAAGAATTAATTTATGAATATGGAAAACTCTAATTTAATATTGATAACTTAAATTTTACTTAAACAGTTTATTAAAACTATTAAGTACTAATCTATGAAAATTATAATATTATTCAAATAATACTGGGAGATCGGGTCATTTTTGTTTAGAAAAATAGGATCCCAGATGTTTGAAGAATTTTTTGCTGAGTTGGTGTAAAATGTGGTAAGTTATTATAAGCCATATGTGATTCCATAACATTATATTATGATTTCTAAGAGCCTAATTAGATATATAAATTGATTAAATTACTAAAAATACTTTTAAATTTTAATTCAAAACTATTTAATTTGTAAATACCAATAAAATTTTAAATATTTATTGAATTGATATTTTTACAATATAAAATTTAACATTTTTCAATAAATAGGTGAATAATTAATGAATAAAAAACGTTTACTAAAAACATTTTCAGATTTAGTTTCAATTTATAGTCCCTCCCTTTCAGAAAGACTTGTTTGTGATTATTTAACTTCTAAGCTTAGTGAATTAGGATTTAGTCTTCATGAGGATTTAGTAGGTGAAAAAATTGGAGGGAATACTGGAAACTTATATGGATTTTTACTAGGAAATGAATCTTTAGAACCCTTGCTTTTCTGTGCACACATGGATACAGTAGAACCTGCGATTGGAAAAAGAGCTATATTCCACGATGATGGGTTAATCACATCAAATGGAGAAACTATTTTAGGATGCGACGCATTATCAGGAATAACTGCAATTATAGAAGCTATTACAACAATAAAAGAAGAAAACATAAATCATCGACCCATAGAACTATTATTTTGTGTTGCAGAAGAAATATATGGTCTTGGATCAAAACTTTTTGATTATTCTATGATAAAATCAAAGGAATCATACACTCTTGATTTATCAGGGACAGTTGGATCAGCTGCTAATATAGCACCTTCACTACTTACTTTTGATATAATTATAAAGGGAAAATCGGCTCATTCTAATTTTAAATCCGACAAAAATGTTAATGCGATAATTATAGCTGCAAAAGCACTTGTACAAATAAAAACTGGCAAGATTGATGAAAGCTCTACATGTAACATAGGACTTATTCAAGGAGGACGTGCTCCAAACATTGTACCTGATTTATGTGCTATCAAAGGAGAAATACGCAGTTACTCCAATAATGAGACTTTTATAGCATTAAATGAAGTCATAAAAATATTCTCAAAAATAACAAAACAATATGGGGCAAAAATAGAAGTTACACATGAACTTCATATAGAAGCATATGAAACACCATTAAACCATCCAGTTGTAAAAAGGTTTCAAAATATATGTGAAAAATTAAACATTCCTTGTAGGCTGTGCTCCACATTTGGTGGTAGTGATAACAACAACATAGAACAACATGGTATAAATGGACTTGTATTAGCAGCAGCTATGAACAGCTGCCATTCATGTGAAGAATGCACTTCTGTTTCAGAACTTCAAAAAATAACAAAAATTGTAATAGAATTGGCGAAACTTAAAAAAATATCGAGGCTGTAAAAGTTAATGGAGGGGCTTAAATATTTTTTTTTTAAACTAAAAAAAGTAAAAAACATATAGCCAAAAAATTTATTTGTTAATCAATCTTTTTTTGTTTATCAGTGTATTCCAGACGGAAAAACTGAATGTTTCCACAAATATACAATAAGTTATACTTAGCAGAATAATTCAGTTTTAATGCGTTATTTTATTATTTCTAATGTTAAATTATTGAGTCAGTGCATTTATCTAATGATCTATTTTTTTTTAAAAAAATATGAAATATTTAAATAACTTGAGGTATATTTATAAAATTCAGGAGGTTATGATAATATGACAGGAATTGGATTGAAAGGAATTAGACTTACTAATGAGAAAGAACCGGAGATTTTTAAAGAAAGACTTAGCCATTTTATATTAACTTGCTTCGATTATGCCTATGATAACGGTGAACTTTCTTCCGGACAAATAGGCAATCTACAGGAAATTACTAACGAATTAAATAAACGTCTTGGTACAGAGGAATATAAGGATAAGGACTGGATACCGTATTTAGATTATTTAAATTTCTTTAAGAAAGGAGATTTAAGTAATAAAGATTTAATCAAAGAAAATTCTTTTAAATTCATACAACATAAAAAACTCTAGCATTTAAATCTTTTATTTCCTATCATCTTTTTTATCCTGATTGATTTTTAAATCCGATCGTTATACAATTTAGGATTAGCTACTAATTATTACAACAAATTAAAATCAAATGTTAATAACATGAACTAATTGTTTAAATCTTATATCATTTAAAGGGAATTAAAAGTTAAATTAGAAATATTTGAGGAGTAGAATAAATAATGGTAGATTATTATCGACTTAAAGGAAAAGTACTTGAAGCGATTGAACTTAAGGCAGAGTTGCTAGTCGAAGGTGTTAATATAAATACATCTGCCCTAAATGGCGTGGGTGAAAAATATAAAGAACAAATTCACTGGCTGTTTGAATGGGACTTTGAACGCCATGATAAAGAAAAAATACCTGATGATTTTAAGCTTCCTGATGGAACCATAGTTCAACTCCGGAAATATAGCAGATCACCATTTATCATAAAGGCAAACAATGACTCCCTATCCCTTTTTCATGAAGGAAAATTCATAACCGAGATAAACTGGATTCCCCGCCCTGAGTACTACAATAATGTAACTGATGATGGTACATAATGTCCAAAGTGGCACAGATACGTGGAACAGACTGTCTCAGTATCTGTTATATGAATTATTGTGGATACTTTAAAACAGAAACTCAATGCAAATTTTGCAATATAGTACCAACAAAGATGGATAAAAAAGAGGACGTAGTAAACTATAAATTCACTGAATAGCTCGGTCAAACA
>JACWMK010000081.1 GCA_015661405.1 Methanobacterium sp.
GTAGTTACAACAGAAAAAGGAAAAAAATGGATCAAAGAAGCCGAAAATGAAGTTAATGAATATGTAGAAAAAGGCTTATCCAGATTATCAAATGATGAACAAGAAACATTTATCGAACTATTCTCAAAATTTATAGGAGAAACAAATTCCACACAATACGAAAAACTGATAGAAGAACTCCGTGACGAGCCATAAAGGAGCGAATTTATAAAATGACTAATAATCTTGATACTTCTAAAAAAAATCATAGAATTTATATTATTTGCGGCATAATTATGCCCATCCTCTTTACACTCCTAATAATTATAGAAAGTCTTCTAAGACCAGGATACAGTCAAATCCACACTGAAATAAGTTATCTTGGAATTGG
This sequence comes from Methanobacterium sp., assembly GCA_015661405.1. Lineage (GTDB taxonomy): Archaea > Methanobacteriota > Methanobacteria > Methanobacteriales > Methanobacteriaceae > Methanobacterium_A. Next base: position 371 of record JACWMK010000081.1, read on the forward strand.
TCCTTATTCAATAATTCAAAACACGAATTTCATCATTTCCGGTTTTCTATCAATCGCTTTTGCAATAGGCCTCGGCTTCAGCATATCAGCCCACACAAAACAAAAGGTAAAAAACATCATTGAATTATTATTAATTATATTCGGAGTTGGAGTAACATTCGCAGGAATTTCTTTAATATTAGTTTCAGTATTCACAACCGATTACTTTTTTTATATGATACATTTACTTGCAACTTTCGTTGCGTTTTTCACCATAATAATAGCCCAAATACTGATTTGGTGGGCTCTAAGAAGAACTAAAACTACAATATGGGGATATTATCCTAAATTTTCACTGTTAACTGGATTAATATCAATCGTGATGCTTATAATATTCTTGTATACAATTACCAGTTCATACCAAGGATTAACCGAACGATTATTCGTAGCAATTCCTCTTATTTGGATTGAAGTGACCGGATTAAAATTATATTCAAATAATCAAATGAAGGTGGTAGGATAATGCTGTTTTATGATGAAATATTATTATGGTTGTTTGTTATGAATATAGGCATTGTCTTTGGGGCTGGAATTTATGAAGCCAGAATCATTGTATCAGAATGGGCTAATTCCCCATCTACATATCGATGGCCTGACACTGGACAAAAATTTTGGGTTTTCGTGACAACAGTACCACTCACAATACTCTGCCTTGCAAATTTAATAGCAGCTTATTTCTTCCATGGTGTAGGAGGTGATTGGTGGCTGATTTCATCAATAATCATTGTTATAGAAAGAATTTTTACTTTCTCCTATTTCATTCCGAAAGGGTTAAAATTACAGCAAGGAACCGAAAGTATATCTAAACCTCAACTAAAAAAGATGGTCACACAATGGAAGCATTTAAATTATATACGCCAAATAATAACTCTTATGGCCTGGATTTTAGCCTTAATAGCCTTTTCCTTAATAATCTAAAGCTCCTGATAATAATTTCTCATCTGAATTTAGGTTAATAGGATCTTTATGTATAAGAGACTATATTTAGGTTCAAGAACTATTTTTCAGAGTCTTTATTGAATTTACTTTTATTTTTTATTCAGGGATTTTAGGATGAAACTGTTAAATTAAAACTAGATTAATTTAAATGTAGGGGGCTTTCGCCCTCCTACATGCGTTATATGACTTTGTATTGAAATTTTTATAGAAAAAAATAATAGCTATATAATTGAAGCAGATTAATTTAAAAAAAATAAAGTTATAATCCTCTCCAAACGTAGAAATATTTGGAAAAGATTTTATAATAATCCTAAATTTTTATTTTACTTTCAACAAATTCTTACTCTGTTTTAGTTTCATCTACAGACTCAATGGATGATACTGCTGTTTTTTGGACCTCATCACCAGATTTGAATATCAAAGCAACTGATCTTCCACTATAAATGGAAAGATATGAGTAGATCACTAATATTGCAATGATAACTCCTAAATATGGGATTAATCGCAAAATATCAGCGATAATAAAAAGCACTATTGTAATGATGATCGTTAATATATACCATACAATATATTTTTCCCATCCTATTTTAGATATTCTTTCAAGTATTTCACTAAATTTAAAAGCAGCTTTAAGTTCATCATAATAAGCCATATTCGCTAAAGCTATAGTTGCAAATAATGTGAGAATGAGAAGTAGTATTATACCAACTATAAAAGTTAAGAAAAATTCAAAATAGACTGACGAACTGATTATGGTTCCAATTATAACTCCAGATACTAACCCAATGATACCAACAAAGATTATGATTAATGGAATTATTAAGTAAGCTAACTCAACAATATAAACTTTGAAACCATCAATAAGCATTCCACCCCAATCATCGAATTCCGGAGGTTCATCATAACCCGCAAGAGTTGATTTAATAACTCTCAACGTATATCCCGCACCAAATGCTAGAATAACGGTAAGATTTAGAATTAATAAAATACCTTGAATTAATACTTTCTTCCAATCAGAAAAAGGATACCTAATTGCATTAGAAATAACTTCTGTAACATCCATTTTACTACTAATCCCCCAAAAATTAAGTTCACGTTTTTAACTTTTATATTGGTTTTTAATTTAGTTATAATCACATAAATTTTTATTGGATCAAAAATTTTTTTAATTATTTATTTGGAATCAACCCTGAATTTTTATTTTAATAATAATAATAATAATAATTTAAAGAACAAAATTTAGAATGGTTTATAAAAGCGTTATTAAGTATTAAATTGATTTATTTAAGTTTAGTATAGACTACAGTACTTTATTTTATCTAAAGAAATGCTTTTGAGATACAATATTCTAAATGCTCCTGCGTTATAGGTTCACTTAAAATAATAGCATCTTCTGTTAGTTGCAATGATTTATTTAAACAGTTTTTATAAAAAACACTTAGATAAATAATTGGAATTTTATAAAGACTCGCTATTTTCCTTGCAGCTTCCACACCCTTCATTTCACCCTTTAATTTTATATTGATTAAAACTAGATTAGGATTTAAATCATCTGCTTTATGTATTGCTTCTTCCCCAGTGGAAGCCACAGCAACTACGTTATGACCTAAATTATGTAAAGATTCTTTCAAATCCAAAACAATACTAGATTCATTTTCAACGATTAAAATATCCATAAAAGATCTACATCCCTACATTTTTAACATTAATTTCTATTTCATATTTAAAATCAAAATGTGATTCCAAGCCAAATCAAAACTAAATTTTTTTAAAAAAATATTCTAAATTATGAAATTTATAGTTGTTTATAAAGCTTTATTAAAGTATTAAATTGATTAATTAAGTTTTGTGAGTTATTGAAGTTATTTGGTAATTTAACCGCATATTCTGGATTATAATGTAAAGCCTTTTTATAACATTTCATTGATTCTTCATGGTTCCCCATTTCATCATATATCACGCCTTTAAAATTCCAACCGATGAAATTGGTGGGTTGATCTATTTTTAATATATCATCAGCATAATACAATGCTGTTTCATATCTTTTAAGATGAAAAAGGACAGCACCTCTAGTATAAAATCGTATTATATTAATGTTTTCCTTCTGCAGTGATTGATTAAAACTTAAAGACATTTGAACAGCCTTAACTGAGGATTCAAAAGCTTCATCATATCTTTCAAACCCAATAAGGGCCCATGAAATACCGGACCATGCAACAGGATTATTATGATTCAAGTTATATTCATAAAAATAATCAAACGCCTGATGATAATTAAAATTATCAAGTAATTCAAAACCATCACATAATTCAGATATTATCCTACTATTTGCGAAACTTTGCCAAAAAAACCAAAAGATTATTAAAAAAAGTGGAATACTATAAAAAATGAAAATATTTATAAAATGATTTATTATGAAAAGATAAATTAGGGAAATAATTACTATTATCCAATATGGAAATAAAATCAGTCGATTTATCTTACTAGAAACAAAACTTTTACGATAATTCAAATTGATTCCAAAAATTATGAAAAAACCACCGATCAACAGGAGCAAAGGTTGTGAAGGCCAAGTAAAAACAGATGAAACGATTAATAATAAACCTAAAGCAATACAAATAATAATAAATATCCATAATATTTAATAAGAATATTATTTGATGCTTTTTCATAGGCTTGTGAATCAAAACCAAATTTTCGAGGATCCACGTTTTTCATTTTATATTTCCTTTTTAATTCAAAATTTTTTCTTAATCCTTAAAATTTTCTTTTATATAACTAGTAATTTGAATGTATCTTACTCACTCCAATATTAATAAACTGATATTCAATCAGTCAAACGAATCCTGAAAAAACCGCTTATATTAATTCTTAATTAATAGTAACGATTAATATTTCAAACTTTATTAATTAGATTTATTAGTAATATGTGAAATTAAATTTTGGAGGCTAAAACATTAATATGAATCTTTATACACTAATATCAGTTATATTATTATTAGGATGCTTCATTCCATTATTAATTTGGTTCTTCTTCGGAAAAGAACCTAGAATCGGTTATAAAGCTGAATACGAGCGTGATACACCTACTGATGATCCTCCAGCTATTGTAAATGCTATATGTGGGCCGGGGTTTTCTAAGAATATAGGCGAACCCGATATGGATGGATTCAAAGCCACGATAATGGATTTAATCAATAGGAAATATTTGCTAGTTATAGATAAATCAGACACTAAAGAAGAAGATAAAGATGATGCAGGTGAATTGTGTCTTATTTATCTAAAAGTTAATCCAGATAATGATTATTCTAATCTTAAAATATTTGAAAATGATGTTATAAATTTTCTAAAATCATTTGAACATGATGGTTTTATATCACTAGATAAGATTTGTGAGGATCTAATCAATAATAATACTGCAAAATTATTCAGGGAATCATATCATCATTGGAAGAATGATATACATAATAAAGTTCTAACTGACGATGTTCTTAAGAAAATATTCGATAAGAAGGGTGATATTTACGAAGATATTTTCGGCGGTTTAGGATTAATAATAGCAATCATAATATTCATAACAGCCGCCATTTATCTACCCGGTGTAAGTCTAATCTTATATTCATCCATAATATTAGGGATCGTAGCGATAGGTGCATTGACTATACCTCAAAGAATAGAAGGACACTGGACTACAAATGGAGAGGAATACGATGCTAAATGGCATAACTTCAAAAAATATGTTCATAATTCCAATTTAATAAAAGAATATCCACCAGAATCCATTGAAATATGGAATAAATATCTAATTTATGCCACAGCATTAGGAATTGAAGAACCCGTTCTTAAAGCCATGGAATTAAACGTTCCCAAAGAACAGTTAAAAACAAGCGAAGTTTACATGTTTAATTATTACGGTGGATATAAACTCCTTAAATCATCATTAGATGTTGGAATGACCACAATAAACCAAAACATAAGAGAAACCAGATTATGAGGCGTAATTTGAAGGAGATTAACATGATATTATCCTTCAAAAATTTTTTATTTTATTGAAAAAAAAGAAAAACTATTTAATGAGGATGAAATTTTGTTTTTCAAAGCTTTGCTAGTCGAAAAAGCAGGGTACAACTTAAGACATAAAGTTGCACATTCACTAATTCAGTATGATGAGTATAGTATTGGAATTGCACATTTATTAGTATTACTCTTACTTAGATTAGGGGAAATTCGATTTTCCAGAATAAAAGTGCTAAAAAAATCTTTAAACGAGCATTTAAACTCACAAAACACGCAAAAAGAGTAACAGTTAATGCTTTAAATATTGAACTAAATCTTAAAGTATTGACTTAAAAATTTCTTTTTTTTTATTTTTAATGTTTTTTTACACTTGAAATTGTACTATAATATAATATTTTGAAGTTGTACAATATGAATTAAAAAAGTTTTATTGGAAATAATTAAAAATACATTGAAATTTGGATATATAAAATAAATATAAAGATTAATGTAAGGATTAAGTCCAGTAAATTTTTATACAAATTATTTTTAAAAATTATTTCATAATACAAATTGCTGAAAATACAACAGAAATGATAATAAGATTATAAACCCAACTGTATATGATAATTTCAAAACCAAATCTTTCAATAGCAGGAAAACCCATGCTGGATATCAAAATTAAGATCTTATAACAGACCTTACGGTTAACTATATGAAAGTTTAACGAAGCAGAATTAATATATTATATCCTATTATTATCATATCCTAAATTATGAAGGATAATCTCATAAAATAAGAGAGAATTAACATTAATCTATCAATTGGGCTATTATGTAACATGAGATTTACATTATTGTTTGCAGATTTAAATATTAAAACAATAATAAAAATCCAAAAATAAATAGTAACCAAAAAAATTAATAATAAAAAAAATATTCCATTTTCCAGAAATTAAAATTAAATTAATTTTTTTTGGGGATTTAATAAATATAAAAGTTATTTTAATAAACGGGGCTGTAAAGTTAATGGGTACTTTCCTAACTTCAAATTAGCATTCAAAATCAATTCTTTTCATAATTTTATAATAATTATTAGGAATAAAATTAAATAAAGATTCTCCATAATATATAAATTAATTATCGAAAAACTTTATTAAACTAATTACTGAAGGAAAATTTTCATGAATATTTTCGCATTAACTTCGTTATTAGCTGCTGTAATATGCGTTTTTATAGGTAATTTTATTTATTACAAGAATCCAGAAAATCAGCTAAACAAATTAGTAGCGATTTTATCAATTTTAGTCGGATTTTTAGCATTCGCAGAATTCGGATATCGTCAAGCAGAAACAATTACTAATGCAATATTCTGGTTAAAACTAAGTGCCCTATGGCCATTTGTGCTATCAGTTTTAATAAACATAACACTGGTATACACCGGTAGAACTGGATTACTTAAATATAAATCATTTTATTTCCTAATGTACATGCCCGCAGCTATTATCTCAATTTTCGGATTAATTAGCATTACAACTGCAGGTAATTCAGCAGCAATCCATGAATACTGGGGTTGGACATATAATATATATTCCCTAATACCATTCTTCACCATAATGGGTATTTGGAGTATTTTCGGAGGCTTATTTCCTTCACTACTAATATTAAAACATTATTTCGATGCGAAAGAAGAATTAGAGAAAAGACAAACCCTTTTTATTTTTATAGGTCTTTTCACACCTTTAATAGTTAGTTTAATTACAGACCTTATTTTACCATTATCCTCTATTCAAATACCCGAATTAACAATGACAAACATTACAATCGGTTTAATATTTATAGCATATGGAATATGGAGATTCCGTTTCCCTATATTAACTCCCGCTATGGCTGCTAATAAAATAATATCCACAATGTCTAACTTTCTAATTATCTTAAATATTCAAAAAAATATCATACTAGTCAATCAAAGTGCATTGAATATATTAAAATACTCAAAAAATGAGTTAATAGGTAAACCATCAGACTTAATCTTTAATACTCATAATCAAAACGAGGAATTATTAAAGAATATAGACTTGAATGAAATTGGAAATATTAAAACATTTGAAACATCATTA
>JACWMK010000082.1 GCA_015661405.1 Methanobacterium sp.
CTTCTAGCTTTCCTGAAATCTTTATTAGTGGGAATTATCGTTTCTGCTCCAATAGCTTTTATTGTTATTCCATACGTAAGAAAATTAGTGGAAATATTGATAGACTAAATTGTTGAGAATACCAGCTTTCTTAAAACATTATTAATTATTTTTGCACTGCATTTGTGCTTGGTTGCGCCATTAATTAATATGAAAACAATTGAGCTCGCGATCATGCACGTTTTTATTTTTAAGTTGTCTAAAACTAGTGAAAATAAGTAAATTAGGATATATGTAATGGGATAGATTCATAGAGTTTAATTATTAGTTCAATCCGTTATTTAATGATTTTTCTATTCTTAGATTGATCGCCTGCTTGATTCATCACTTCCGATTTAAAAGGACTTATTCTTACTTTCTTTTTTTTTATTGTAAATTTTCTAAAAGTTGAATATGAAAGCGATTGAACAGGCAGGCAGGCGAGCAAGGATGCGCGTTTGTATGATTATGTGCTTCAAAAGTAGTGAAAATAGGTGAATTGGGTTAATGCAATTCCTTTATGAAGCATTATAATCGCCTATTTAATCTTTAGCTCTTCTAGTTTTATCTTTTTATGAAAAATACGATTTAAATATGTTTTGTTTTAAATAAATAAAGTATTACATAATTAGCAATAAATATAGTGTTTATTAGAATAGGAGGGAATAATTATGAATATAATGTGCCCGATATCATTACTTTAACATCCACCGGTAATTCTTTTTAACATTTTAGAGGTATTAAATAATAATAATTTAAATAAAGATTTAATTTGAGAATTGTATATATAATCTTATTAATGAAAAATTGTTGTATGGAGGGTGAATATGGAAATCGAGAAAAGAATAGAGAGCGAAGAAATTGTGGGAGAAAAAGAAATAAAAAATAATAATAATTCTAAAAAAACTCTGATAAAACTACTTAGGGTGAAATCAGAAAAAGTTGCATATATACCTTATGTAGGGAGTTATGATAAGATTCCAGAACTTATGCAGGAAGTTGCGCAATGGTTAATGGAAAAAAAATTGAAAATGACTGGTTTAGTCTATGGAACTTATTTCAACTCTCCAGAAGAAGTAACTGAGGATAAACTGCAATACGAGATCGGGTTTGGATTTGAAGGTGAAGTATTACCCGAGGGTAAAGTTGGAATTAAGGAAATACCAGAGCATTCAGTACTGGCTGCTATGCACAAGGGACCTTACACTAAAGTAGGTCCAACAATTCATACTGTAATAGAATACTCAGTAGAAAATGAATATGATATTGTAGGACCAATAAGTGAAGCATACTTTAATGATCCAATGATAACTCCTGAGGAAGAATTGTTAACTGAGGTGCGTTTGCCAGTTATTAAAAGATAAATATTGATTCAAAATAAATGAATAACATTACTTTTCGCTCTTAAGCATTAAGTATTATCTTTAACGTTATATCTTAAAGCAACTAAAAAATGAACTTTAAATATTCCTCTGAGGATTTATAACTTTTCATTTTTTTTTAGTAAAAACCTGATAAATCTATTATACCAAGCTTTCAAATTCATATGGTATATTTTACAATTCCGGAGTTATTGTGCCTTTCTTATGCAAGCTGATTTTTATTGCCGAAAAAATAAATCTAATTATAAAATAAATTTTACAAATTATACAGTTTAACATAATAAAATTAAAAAATAATAGAAAATATTTTCAATAGTTCTCAAATATTCAAAGATTTATAGTTAAATTAATAAGGATCCCACTCTTTAACTTCCTTAAATTCGGGAAATGGACCATATTCATATTTATCAAAAAGATCACCCCATTCACTTTTTTTAAACTCATCTATATTCTTTTTACCAGTCCTAGGATACCATAAACGGTCGTGATAAAATTCTGAAGCGAAAATAAATGTTTTAAATACAGGTGAATTAAATAAAAACTGATGCAGCCAATTAACACCCATAGTCTTCTTTCTAAGCCGCTGATCCCAAGTAATTACCGGACTCTTCTTAGTCTGGAAACCAAAATTCATTTTACCGAAATCTGTATCCTCCAAGCCTCTGATTTCTATTTGATCCACATCCCCCATACCTAAACCTTTATCATGGGCCATTTTAATATAATCTATCTTTAAAGGGTCAAATCCCATGATTTTAGCTGCAACAGCATCTATAGCCACCTGATCCTGACTAGCTAAAATCACATTTCCCTCATAAGGATCCATTGTTCTTGGTCCAGCCCCATCACCGCAGATGCAACCATCCATCACTGCAAAAATTCCACTATGAATTTCCTGTTGGATGGAAAGTAAGTCCACCAAGATTTCATGAATCTTTTTATGAGCATGGTGACGGTATTTAGGAATCAACCCTCCAAAAGCATTCTTCATAGCTCCAGTAGTTGTAGTGTGACCATGAGTTTTTACTGTAGGGAAATGAATTACGTTAGCGTCTTTAAACATTTTAGGAATCAATATTTCATTAAATATTTCATCCATAGCCATAGTATCAGATTTAGGTTGATATCGAATCCATTCCACGTTGGTGAGTGGCTGAAATTCTATTTCATGTTCCTTTAGAAGAGGTAACCATTTGTTCAAATAGGCTCCCTTCCAGGGGTGAGTGACTACAGTCTGATTTTCAACAGCAACCACATTCTGATAATTATCATCATTCAAAGTCTTTAAAACACCTTTAAGTTGCCAGGGTGGTGTGGAACAAGCTGGATAAAAAAGAGTCCATGATAAGTTAAGTTTCAAAATAGTATTATTCTCTTTAGAAAGGTGATCTTTGTATTCTGCAAGCTGCATTAAATGATTATAATCTTCATTAATAGTTTCAGGTGATGTTTTTAGTATAGATACAATTGACATTTTTTATTTAAACCTCATTTTTTTATACTTTCAATTTTAATTAATTTTATTGTGAATCGATAAACTTTTTTTTGAATATTGAATAAATTAAGAAGCCTAAAATAGCCCCGTACCATAATGTTCCTAATCTTATGATTAACGCCGCACCCACAGCTATACTGGAACTAAAACCGAAAATAACTAAAAGACCAGATAAAGTTGCTTCTGCAACACCTAAACCTCCCGGTATCAAGCTTACAGCCCCCACTATGGATGCGAAACTGTATAGAAAAACAGAGAGCACTAAACTGATGGATTGTCCAAATCCTTGGATTACAAAAAAGATGGACAAACATTCCAGAAACCATGCTAAAACAGCTAATAATGACATTCCCACTAAATATTTAGATGCCAAGCTTCTTTTGAAGGTTTCATGCATATCCTTTATATCTCCAGAATATCTTCCAGCTCGTGTTTCTAATATAGAAATCAGACGATTAGATATGGGTTCCGATTTAATTGCAATTATAAAAGCGGCGAATAAGATTACCAGAATCAATAATACGTAAATTCCGCTTTTATAATATAAAATTCCAGTAAGTGATAAGATTATTAGACCTATAACATCAGTTACCCTATCTACAATTACAACTGGAACAGTATTACTCAAATTTTCTCCATTAATTTCTCTTATAAGCCATCCTTTCCATATTTCCCCTGCCTTAGCCGGTGTTATAGTCATGGACAAGCCGCTGAAGAATACAAACAGGTTTTGTTTAAGAGGTAGATAAACATCCACATTTCTCAAGAAAAAATTCCATTTAATAAATCTTACAAAATAAGCTAAAGTTACTAGTATGATCATTAAAGGTAAGTATATCCAGTTAAATTTCTCCAGAGCTAATAGGAGATTCCCAAAGTTAGCATATACACCCATTATAAGGTATACTACTACTGCAAAAAGTATGATTAACCAGAACTTGCCTTTCGCCATGTTTTCAGCACCTTTGTTAAACCAAGATAAATGAAGTTTGATTTCTTCCCAAAGATATTCATATTACCTTTAGAAAAGGCTTCTCTAACATCTTCTTCTGATGTTATAATTCCTGCTTTTCCTATTTCATTTGCAAAATGAGCATCACTACCTGCTACACATTTCAAATCATTCCCCTTGGCAAATTCATGGGCTTTATCATTATATTTTTGAAGTAAACATCGGGAATTGAAAACTTCTACGAAATCCACTAATTTAACATCATTTTTTTGAAGATTAATCCCATTACCCCTGATTTCATCGAAGGGATGAGGAATAATTACCAATCCATCCTGATCTCTGATCTCTTCAGCCACTTCCGTGAAGATATTCGATTTAATCTCCTCAGTTAAAAAGAGTCCAATCACTTCGCCTCGATCAGTAATTACTTCAGAACCAATTATAACTTGAAAATCATTATTTTGATATTTTATAGTTTTTAATCCTCCCATTATGGTGTTATGATCAGTTACAGCTATACCAGACAATTTCTTTTTAATAGCAGTCTTCACTAGTACTTGAGGATCACAATAACCGTCAACTGAATATTTAGAGTGAATGTGTAAATCGTATTTCAATTTTTAATAACCTCATTTTTTTTATTAAGGATATTTTTGATATTTCATCTCGTGAATACATATCCACCTATTTGAAGATTAACCGGGCCGCTTCCAATATTAGAATAGTAAATATTTAAACCATTAGGTAAACTTATGGTTTGCACGCCCACTTGAGATTGCACTTCTTGATAGAAATTTGTTTGATTACTCATTACCCAAATAATCTGTTTAACCGACTGATTTAATGGGATATCTACCACTGGTGCATAAGTTATATTATAATTGTTATATTGTCCATGCCACACTGTAACAGTATTATTAGTGATATGTGAATTTTCAGAGCCGAGTAAGTAATATACATTATAATTTGGTAAATAATACATGGCTTTATTAAAATCAAAGCCCTCATCTTCTCTACTTATGTCTCTAATAACAATTATAGTATTATTTGGATTTGAATTTGATAGATTAGTTATGGTTTTAATGTGTAAGTATGTATTTTGATCATTTGCTTTGATCTTTTGGTTATTATATAATATACCTGCATTTATCTCATAAAAAATTTTTTCAGAATTATCCAATTCACTCTGTGGGGTTTCCCATATCTCTCCTTGATGAAGATTATAAGGGTAGAAGTAGATTACAGAGTTTACGATAATTCCAATCAGTAAAAGAGTTGCTAAAAAGGAACGAGCTGAAATTTTGGGGAATGTAATATGCAAATCATGAGAAAGATGATTCACAATATATCCTAGTATAATCATTAATGCGGGTAGATACACTAGAATGTAACCCGGTTTTATTACATAGATTATTAAGTAGAAAAGGAAAGCAGGAGCAATCCATAATATGAAGAAAATGCTAAGTGGATTTTTAAGGTAAGGTATGAATTTAGATCTCCAACCACTATGATGATAAAGTAGGAATAGGAGGATCATAATTATTCCAAAGATAGTTAATCCCCAAAGAGACCAGACTAAAGCGAGTCCTGAATTTACTAATTGAGAAGAGAGGCTAGCACCTAATAAAATTGAGGTGTTAATGGAAACTGTTGACTGTGCAGCGGAAAGTTGCAGGTACTGTCCTAATCCTCCTGTTAAAAGTATAGTTGGTATAAACCATAAGAGAACTGCTACAATTAATACAATTAATGCTTTACTTATTTTAAAGAAGGAAGTTTTACTAAACCATAGACTGAATACCCATAACGGAAACATAAACTCCACTAAATCTAATCTAAATCCACCAGCTAAACCTAAAACCAGTGCTGATAGGTAGAGGAATCGTCCATCTCCTTTTAACACGTTATAAGAGAGATAAGCTATTAAAACTGCGAAGAAAGCTTCAAAAATATAAATACTAGCGATTTCCCCGTAGAACCAAAATAATGGGTTAAATATTAATAATATAGATGTAATGATGGCTATTCTTCTTGAAAACATCTGCTTTACAAAGAAATAAATTAATATGGATGTTAAGATACTGAATGCCACGCTTAAAAATACCATACTAGTGTTAGGATCATTGAATATGTAATTCACACCTTTTCCCAGGGCCACGAATAATATATAACCGGGAGGTTGAGGCTGTCCCTGAGCTATATTAAAGTTTTGAAAAGCTTGAGCATAAGAGACGGAATCCCATTCATATAAAAATTTGCTTACAAAAGGAATACGAGTCAAAGCTACAATAACTGTAATCAAAACAGAGATTATTAGATCAATTCTTTTAAATGTTTTCAGATTATTTAACATTTAAAATACCACCTATATTCACATAAAGTACTAAAAACACTACTAAAGCCCATAATATTATACTTAGTACCATTCCCTTATCTTTAAATATCATTTCCGGTTCTCCGCCCATATTTTCAGAGTGAATAAGGAATAAATATCTAAATATTCCATAGAAAGCAAACGGTATAGTTATCATCATTAATAATTTACCTGTAAAGAAAGTGTAAAGAGAATAAGACATTATCAGAGTACTAGTTGTTATGATAATCATCTGATCCAGCATTTCAGTTGAGAAACTATCAAGACTCTGACGATGCTCATTAACTTTATCTCCTAATAAGAATAATTCATGCCTTCTCTTACCTAAAGCTAAAAATAAGGCAAGTAAAAAAGCACATATAATTAACCATGGCGATACTATAACACTGATGGCTAAAGCCCCCGCTACGGCCCTCATAACAAAACCAGTTGATATAATCATTATATCAACGATAATGAAGTTTTTTAAATATAAAGAGTAAAGCATTATCAATAGGAAGAAAGCAAGGGAGATAATGAAGAATGGTAGATTTATTAAGTAAGACCCTACTAATGCGATTAAGGTGAATGTCGTTGCAGCTACAATGGCTGGGTATGGTTTCAATTTTCCTGAAGGTAATGGTCTTTCACGCTTTTTAGGATGCTTTCTGTCCTTTTCAATATCTAAAACATCATTTATAAGATATATACTGCCGGATAGTAAGCAGAATATGAAAAAAGCGGATATTATAATTATCCATAAGTTAATATTTAATAAATTTAAAGAAAAAGCTATTCCTATGAATATGACCAGGTTTTTATACCACTGTTTAGGCCGCATAGTAATGAAAATTTCTCGAAGCATTATTATCACAAAATTTAGTAATATTATTAGATATTATATACAGAATTTTAGCATAAAAAATATGAGCATAAACTATATGATTAAATATTATTTTGTAAAATTTAATAGAATTCTTTAATTCTTATTTAATCATGATAATAAATAAAATTTATTTCAACTTAATATATATTCCATCTAGAGAAAGATGTAAAAATAACTTTTCCAAATTCCAACCTATATT